>NZ_SMKH01000144.1 GCF_004348515.1 Actinomadura sp. KC345 | reverse complement strand
CCCGTACGCTGCGCCGCCCCCACCGCCCTTTATCCCTCGCCCCTTGGGTCCTTATCTCCTTGTTGTTGGGGAGTGTCAGTGCTTGAGCGCGGCGACCAGGGCCGCGAAGTCGTTGCGTTCCAGGATGAGCTTTGGGCCGTCGGGGTTCTTGGAGTCGCGGAGGGCGATGATGCCGGGGGCCGACGCCAGTTCGACGCACTCGCCTCCCGTGCCGCCGCTGTGACTGCTCTTGCGCCAGGTTGCCGTGCTCAGGTCCATCGTTCTGCCTGCACCTTTCGGATGAAGTCAAGCGACTGATCTGTCGGGAGGGCCAAGCCCCGCACCTCTCGCAGGGCGCGGCGGACGGCGATCAACTCATCGCTCGCCTCCAGGGTGAACCCGCGTGCCGGGCACTCGAAGTACGCGACCTCCCGCATGTCCTCCATGGTGGCGATCGTAAAGGAACTGATGTTCCCGAGGTGATCGCCTCGCATTTTCACGATTTGTACCGACACCCCGAGGGCCTTCGGTGCCTCGATCAGGTGATCGCACTGTTCGCGCATGACCTGCGGGTTTCCGACCTCGCGCAGGAGCACCCCCTCGTCCACAAGGAAAGTGCAGCCGGGCGGAGGTGGACTCTTGCGGGTGAGGATGGCCTGCCGGGCGAGGCGTTCCTCGGTTCTCTCCTTGTCGCCGTACAGCAGCACTTCGGCGTAGTTGGGTGTCTGGAGCAGGCCGTGGACGAGCGAGAGGCTGTAACAGGTCAGCTCCTCCGCCGTCTCCTCGACGGGGAGCCACTCGTACCAGGTCGGGAACTCGGCTCCCTTGACGAGGTCCTCCCACAGTTCGACGAGTTCGCCGTCCGCTTCGAGTTCGCGGTCCATCTGCTCGGCGAACTCGCGGGTGCAGCGCGTCCGGCCGGTCTCGACCTGGCCGATGTACTGAGACGTGACGCCCTCCCCGTCACGAGCCCGGCGTGCGACGTTCTCCTGGCTCCACCCTTTCGCTTCCCGGAATCTGCGGAACCTGCGCCCGAAGGAGACCAGGCTCGGGCTGACCTTCGCTCTTGACCGTCGTGCTGCCATGCGGGCATGTTCTCCCAACCTTGACACAAGCGGTTACCAAGTTCAGAAATCCGGTCAGAAGAGATTGTCAGGCAACTACCTGCGCTTCGTGACGCTGCGTGCGTACCCGGTGGCTCAATGGGGGGCGATCAACCCGACGACGTTAGGTCGCAGTCATGCCAGCAACAGCGCTTGCCCCGGAGGTTCCGCCTCCGCTCGTCCTCGATGCCACTGACCAGGCCCCGTGTCTCGCGCGGCGGTTCCTCACCGAGCGGTTCGCCGAGTGGGGGATCGAGGACGACTACGTCGGGCGGCTCGTCGTTTGCGAGCTCGTCACCAACGCCTGGCGGCACGGGGAGGGGCCGATCGTCGTGAAGGTGTTCCGCGGCGAGAGCGACGGCCGTCCCGTGGTGGAAGTCTGGGACGCCGGAGCGGGCCGTCCCGTCATCCGGCCGCAGGACGACACCGCCATCTCAGGTCGGGGACTGCTGCTCATGGCGGAACTCGTCCACGACTGGGGCGTCCGCCCGCTCAACGAGGGAGGGAAGCTCGTATGGGCAGTGCTTCCGCTCCCAGGGTGAATGAGAACGTTGCGTTGCTGCTCCTGCGGTACTTCTTCTCCGAGTGGGCGGTAACGCGGGATCTGGACGGCACGTGGAGTGCCACCCGTCGCATCACGGTCTCGTCCGGTGACCTTGACGACCTGCTCGAAGAGCTCGCCGTCGCCGATCCCGACGCCGCGCGGCGGGGCGTTCACCTGCTCAGGGAACGTCCCCGGCCGCCTCCTGACGCGATCAGTGGTCGATGGCCAGGCGGAGGCCGAAGCCGATGAACGCCACGCCGGTGATCTGCTGGAGGCGGCGCTTCACCGCGGGACGGGTCAGGGCGCGGCGGGCGGCCGTGGCGGCGCACACGACGAGCGCCAGCCACAGCAGGCCCTCGGCCGCGTGGATGACGGCGAAGAGCATGCTCGTCCAGAACACCGAGGCGCCGTCCGGGATGAACTGCGGCAGCAGGCTCACATAGAACACTCCGACCTTCGGGTTGAGCAGGTTCGAGGTGAGGCCGGTACGGAAAGCCGTGACGCCGGACGTCCGCGTCTCCGTCGGCTCGGCCGTGTCCTGCGGCCGGCGGCGGGCGTTCCACAGGGTACGGCCGCCGAGCCACAGCAGGTAGCAGGCTCCCGCGATGCGCAGCGCGTCGAACGCGATCCGGGAGGCGGCCAGCAGCGCGGTCAACCCTGCCGCGCTCGCCAGCGCCCAGCACATCAGGCCGGTGATCACCCCCGCCGAGGCGAGCAGGCCGGACCGGCGCCCGCCCGCCACGGTGCTGCGCACGACGAGCATCATGTCGACCCCGGGCGTGATCGTCAGCAGCGCCGCGATGGCGGCGAAGGTGAGACAGGCGTTCAGCACTGGGTAATGATCTCCTGATACCTCCGAGGCGAACAAGAAGGCTGTTATGAACAAGATCGGTGACCTGGACGTCTTTCCGCTCTGCCTGGGCGGCAACGTGTTCGGCTGGACCGCGGGCAAGGAGCGCTCGTTCGAGATCCTGGACGCCTACGCGGCGGCCGGGGGCAACTTCATCGACACCTCCGACTCCTACATGGCGTCCGCGCCTGGCAACAGCGGCGGGGAGTCCGAGACGATCATTGGGGAGTGGACGCAGTCCCGCGGCAACCGGGACGACATGGTCATCGCGACCAAGGTCGGCAAGCATCCCAAGCGCGAGGGGCTGGCCCCGGACAACATCAAGGCCGCCGCGGACGACTCGCTCCGGCGGCTCCGCACCGACCGCATCGACCTGTACTACACGCACTTCGACGACCCTTCCGTTCCGGTCGGAGAGATCATGACGGCCATGGACGAGCTGGTGACCGCCGGGAAGGTCCGGCAGATCGCGGTGTCCAACATCGAACTCGACCGGCTGGAGGCGTCCCTGGAGTTCAGCGAGCGGGAGGGGACCGCCCGCTATGTCGCCATCCAGCCGCACTACAACCTGGTCTCGCGCGACACCTACGAGGGGCCGCGCCGCGACATCGCCGAACGGCACGGCCTTGCCGCCCTGCCGTACTACGGCCTCGCGTCGGGCTTCCTGACCGGCAAGTACCGTCCCGGGTCGGACGTCGACAGCGTGCGGTCCGGGAAGGCGGCGCGGCACCTGGAGACCGAGCGCGGCCGCAACGTGCTCGCCGCGCTGGACATCGTCGCCGAGGAGCAGGGCGTCGCGGTCGCGACCGCGGCCCTGGCCTGGCTCGCCGCGCAGCCGACCGTCGTCGCGCCCATCGCGAGCGCGCGGACCCTCGACCAGCTCCCGCCGCTCATCGAGGTCGCCCGCACGACCCTGACCGGCGCGCAGCTGGCACGGCTCACCGAGGCCTCCGCCTGATAGCCCAGCGACAGACCGGAGATGTCGGGATATAGCGTCCTGACGTGCCGCATTTCGAGTTTCTGCTGTTCGGTGGGCTGGCCGCGCTGATCGGCGCGATCGTCCAGAGCAGTGCCGGCCTCGGCGTCGGGCTCGTCGCGACCCCGATCGTGACGATGCTGTTCCCGTCCCTGATGCCGGGCTCGATCCTCGTCATGGCGCTCCTCCTTCCGCTCGCGACCCTCGCCCAGGAGTTCCGGCACGTCGATCTCCGGGGCCTCGGCTGGGCGTTCGGCGGCCGCCTCGCCGGTGCGCCGCTCGGGGCCTGGCTGGTGGCGGCCGTCCCGGCCCGCGCGCTCGGCATCGTGATCGGCTTCGTCGTCCTCGCCGCGCTCGCCGCGACGACCTGGGCGCGCGAGGTGCCCCGCAACCGGCGGACGCTCACCGCCGCCGGGCTCGTCTCCGGCGCCACCGCCACCGCTTCCGGCATCGGCGGCCCGCCGATCGCGCTGCTCTACCAGCGCGAGAGCGGCCCTCGCGTCCGCGCGACCCTGGCGGTCTTCTTCGTCGCCGGCGCGCTGCTCTCCCTGGCCGCCCTCGCGGTCGCCGGGCAACTCCCCGCCCGGCAGATCACCGCGGGCCTGGTGCTCCTCCCGTTCGTCCTCGCCGGGTTCCTGGCCGCCGGCCCGCTACGCCGCTACCTGGACGCGGGACGCCTCCGCCTGGCACTTCTCATCGTCGTCGGAACGTCCGCGGTGGTGCTGATCGCTCGTAATCTGATCTGATGCGCCCGACCAAGGCCGACCTGGAGGCCGCCCGCGACCGCGTCATCCCCGACGTCCTGCCCGAGGACGGCGGGACGCTGCGCGTCCTGTTCAGCGGCATCAACCCCGGTCTCTACTCAGGCGCGACCGGACACCACTTCGCGCGGCCCGGCAACCGCTTCTGGCCCGCTCTGCACCGCTCCGGCTTCACCGACCGCCTGCTGGACCCGTCCGGGCAGGACCTCCTGCCCACCTACGGCCTCGGCATCACCAACCTGGCCCACCGCACCACCGCCCGCGCCGACGAGCTGACCGACGAAGATTTCCGCGAAGGCGGCCGCCGCCTCGAAGCACTCGTCGAACGCCACCGGCCTGCCTACCTGGCGGTGGCCGGCGTCACGGCCTACCGCACCGCCTTCGCCCGCCCCCGCACCCGGATAGGCCCCCAGGACGACACCTTCGGTTCCGCGAAGGTCTGGGTCCTCCCCAATCCGAGCGGCCTCAACGCAAGCTGGCCCGTCGCCCGCATAGCCGACGAGTTCACCCGCCTCCGCCAGGCCGCCGACGCGCTCAAAACTCCGTGAGTATCTCCGGGTCGAGCGTCACGATGAACGCCGAGTCTGCCTGAACCTCGACCTTGAGTACTTCGCCCGCCATCGCCGCCGCGTAGGACCGGTAGACGCCGCCGATCTCGTCGTCCAGGACGAAGACCTGAACCTTCGGGCGGGGAGAGAACTCGACGAGCCAGTACTGGGGAATGCCGAGTGCCGCATACTCCTTCAGCTTGCGCACTCGATCAGCACGTTCACTGCCGCTGCCGGGAGAGATGACCTCGGCGACCATCAGTAGTTCGCCGCCCGGGATGACGACCGGATTGCGATCCACGATCGAGTTCCGCGCCACACTTCGGGGCACCACGAAGACATCGGGTTTCCGGATGCCCGCCGGCGTGCTGATCTCCCACTCGCCACCACCTGCGACGAACACGGTGGCGCCGGCGTCCGCTGCGCTTGCCTTGAGAAGCTCCTGCAACTGCATGGCCACCCAGTTGTGCGGTGCACTTGGGGACAACTCGATCAGCCACCCGTCCTCGAGTTCCAGGCCTCGGCCTTCGTCCTCTCGGGCGTGCAGGTCTTCCACCGTGTACGGGCCATGCCCGCCATGATCATGCGCGATGCTCACGTCCCGCTCCAGTTGGTGGCATGCCAGATCCATGCAGGGCCTAGGTTACCCCGCCCGACTTCGCGACCTAGAGTATTGGGCTCTTTACCCTCAGGTGGTGTTGTTGAGGGCGGCGGTCGTGGTGAACATGGTGGTCACCGCGCTGATCAGGGAGGGCTTCGGCTGCCAGAGGCCGGGGTGGCCGACGGTCACGATGGGGCGGGGGAGGGCGCGGACGCCGCTGAGGTGCCAGTGCTGGGAGCCGGGGGCCGACCAGGGGCCGCAGTCGCAGGAGGCGTCGCCGGTGGAGCAGACGTGGTCGAGGTCGGCCACGGCGATGACGGCGCCGATGGTGGCGAGGGGGTCGCGGGGGTCCCAGCCCGCGGCCTGGATGAGCGGGGAGTCGCACGCCTTCAGGTCGACGCGCATGGAGGCGTGGATGAGGAGCGGCCCGCGGTACGCGGTCGGCAGATCCTGGTTGGAGACGGTCTTGCCGCCACGCGCGATCGCGAACGCCCAGGGCTGCTGAACACTCATCGCCTGCACGCGGTCACCTCCGGTTCTTCCCCCGTCTCCGTCGTTCCGGGATCGCCGGGGCCCCGGCGGGAGGCCGGTGTGCCGCATGACGATGCACGAGAGGTTAGGCGCATATCGGCGGATATGCCAACGGGCGCGGTACGCGGGCCGCCGTCCGGCATGGGACCGCAGCCCGGCCGTTCGATTCCCATGCGGATCTCCTTTGATCACTCCTGTGACGCGTGAGGGCGCGGTGAGGTTGACGTACCGCTGTGTTTCAGCCCTTCAGCGCGCCCGCCATGAGGCCTCGCATGAAGAATCGTCCGAGCAGGAGGTAGACGAGGAGGGTCGGCAGGGACGCCAGGAGGGCCGAGGCCATCTGCACGTTGTACTGGACGGCGACCGCGCCCGACCCGGCGGTGTTGTTCAGCATCACCGTGACGGGCCAGCTGTCGGGGGCGCCGAGGAACACCGCGAACAGGAAGTCGTTCCACATCGAGGTGAACTGCCAGATCAGCGTCACCGCGAACGCCGGGCCCGAGACGGGCAGGACGACCGACCAGTACGTGCGCAGCATCCCGGCGCCGTCGACGCGGGACGCCTCGATCAGTTCGTCCGGGATCGTCACGTAGTAGTTCCGGAAGATCAGCGTGCAGATGGGGATGCCGTACACGACGTGCGCGAGGATGAGGCCGCGGATCGTCCCGGAGAGCTCGATGTCCGTCAGCAACCCGGCCAGCGGGATCATCACCGCCTGGTACGGGATGAACATGCCGAACAGGAACAGGGTGAACACGACGTCCGCGCCGGGGAACCTCCACTTGGACAGCACGTAGCCGTTCAGCGAGCCGAGCACCGCCGAGATGACCGACCCGGTGACGGCGATCTTGACGCTGTTCGCCAGGCCGGCCTTCAGCTCGTCCCACGCGGCGGTCCAGCCGGAGGTGCTCCACTCGCCCGGCAGGCTCCACGCGCTGCTGGGGTCGGCCTCGTCCAGCGGCTTGAAGCTGGTGACGACCAGCACGTACACGGGGATGAGGAACAGCAGGACGAACGCCAGCAGGATGACCGGCTTCACGATCTGCCCGGCACCGCGCCCGCGCCCGCGCGCCGCCGGCGCCTTGATCGCCGTCACCGCTGCCGCTCCGAGCGCACCGACCAGACGAGGTACGGGATCACCAGGACGGCGACCGCCACCAGCATGTACGTGGCGATGGTGGCCCCGTTGGCGGGGTCGTGCCGGTCGAAGATCTCGACGTAGGTGGCGACCGCCGGGACATAGGTGATGATCTGCTTGCCCGCGATCGCCATGATCAGGTCGAACACCTTCAGCGAGATGTGCCCGAGGATGATCAGCGCGGACAGCGTCACCGGGCGGAGCTGCGGGAACACCACGTACCGGTACACCTTCCACTCGGACGCGCCGTCCACGCGCGCCGCCTCGCGCAGGTCCTCGGGGACGCTGCGGAACCCGGCGAGATACAACGCCATGACATATCCGGACATCTGCCAGATCGCGGGCAGCGCCATCGCCGCCATGCCCCAGTCCTGGTTCTGCCACCAGTCGTTCGCCAGCGCCCCCAGATGGAGCTTGTCGAACAGCTGGTTCAGGCCGACCGCGCGCTCCGGCGGCGCCGGGTTCATCAGCCAGCGCCACACCACGCCCGTGGCGATGAACGACACCGCCATCGGGAACAGGTAGATGATCCGGAAGGACGCCTCACCGCGGACGCCCTTGTCCATCAGGAACGCGAGGAACGCGCCGAGCAGCAGGGCGCCGACGACGAACACGGCGGTGAACACCAGCGCGTTCCGCACGGCGCCCGGCCAGCTCGGCTGGTCCCACAGGTCGACGAAGTTCCTGCCCCCGTCGAACCCGTACTCCGAAACCTCGTCGTGCTTGCCGCTCAGCGCGACCCGCGTGTTCCAGAAGATGAGCCCGTAGACGAACACGCCGATCGCGATGATGGACGGCGAGACCAGCAGCAGCCCCGGCAGCCACTTCCGGATGCGGCGAAGCCTCACTGTCCGCTGTTCTCGGCCGCGTTCACCAGCGCCTCCTGGAGCTTGCCCACGTCCTTGTTCTGCAGGAACAGGCCCACGGCGGTGTCGATGTCGGTGTGCCACTTGTTATTGGCGGTCACGCCGTGCCAGAACGAACCCGCGAGCTTGATGTCGGGGCTGTTCCAGCGTTCGAACGCGTACTGCAGGTAGCCCTTGTAGAGGCTCTTGTCGGCGTCCGTGCGGGCGGGGATGGAGCCCTTCTTCGGGTTGAAGAGGTCCTGCCCCTCCTTGCTGGACACCTCCTTCAGCCACGCGAGCGCCCCACCGCGGTGCGGCGCGCCCTTGGGCAGGGTGAAGCTGTCCGACAGCCACATGTAGGTGCCCTCGGTGCCGGGGGCCGGCGCGTACTTGAAGTCGGTGTCGAGCTTCTTGCCGAGGCCGTTGGGAGCCGCGCCGACGAAGTAGCCGTACGCCCAGTCGCCCATGATGTTGAACGCGGCCTTGTCGTCCACGACGGCCTTCGCGGCGCCCTGCCAGTCGGTGGACGCGGCCTCCATCGTCGTGTACTTCATGATCTCGGCGAACTCGTTCAGCGCCTTGGTGACGGCCGCGCCGCCCCAGTCCGCGCCCGGCTCCCACAGCGCGTTGTAGGCGTCGGTGCCGAGACTGCCCAGCAGGACGTTCTCCAGCAGGTGGTCGGCCGTCCACTGCGCGCCGAGCGACAGCGGGACCTTGCCGGTCTCGGCGTCGACGGCCTTGAGCGCGGTGATGAACTCGGCGATCGACGTGGGCGGGCCGTCGACCCCGGCGTCCTCAAGGATCTCGGGGTTGTACCAGAGCACGTTCGACCGGTGGATGTTCACCGGGACCGAATAGATGTGCCCCTTGTAGGTGATCTGATCGAGAAGCTGTTTCGGGTAGACCGAGTTCAGGTTGTTCTGCTTGAAGAAGTCGTCCAGCGGCTCGATCTGCCCGGCCTTGATGTAGTCGAGCAGCTCGGCGCCCGCGTGGCCCTGGAACGAGTCCGGCGGCTTGTTGTTCTGCAGCCGGCTCGCCAGGACGGCCTTGGCCTGCGTGCCGGACCCGCCGGCGATGGCCGCGTTGGTGAACTTGGTACCGGGATTCTTCTTCTCGAAGTCGGCCTGCATCGCCTTCAGCCCGTCGGCCTCACCCGGACCGGTCCACCAGGAGAAGACCTCGACCTCGGACTTGTCGTTGTTCGAGCCCTCGTCCTCGTTCGCGCCGCAACCCGACAGGGCGAGGGCTCCGGTCATCGCGACGGCCGCGTACACCGTCAGGCGGCGCTTTGGGTTGCGTACTCGCATCGTCCGTCCCTTCGATTACCCCGGGGAAGCAAGCGTCCGTTCGGAACTGCGCACCGGTCAACATCGGAGACGGAAAAGTGATCAAGCGGTGATGCCGCGTCATGAGGGACGAACGGGACGTGCGGCGCCGCCGTCCGCGCGGGTCACCAGCCGAGGGCGGGCGGCAGGTCCTCCCGGCCGGCGTCGGGCCACTCCAGCGGGGCGCCCAGCGGCGCGAGCTCGGCGAGCTGGAGCCGGTACCACGGCGACGATTCGGGCCTGGCGGTCAGTTCCAGGCAGCGGTCCCACGTCCACCACTCGGCGCGTTCCACCTCGTCCGGGTTCGGGTGGACGGGCCCCTCCGCCGGGACGGTGGCGCGCACGACGGGGCAGCGCTCGTTCTCGACCGTCCCGTCCTCGGCGACGGCCCGGTACTGGAACCCGGGCAGGACGGAGGTGAGCGACGCGTCCGGCATGCCCAGCTCGTCCCGCAGGCGCCTCAGGACGGCGTCGCGCAATCCCTCGCCCGGAGCCGGGTGACCGCAGCAGCTCCCCGTCCAGACGCCGGGGAACGTCCGCTTGTCCAGGGCGCGCTGAGTGATGAGGACACGACCCTCCGTATTCACCACATAGCATGAAAAAGCCAGGTGGTACGGCGTGTCATTGTGGTGGCTGGTGCTCTTCGGCGCGGTCCCGACGGCCTCGTCTTCCGCGTTGAGCAGCACGATCTCTTCGACGACCATGCTCTGTTCCTACCCCATCCCCGCTCGTGCGGGCGGTCGTTTCCTCGCGGGTCAGTCTTTTCACACCCGTGAGGCAGGTGGCCCCCGGCGCGTCGGGGGCCGACCGGGATTAAACTCGGAACGGCCCGAGCCAGGGGAGACCCGATCCCCGACGGAGGAGTTGAAACGAGTGAGCTTGCTGGAGTCGATCACAGGTCCCGACGACCTCAAGCGACTGGACGCCGCTCAACTGCCTCGGCTCGCGGAGGAGATCCGCGAGTTCCTCGTCCAGGCGGTCTCCAGAACCGGCGGGCATCTGGGGCCCAACCTCGGGGCGGTCGAGCTGACGATCGCGTTGCACCGGGTCTTCGACTCGCCGCACGACAAGATCCTTTTCGACACGGGGCACCAGGCCTACGTCCACAAGATGCTGACCGGACGGCACGACTTCGACCTACTGCGCAAGCGCGGCGGGCTGTCCGGCTACCCGAGCCGCGCCGAGTCCGAGCACGACGTCATCGAGAACTCGCACGCCTCGACCGCCCTGTCGTACGCCGACGGGTTCGCCAAGGCGTTCCAGATCCGCGGCGAGTCCGACCGCGCGGTGGTGGCCGTGGTCGGCGACGGCGCGCTGACCGGCGGGATGTGCTGGGAGGCGCTCAACAACATCGCGGGCGGCGCCGACCGCCCCGTCATCATCGTGGTCAACGACAACGGCCGCTCCTACTCGCCGACGATCGGCGGCCTTGCGTCCCACCTGGCCAACCTGCGGGTCACCCAGGGCTACGAGCACGCGCTCGACCTGATCAAGAAGACCGTGCCGCGCGCCCCGGTGGTCGGGAGCGTCGCCTACGAGGCCCTGCACGGCATCAAGAAGGGCCTCAAGGACGTCCTGCAGCCGCAGGCCATGTTCGAGGACCTCGGCATGAAGTACGTCGGCCCCATCGACGGGCACGACGAGGACGCCGTCGAACGCGCGCTGCGCCGCGCCCGCGGGTTTGGCCAGCCGGTCATCGTGCACTGCATCACCACCAAGGGACGCGGCTACGCCCCGGCGGAGAACGACGACGAGGACTGCATGCACGGCGGCGGCGCGTTCGACCCCGCCACCGGAGCGTTCGTCCGCAAGAAGGGCGGGCCCGCCTGGACGAAGGTCTTCGGCGAGGAGATGGTCGAGATCGGGCGGGAGCGCGGCGACGTGGTCGGCATCACCGCCGCGATGCTGTACCCGACCGGGCTCGCCCCGTTCGCCGAGGCGTTCCCCGAGCGCATCTTCGACGTCGGCATCGCCGAGCAGCACGCCGTCACCTCCGCCACCGGGCTCGCGATGGGCGGCCTGCACCCGGTCGTGGCCGTCTACGCGACGTTCCTCAACCGCGCGTTCGACCAGGTCCTGATGGACACGGCGCTGCACCGCCAGCCGGTGACGTTCGCGTTGGACCGCTCCGGCGTGACCGGCGACGACGGCGCCAGCCACAACGGCATGTGGGACATGTCGATCCTGCAGCTCGTCCCGGGCATGCGCGTAGCCGTCCCGCGCGACGGCGCCCGGCTCCGGGAACTGCTGCGCGAGTGCGTGGCCGTCGACGACGGCCCGACCGCGATCCGCTACCCGAAGGGTCCCGCCGCCGACGACATCGAGGCGATCGGCAAGGCGGGCGAGATGGACGTCCTGGCCCGCCACGACGGCTCCAACGGCACCCGCGTCCTGCTGGTCGCGGCCGGCTCGATGGCGGCGCCCGCGGTGGAGGCGGCCGAGCTGGTCGCCGCCCAGGGCATCGGCGTCACCGTCGTCGACCCGCGGTGGGTCAAGCCGCTCGACCCGGCGCTGCTCGACCTCGCCCGCGACCACGCGCTCGTCGCCGTCGCCGAGGACAACGGCCGCACCGGCGCCGTCGGCGACGCCGTCGCCCGCCTCCTGCGCGACGCCGAGGTCGACGCCCCGGTCCGCACGTTCGGCATCCCCCAGGAGTTCCTCGACCACGCCGCCCGCGCCGAGATCCTCAGCGACATCGGCCTGACCCCCCAGGCCCTCGCCCGCGACATCACGGCGTTCGCCACGGCGTTGCCCTCGGCGTCAGGCGCGGAGCGCCTCACCTCAGCGGACGACGCGCGCGATCGCTAGCATCGCTCCGGCTCGCTGCGCGATCGCGACGCCCGATGTCGTCGACGGCCGAGGAGGCCACACCCGGCTCAGACGCCCTCGGCGGCCAGCAGTTGCCAGAAGTGGGTGATGGACGCGGCGGCGGTGCCGAGTTCGCGGCCCGAGTAGGTCCATCGCCCGCGCAGGCGCCAGGGGCGGCCGTTGCCGTCCCTGACGAAGACCTGGAGCGGGAAGCAGGCGTCGTGCGCGCGGATGACGCCGGACGAGTCGACCGAGGGGTCGAGCCGGGGCTCGCCCTCGCACCGCACGCCCATCACGGACGTGCGCGGGTCCTGGCGCAGGAGTCCCTGGGTCAGGTCGTACACGAGCACGGACACGTAGTCAGGGCCCAGCCACCTCAGGTCGGGGACCGACTCGGGTGGGGGGAACCCGTACAGTTCTGGACCGCCGGTCACACGCGGCACCGTAGCGTCCGGGTCACATGTCCGTCACTACCTTGCGCGCGGGATCTTGGCGCGGAGGAGAGTCACTCCCGGCCGCGGCAGGCGGACGTCATCGCCTCCCAGCGGGCGAGCTTGACGCGCTCGCCACGGTCGAGGGACTCGGCGAGGGCGATCTCGGCGGCGTCCAGCCTGAGCCAGTCCTCGTAGGTGACGACGGGGAGGCCGCGGGACTCCAGCAGCTCCTCGATGGTGCGCTTGGGGTTCGTCTCGGCGCCTTCCAGGTCCTCCAGGAGGTTGCGGACGGTCTCGGCGGCGTCGGACTTGTTCGTGCCGACGACGCCGGACGGGCCGCGCTTGATCCAGCCGGCGACGTACTCGCGGGGTACGGGGTCGCCGTCCGGGCCGGTGATGCGCCCGCCCTCGTTCGGCACGGTGTAGGAGCGCTCGTCGAACGGGACGCCGTCCAGGGGGACGCTCTGGTAGCCGACCGAGCGCATGACCAGGCCGACGGGAAGGGTCTCGAACTCGCCCGTTCCGATGACGCGGCCGGTCTCGTCCAGCCGGGTCCTCTCCAGCTTCAGGCCCTCGACGCGGTCGGATCCGATGATCTCGGCGGGGGCGCGCCAGAACCGCACGTCGATGTGGCGGGGGCGCCCGGCGGCGGGCTCGCCGGTCCAGGCGCTGAGCGCCTTGATGTTGCCGCCGACCTTGCGGTCGCTCCCGGCCAGCTCGGCGCTCGCGGGGTCGAGGTCCATGTCCTCGGGGCTGACGTGGATGCTCGCGTTCGGCAGCTCGCCCAGCTCGCGGGCCTCTTTGGTGGTGAACTTCGCCTGCGCCGGGCCGCGCCGCCCGATCATGTGGACGCGCTTGACCCGGCTGGCCGACAGCGCCTCGATGACCTGCTCCGGGACGTCGGTTTCGCGCAGCTCGCCGGCCGTCTTGGCCAGGATCCGGACGACGTCGACGGCCACGTTCCCGACGCCGATGACCGCGACCTCCTCGACGGACAGGTCGAAGGAGTGGTCGGCGGCGTCGGGGTGCCCGCAGTACCAGTTGACGAAGTCGGTCGCGGCGATGCTGCCGGGCAGCTCCTCGCCGGGGATGCGCAACTGCCGGTCGACCATCGCGCCGGTGGAGTAGATGACGGCGTCGTAGCAGTCGAGCAGCTCGGTGCGGCTGACGTCCCGTCCCAGCTCGACGCAGCCGAAGAAGCGGACGGCGGGATTCTCCAGCACCCTCTGCAGGTACTTGGCGATCGACTTGATCGACTTGTGGTCGGGCGCGACGCCGTAGCGAACCAGCCCGTACGGCGTCGGCAGCCGGTCGAACACGTCCACCCGGACGTCGCCGTCGGTCTGCTTGACGAGGGCCTCGGCGGCGTAGATCCCCGCAGGTCCGGAGCCGATCACCGCGACGAGTGCTGGAGAAGCCATGCGGGCCATTGTGCCCACCCGGCGAGCAAAAGGACACAGTGACCCCCGTCACGGGCGGCAGGCCGCGCGTCCGGCGAACGTAAGAGTTCCCCGGCTGCTCCGGCAGGTCGGTCGGACGGGCCTCGCGAGGAGCGTGCAACCACGACTGTTCGTGATCTTGCAGGTCCGGCAAGTCCCGGACCGGGTGAGGCGGTTCACTGTTCTCCGGGGGCCGTGCCGATGTGCCCGAGACGGCTCTTCCGGTAGCCGTACGCGGCGTACACGACGACGCCGATGCCCATCCACACCAGGAACCGGATCCAGGTCTCCACCGGCAGGTTGATCATCACGAACAGGCAGGCCAGCACGGACAGGATGGGGACGAGCGGGACCAGCGGGGTGCGGAACGCGCGCGGCAGGTCCGGGCGGGTGCTGCGCAGGATCACCACGGCGACCGAGACGACGAGGAACGCGAACAGCGTGCCGATGTTGACGAGCGTGGCGAGCTCGGCCAGCGGGATGAACCCGGCGAGGGCGGCGACGATGACGCCCATGATGATCGTCGAGCGGTAGGGGGTCTGGAAGCGCGGGTGGACGGCCGAGAGCCAGGCGGGCATCAGGCCGTCCCGGCTCAGCGCGAAGAAGATGCGGCTCATCCCGAGCAGCAGGATCATCACGACCGTGATGAGGCCGACGACGGCGCCGACGTCGATGACCGTGGCGAACCCGGGATGGCCGACGTGCTCGAACGCGTCCGCGAGGGGTGCGTCGGTGCTCAGCTCGGTGTAGTGCTGCATGCCGACGACCACGGTCGACACGGCCGCGTACAGGATGGCGGTGATGACGAGGGAGCCGATGAGGCCGATCGGCAGGTCCCGCTGCGGGTTGCGGGCCTCCTCGGACGCGGTGGCGACGATGTCGAACCCGATGTAGGCGAAGAACACGATCGCGACGGCGGAGAAGACGCCGAGCCAGCCGAAGGCGACCGGCGTGACGCCGAACAGCACCTGCATCAGCGGCGCGTCCAGGCCGCCGACCTCCGGGGTCGACTCCGAGGGCGGGATGAACGGTTCGTAGTTGGTGCCCTTGACGAAGAAGAGCCCCGCGACGATCACCAGCAGCACCACCGACACCTTGATCGCCACCACCACGGCGGTGACCCGTGAGGAGATCTTGATGCCGAGGACGAGCAGCGCGGTCACCAGCAGCACGAGTACGATCGCCGGGACGTTGACCGTCCCGCCCTCGCCCGGCGGGTCGGCGATGGCGGTCGGCAGCGTGATGCCGATGCCGTCCAGCAGCGAGGCGAAGTACCCGGACCATCCGACCGCGACGACGGCGGCGCCGAGCGCCATCTCCAGGATGAGGTCCCAGCCGATGATCCACGCCGGGAACTCGCCGAGCGTGGCGTAGGAGAAGGTGTAGGCCGACCCGGCGACCGGGACCGTGGAGGCGAACTCGGCGTAGCACAGCGCCGCGAGCCCGCACACCACGGCGGCGAAGATGAACGACAGCGCGACCGCGGGTCCCGCGTTGTCCCGGGCGACCTGGCCGGTCAGCACGAAGATGCCCGTCCCGACGATGACGCCGACCCCGAACACGGTCAGGTCGAGTGCCGACAGGGCCCGCCGCAGCCTGTGCTCCGGTTCCTCCGTGTCGCTGATCGACTGCTCGACCGACTTCGTGCGCAGCAGGTTCATCCTCGGTGTCCCTTCGCCTCCCGGGTGATCGACACGGCCGCCGAACGTATGCCCATCTGTGTGCGACTTATGGCCGGGGAAACGCATGCACGCCCCGTGACGTGCGGTGACACCGGGAAAGGCGTCTCGAACCGCGGTCCGAAACGCCTCTTTTCCCGGGGCAAGCGCAGCGGGTCAGGCCGGCAGGGAGGCGACCCCCGGCTCCAGGAAGCGGCGGCCGGTGACCCTTTCGGCCACGCCCGACCGGTCCAGGTACGGGGTGATGCCGCCGAGGTGGAACGGCCAGCCGGCGCCGAGGATCATGCACAGGTCGATGTCCTGCGGGGCCGCGACGACGCCCTCGTCGAGCATGATGCGGATCTCGTCGGCGAGCGCGCCGAGCGCGCGGCCGAGGACCTGCTCCTCGGTGGACGGGTCCGCTCCGCCGGCGAAGATCTCCGCCACCTCCGGGTCGAGGGAGAAGTCGGGCAGGTATACGCCGGACTTGCCGGACGCGACCAGCTTCGCCAGGTTGCTCGACAGCGGGAACCGGTCCGGGAACGCCTCGTGCAGGGTCTCGTTCACGTGCAGCGCGATCGCCGGGCCGACGAGGCCCATCAGCACGAACGGCGGCATCGGCAGGCCCAGCGGCGCGGCGGCGCGCTCGGCGACCTCGATCGGCGTGCCCTCGTCCACCGTCCGGACGATCTCGGCGAGCAGCCGCAGCAGGACGCGGTTGACGACGAACGCGGGGGCGTCCTTCACCAGCACGCACGACTTCTTCAGCTGCTTGCCCGCCGCGAACGCGGTGGCCAGCGTCGTGTCGTCGGTCCGCTCGCCCCGGACGATCTCCAGGAGCGGCAGGACCGCGACCGGGTTGAAGAAGTGGAAGCCGACCACCCGCTCGGGGTGCCTCAGCCCGGACGCCATCTCGCTGACCGCCAGCGACGAGGTGTTGGTGGCGAGGACGCACTCGGCCGAGACGTACTCCTCGACCTCGGCGAACACCTTCTTCTTGACCGACATCTCCTCGAAGACGGCCTCGATGACGAAGTCGGCGCCGGCGAACGCGTCCTTGCCGAGCGAGCCGGTGATCAGGGACTTGAGCCGGTTCGCCTTGTCGGGGGAGACCCGACCCTTGCCGAGCAGCCTGTCGATCTCGGCGTGCGCGTGGCCGACGCCCTTGTCCAGGCGCTCCTGGTCGAGGTCGGTCAGCACGACCGGTACCTCCAGGCGGCGCGCGAACAGCAGCGCGAGCTGCGCGGCCATCAGCCCGGCGCCGACGACGCCGACCTTGGTGATCTTGCGGGCCAGGGACGTGTCGGGTGCCCCGGCGGGCCTCTTCGCGCGCTTCTGGGTGAGGTCGAACGCGTACAGGCCGGCGCGCAGCTCGTCGCTCATGATGAGGTCGGCCAGTGCTTCGTCCTCGGCCTCGAAGCCCTCGTCGCGGGTGCGGTCCTTGGCCGCGGCGATCAGGTCGAGCGCGCGGGTGTAGGACGGGGCCGCGCCGTGGAGTTTGCCGTCCACGTTCCAGCGCGCCATCGCGACGGCGTCGTCCCACGCCTTGCCCGTGTCGACCTCGGGCCGCCGGACGACGATGTCGCCGTTCAGGACGCGGGCCGTCCAGGCGAGCGACTCCTCCAGGAAGTCGGCCGAGTCGAAGATCGCGTCGGCGATGCCCAGCTCGTACGCCTGCGGGCCCTTCAGCGTGCGGTTCTGCGCGAGCGGGTTGTCGATGACGACCTTGAGCGCCTTCTCCGCGCCGATCAGGTTGGGCAGCAGGTACGTCCCGCCCCAGCCGGGCACGAGCCCGAGGAACGTCTCGGGCAGCGCGAGCGCCGGGACGCCGGAGGAGATCGTCCGGTACGTGCAGTGCAGCCCGATCTCGACGCCGCCGCCCATCGCCGCGCCGTTGTAGTAGGCGAACGACGGGACGTCCAGCTCGCCGAGCCGCCGGAACACGTCGTGGCCGAGCCGGGCGATCGCGTGCGCGTCCGCGCGGCTCGTGATCAGCGGGACGCCGTTGAGGTCGGCGCCCACGGCGAAGACGAACGGCTTGCCGGTGACGCCGACCGCCGCGATGTCGTCGCGCCCGGCGACCGAGTCGAGGGCGGCGTTCAGGTCGGCGAGGCCGTTGGGGCCGAAGGTGCTGGGCTTGGTGTGGTCGTGTCCGTTGTCGAGTGTGATGAGGGCGACGGTGCCCGCGCCGTACGGGAGCGTGACGTCCCTGACATACGCGCGCGTGACGAGCTCGTCCTTGAAGAGTTCCGCGAGGTCGCTCACTTCGTCCCCTCCCAGTCGGCGTTCTCCCAGAGGACGGTTCCGCCCATGCCCATGCCCACGCACATCGTGGTCAGTCCATAGCGGACGTCCGTACGCTCCTCGAACAGGCGGGAGAGCTGGTTCATCAGCCGGACGCCGGACGAGGCGAGCGGATGCCCGAGGGCGATCGCCCCGCCCCACGGATTCACCCGCGCGTCGTCGTCGGCGATCTTGAAGTGCTCCAGGAACGCCAGCACCTGCACCGCGAACGCCTCGTTGATCTCGATGAGGCCGATGCCGTCCATGGTCAGCGCGTTGCGGGCGAGGAGCTTCTCGGTGGCGGGGACGGGTCCGACGCCCATGACCTCCGGCTCGACGCCGGCGAAGGCGAAGTCGACGAGCCGCATCTTCGGGGTGAGGCCGAGGTCGCGGGCCACGTCCTCGGCGGCCAGCAGGCACGCGGTGGCGCCGTCGTTGAGCCCGGCGGCGTTCCCCGGCGTGACGTTGCCGTGCACGCGGAAGGGGGTCTTCAGCCCGGCCAGGTCGTCGAGGGTGGTGCCGGGGCGCGGCGGCTCGTCCTCGGTCGCGAGCCCCCACCCCTTCTCGGGGGAGCGGATCGCGGTCGGCACGAGGTCCGGCTGGATCTTCCCGGCGGCGTAGGCGGCGGCGACCTTCTGCTGGCTGCGGACGGCGTAGGCGTCCGCGCGGTCCTTGGTGATGCCGGGGAACCGGTCGTGCAGGTTCTCCGCGGTGGAGCCCATGACCAGGGCCGACGGGTCGACGAGCCGGTCGGCGAGGAACCGGGGGTTCGGGTCCGCGCCCTCGCCCATCGGGTGCCGCCCCATGTGCTCGACGCCGCCCGCGATGACGACGTCGTAGGAGCCGAAGGAGATCCCGGCGCCGGACGTGGTCACGGCGGTCATCGCGCCCGCGCACATCCGGTCGACGGCGTAGCCGGGGACGCTCTTGGGCAGCCCGGCCAGCACGGCGGCGGACCGCCCGATGGTCAGGCCCTGGTCGCCGGTCTGGGT
>NZ_SMKH01000143.1 GCF_004348515.1 Actinomadura sp. KC345 | reverse complement strand
GCCCGAGTTCCACGCGGCGGCGACGGCCCTCATCGAACCGATCGACACCTACTTCGACGACGTCATGGTCATGGACGAGGACCCGGCCCGGCGAGCCAACCGCCTGGGCTTCCTCGCCGCGATCAGGGACCGGGTGGCCCCCGTCCTCGAATGGCGCGAGATCGCCTAGGACCAGGTGACGGGCAGGCCGTGGGACGGGCCCTCGCCGAGGACCACCCGCTCGCCGCCCGGCCACAGCCGCAGCGCCACGACCTGGACGGCGTCGAGGCGGGAGGCGTCGCGCCCCTCGAACGACAGGTGGGCGACCGGCGCCTCCCCGGTCGCCGCGGCCCCGGCCTCGTCCAGGCGGCGGAGCAGCCGCGCCGCCTCGTCCTCGGACAGGTACGCCCACATCGTCGAATGCCACACGACCGTCGCCGCGCCCGGTTCCGGGGCGAGGCCGTCCAGGAAGTCGGCCGCGCCCGCCCGCACGACCGTCGCAGGGACCCGCGCGGCCACCTCGAACGCCGCCCGCAGCCGCTCGACCCGCGCCGTCTGGTCCGGCCACACGTAAGACAGCAGCCGCCGCCGCGCCTCCGGCGAGGTCGCGTCGAGCGGGCCGGTGTCGCATCCCAGCCGCTCCACGACGGCGAGCGGCGCGTCCACCGGGGGAAGGCCCCGCCAGGCGTCGTGGAGCACGACCGGTGACTCCGGCCCGTACGCGCCGCCCTCGTGCAGGAGCCGGAAATGGTCGGCCCGCAGGTTCAGGCCCGCGCTCGCGCCGATCTCCAGGAGCCTGATCGGCAGCCCCGTGGCCTCCGCCACCGCCAGGAGCCCGCCGACGAGCGGGGCCGCCCGCCCCACCTCGTTCGTCTGCGGCGGGTCGGCGAGCCCTTCCCGGATCTCCGCCGCGTGCTCGACCAGCACGTCCCGGAACGCGGGCCAGGCTCCCAGTGGATCCCGCGTCGCGCCCGCCGTCGGGTAGTACGCGGCGAGTTCCGGCGCCCGCCCCTCCAGGACGATCCGGTGCACCGTCCCCAGCATTCCCAGGACGAACCCGGTCTTCGCGCGCTCCCCGAGCACGCCCGCCACGGCCCCGCCCGGGTCGTCCGCCGCCCGCCTCAGAAGCTCCGCGTACATCGGCGACCCCAGCTTCGCGCATCCCCGCGCCTGCGCGAGCAGCGCCTCCCTCATCGACACCACCTCCGCGGACGAGCCTCTCAGATGGTGGACGGCGTCACGGGCGGGTGCGCGGAGTCAATAGGATCGGGGGCATGCTGCGCTGGTTGACCGCGGGGGAGTCCCATGGCCCGGCCCTGACCGCGATCGTGGAGGGGCTGCCGGCCGGTGTGCGCGTGACCTCGGGGGAGATCGCCGAGGAACTGCGCCGCCGCCGGCTGGGCCACGGGCGGGGCGCCCGGATGAAGTTCGAGCAGGACCAGGTGACGATCGTCGGCGGCGTCCGGCACGGGGTGACGCAGGGCGGGCCGGTGGCGATCGAGGTCGGCAACACCGAGTGGCCCAAGTGGGAGACGGTCATGTCGGCCGACCCGGTGGACGCGGACGTCCTCGCGGCCCAGAGCCGGGGGCAGGGTGGGAGAAATGCCCCGCTGTCGCAGCCGAGGCCCGGCCACGCCGATCTTGTCGGCATGCAGAAGTACGGCTTCGACGACGCCCGGCCCGTCCTCGAACGGGCGAGCGCGCGGGAGACCGCCGCGAGGGTCGCGCTCGGGACCGTCGCCAAGGCGTTCCTCAAGCAGGCCCTCGGCGTGGACGTGCTCAGCCACGTGATCGCGCTCGGCGAGGTCGCGGCGCCCGAGGGCGTGCTGCCCGAGCCCGGCGATCTCGCCCGGGTGGACGAGAGCCCGGTGCGCTGCTTCGACCACGGCGCGTCGGCGGCCATGGTCGCGCACATCGACGAGACCAAGAAGGCGGGCGACACCCTCGGCGGCGTCGTGGAGGTCCTCGCCTACGGTCTGCCGCCCGGCCTCGGCAGCCACGTCCACTGGGACCGCCGCCTCGACTCGCGGCTCGCCGGGGCCCTCATGGGCATCCAGGCGATCAAGGGCGTGGAGCTCGGCGACGGGTTCACCACCGCGCGGCGTCCCGGGTCCCGGGCGCACGACGAGATCGACGGCACGCCCGAGGGCGTCCGCCGGCGGACGAACCGGGCCGGCGGAGTCGAGGGCGGCATGACCACCGGCGAGCCGCTGCGCGTCCGGGCCGCGATGAAGCCGATCTCGACCGTGCCGCGCCGCCTCGACACCATCGACGTGAAGACCGGCGAGCCCGCCAAGGCCATCAACCAGCGCAGCGACGTCACCGCGGTCCCCGCCGCCGGGGTCGTCGCCGAGGCGATGGTGGCGCTGGTCCTCGCGGACGCGGCGCTGGAGAAGTTCGGCGGCGACTCGGCCGAGGAGACCGCCCGTAACCTGCGGGGATACGTGTCCTCGCTGACCGTCAAGTGAACTGGACACGCTGAGAATGCGACCGAAGGCCGTCATCATCGGGCCGCCAGGCTCCGGCAAGACCACGATCGGCGACGCGCTCGCGCGTCGCCTCGGCGTCGCCCTGCGCGACACCGACGCCGACGTCGAGAGTGCGGCGGGCAAGCCCGTCGGCGAGATCTTCATCGACGAGGGCGAGGAGCGGTTCCGCGAGCTGGAGCGCGCGGCCGTCGCGGCGGCGCTGGCCGAGCACGAGGGCGTGGTCGCGCTCGGCGGCGGCGCGGTTTTGGCGGAGGAGACGCAGGAACTGCTCGCCGGGCACACCGTCGTCTACCTCCGGGTCGGGCTGTCGGAGGCGATCAAGCGGGTGGGGCTCGCGTCGGCGCGTCCGCTGCTGGTCCTCAACCCGCGCAGCCAGATGCGCAAGCTCCTGGAGGAGCGCCTGCCGATCTACGAGCGGCTCGGCACGGTCGGCGTCGAGACCGACGGCCGCGAGCCGGCCGATGTCGTCGAGGAGATCGCCAAGGCCCTGGAGCACACGTCCCGCAACGGGGGGCGTGGGGGGTCGTCCCCCCACAGGGAGGACGCGTGACGCAGGCGCGGGTGCACGTGGGCGGCGCCGACCCGTACGACGTCGTCATCGGGGCCGGTGTCCTCGGCGAGCTGCCCGGCCTGGTCGGCGACCGCGCCACGACGGTCGCCGTCGTGCACGCCGAGGGGCTGCCGGAGATCGCCCGCCCGGTGTGCGGTGCCCTTGAACAGGCCGGACACACCGTCCACGCGCTGCCCGTCCCGGACGGCGAGGCCGCCAAGGAGGTCGGTGTCCTGGCCGGGCTGTGGTCGTCGTTCGCCCGGTCGGGCATGACCAGGACGGACGCCGTCGTCGGTGTCGGCGGCGGCGCGACCACCGACCTCGCCGGGTTCGCGGCGGCGTCGTGGCTGCGCGGCGTGCGGGCGGTGCTCGTCCCGACGACGCTGCTCGGCATGGTCGACGCGGCGGTCGGCGGCAAGACCGGGATCAACGTCCCCGAGGGCAAGAACCTCGTCGGCGCGTTCCACCCGCCGGCGGGAGTGCTGTGCGACCTGGCCACGCTGGTGACGATGCCCCGCGAGGACTACGTCAGCGGCCTCGCCGAGATCATCAAGGCCGGGTTCATCGCCGACCCGAAGATCCTGGAGCTGGTCGAGGACGACCCGGAGGGGGCCGCGTCCCCGGACGGCCCCCACACCCGCGAGCTGGTCGAACGCGCCGTGCAGGTCAAGGCGGACGTCGTGTCCGCCGACCTGAGGGAGGGCGGCCTGCGGGAGATCCTCAACTACGGGCACACGCTCGCGCACGCCATCGAGAAGGCGGAGGAGTACCGGTTCCGGCACGGCCACGCCGTCGCCATCGGCATGGTCTACGCCGCCGAGCTGGCCCGCCTCGCCGGGCGCCTGCCGGACGAGGCCGTCCGGCGGCACCGCGAGATCCTCGCCTCCGTCGGGCTCCCGGTCTCCTACGCCGGCGACTGGGCCGGCCTGCGCGCCACCATGGCCATCGACAAGAAGTCGCGGGGCGCCACGCTGCGGTTCGTCGTCCTCGACGGCATCGCCGAACCGGGCCGCCTCGAAGCCCCGGACGAGGATCTGCTCGCCGCCGCCTACCGGGAGATCGCCTCATGACCCGCGTGCTGGTCCTGAACGGACCCAACCTGCACCGCCTCGGCGTCCGCGAGCCCGACAAGTACGGGACGACCACCTTCGACGGCCTGGCCGAGCTGTGCCGGGACGCCGGCCGCCGCCTGGACCTGGCCGTCGAGGTCCGGCAGACCGACGACGAGGCCGAGATGATGCGCTGGGTGCACGAGGCCGCGGACGAGCGCGTCCCGGTCGTGCTGAACCCGGCCGCGTTCACCCACTACTCCTACGCGCTGCGGGACGCGCTCGCGCAGCGCACCGCGCCGCTGATCGAGGTGCACATCACCAACCCGGCGGCCCGCGAGGAGTTCCGCCACACCTCCGTCGTCGCGGGCGTCGCGACCGGCACCATCGCCGGCTTCGGCACGATGTCGTACGTCCTCGCCCTCCAGGCGATCGCCGAGCTGGCCGCCGGGAACGCCTGACCACCGGGAACGCCTGACGGGCGGGAGCGCCTAGGCCTCCTTGACGGCCTCGCGGGTCATGTCCTTGAGCTCGGTGACGACGTCGTCGAGGGGTGCGACGTCGCGGTGGGCGCGGCACAGGATCGTGGCGCCCTCGACGGCGGCGACGATCAGCCGGGCCAGGCGGGCGGCGCGGTCGTCGGCGACGCCCGCGTTGACGAGGCCGGTGGCGAGGGTGTCCTGCCAGCGGCCGAACGCCGCCGCGGCGGCCGCGGCGAGCTGCGGGGCGTCGTCGTGGCTCTCCACGGTGACGGCGACGATCGGGCAGCCCGCGCGGAATCCGCTCTTGACCAGGACCTGCCGCCACCAGCCGACGAAGGCGTCCACGGCCGACGCGGGATCGCCGCCCTCGGTGGCGGCGAGGATGCCGGCGTTGAGGAAGTCCCCGGCGTAGCGGACGGCCTCCTCGGCGAGCTGCGCCTTGCCGCCGGGGAAGTGGTGGTAGATCGATCCCCGGGGGGCGCCGCTGTGCGCGATGACGTCGCGGAACCCGGTGCCGCTGTAGCCGCGCTCGCGGAAGAGGTAGGCGGCGCTGCGCACCATGCGTTCCCGGCTGTCGGTCCCCATGACCCCGATTATGACATTCATCATAGGAGTTCCGCGTTGACCATGACGATCGTCATACGAAATGTTGGCTATGTCGGACGTCATACCGAAACGACGGCATCATGGGGCGGTGCTCTCCGGCTGCTACCGGTGAGTAGGGTCGGTTCGGGCGGCAGCGACGAAGGGGACGCACATGATGGACGTCCAGCGCGACGGGGACGTGTTCGTCCTGCGCTTCGACGCGGGCGAGAACCGCTTCAGCCCCGGGTTCCTCGGCGCGGCCGAGGGCGCGCTCGACTCCCTGGAGAAGAACGACGGGCCGGCCGCCCTCGTCACCGTCGGGACCGGCAAGTTCTACTCCAACGGGCTCGATCTCGACTGGCTCGGAGCCAACCAGGAGAAGTTCGAGGACTACCTGCGCCGCATCCACGGCCTGTACGCACGCGTCCTGTCGCTGCCGATGCCCACGGTCGCGGCGCTGAACGGGCACGCGTTCGCGGGCGGCGGGATGCTCGCCCTCGCGCACGACTTCGCGGTCATGCGGACGGACCGCGGCTTCTTCTGCCTGCCCGAGGTCGACCTCGGGATGGCGTTCACGCCCGGGATGAACGCGCTGATCCAGGCGCGGCTGCCGAAGCGGACCGCGCACGAGGCGATGGTCACCGGCCGCCGCTACACGGCGGAGGAGGCGGAGGAGGCCGGCATCGTCCAGCGCACCGCGGCCGAGGACGAGGTGCTGCCCGCGGCCGTCGCATGGGCGGCGTCCATGGCGGGCAAGAACGGCGGGACGGTGGGAAAGATCCGCGCGGACCTGTACCGGCCGGTGCTCGACGCGCTGAACGGCCCGGTCCTGTCCTGACCCTCGCCGCGCCGCGGCCTCCGGAGTAGGTTACGTTCGACTGGAATCCGATTCGGTTACGGGAAGGGATGCCGATGCGCATCGGGATGGCGCTCAGCTACTCCGGCGGTTTCAAGGAGACCGTCGAGGAGCTGGCCGACTACGAGAAGGCCGGCCTCGACATCGTCTATGTCGCGGAGGCGTACAGCTTCGACGCGGTGAGCCAGATGGGCTACATCGCCGCCAAGACCGAGCGGGTGGAGATCGCCTCCGGCATCCTCAACATCTACTCGCGGACGCCGACCGCCATCGCGCAGACCGCCGCGGGGCTGGACTACATCTCCGACGGGCGGTTCACGCTCGGCATCGGCGCGTCCGGCCCGCAGGTCATCGAGGGCTTCCACGGCGTGCCCTACACCGCGCCGCTCGGCCGCACCCGCGAGATCATCGAGATCTGCCGCAAGACGTGGCGGCGCGAGCGGCTCCAGTACGACGGCAAGCACTACAAGCTGCCGCTGCCCGAGGGGCAGGGCACCGGCCTCGGCAAGGCGCTCAAGATCATCAACCACCCGGTGCGGGCCGACATCCCGATCATGGTCGCCGCGATCGGCCCGAAGAACGTCGAGCTGACGGCCGAGATCGCCAACGGCTGGGAGCCGATCTTCTACATGCCGGAGAAGGCCAAGGACGTGTGGGGCGAGTCCCTGGCCGCCGGGAAGGCCAGGCGCGACCCCGCCCTCGGCGAGCTGGACGTCGTCGGGCAGTCCCCGCTCGCCATCGGCGACGACGTCCAGGGATACCTGGAGTTCGGGCGCCCGATGGCGGCCCTGTACATCGGCGGCATGGGCGCCAAGGGCAAGAACTTCTACAACAACCTCGCCCGCCGGTACGGCTTCGAGAAGGAGGCCGAGGAGATCCAGGACCTCTACCTCGACGGCAAGAAGGACGAGGCCGCCGCGAAGGTCCCGCAGGAGCTGCTGGAGAAGATGTCGCTCATCGGCTCCGAGGGCCATGTCCGCGAGCGGCTCGCCGCGATGAAGGAGTCCGGCGTCACCACGCTGAACGTCTCCCCGATCGCGGGCGACCACAAGGGCCGCCTGGCCCTGATCGAGAAGGTCAAGGAGATGGCCGCCGACCTGTAGGCACGGGGCGGGCCGTTCCCGCCCGGGAACCGGCGACGTGGGGTCCGGCCGCTGCGCGGCAGCGGCCGGACCACGTCCGGGAGCCGGGCCCCGTCACAGGGCGGCGTGGACCTCCCTGGCGACGCGTTCGCCGGAGCGGACGGCGCCGTCCATGTAGCCCGTCCAGTAGTCGGAGGTCTCGGTGCCGGCCCAGTGGACCGGGCCGCAGGGCGCCCGCAGCGCCGGGCCGAAGGCGGTGAGCGCGCCCGGCGGGGCCACGCCGGTGGGGCCGCCGCCGCTCCACGTCTCGTTGTCCCACCGCTGGATCGCCGTGATCCTCGGGGTCGCGGCCTTGCCGCCGAACAGCGTGGTGAACGAGGCGAGCCCGGCGGCCCGCACCTCGCTCTCCGGCGCGCCGTCGAGCTTCCTGATGTTGGCCTGGTTGATGAAGCCCATCAGGATGCCGCGCGACCCGTCCGGCGGGCTGTTGTCGAACGTCGCGTCGATGGCCCCGCTGTCGGCGATCGCCTGGCCGGTCAGGCCGTCCGCCCGCCAGAACGGCGTGTCGTAGACGCCGATGAACTTGGCGATCGAGCCCATCGGATAGCGCTGCATGAGCTGCGCCCGGCTCGCGGGCAGCCCCGGCGAGTAGTCGATCCTGCCGGCGACCGCGGGGGACATCGCCACGACGACCCGCTTGGCCGACACCGTGATCCCGTCCGCGTGGACGGTGGCGCCGCCCGGACCGGTCACGATGGACCGCACCGGGGCGTCGTAGCGGACGATGCCGCCCAGCCGTTCCGCCAGGCGCACGGGCACCTGCTCCGGGCCCCCGGCGAACCGTGACTCCTGCGCGCCGTCCTTGGTGTTGATCAGCCGGTCGATCGTCCCCGGGGTGCTCTCGTTGCCCGCGGCGGCGGCGTAGTGCAGCAGGTAGAGCAGCGACACCTCCTGCGAGCGCATCGACAGCGTGGAGGAGGCGAACGCGTCCATCAGGAACCGCGCCCCGCTGCTGAGCGAGTTCGACCGCGACCAGGTGTAGAACGTCTGGGCGTCCCACTCCTCGGCCTTGGGAGCCTTCCACGGCTCGCCGACCGGCACGTCCTTGATCATTTCGCCGAGCTTCAGCAGCGCGATCTGCAGGTCGATGACGCCCCAGTCCGGCGGCACCGCCCCGAGGACGCCGTCGGTCTCGTAGAGGGACCGCTTGCCGTTGCGGAAGTAGACGTTCTTGCCGGTGTTGTAGGTCTTGAAGGTCTCCACGCCCATCTCGCGGGTGAGCGCGGCGATGCGGTCCTGGGTGGGGCCGATGAACTCGGCGCCGCCCTCGCTGGTGGTGCCGTCGCCGAGCGGCAGGCCGTAGACGCGCCCGCCGGGCCGGTCCCGGGCCTCCAGGACGATCACCGACCGCCCTGCCGCGACGAGGTCGCGGGCGGCGGTCAGGCCGGACAGGCCGGCGCCGACGACCACGACGTCGGCGGCGGCGGGCTCGGTGCGGGCGGCGGCGGACGGCGCCGCGGCCGCGGAGGCGACGGCTCCGGCGGCGGTGAGCGCGCCTGTGCCGAGCAGTCTGCGGCGGCTGACTCGGGTCACGGGGAATCCTCCTGGGGGGGAAGTCCAAGAGCGGGGGACGGTCCGACGGTCGGTCACGCTAAGCCAGCCCCGGCGAGAAGTCGAGGGTTATTCATGTTTCGTGATCGCGCCGAGTCCGTCGCCGTGCCCTAGAGTCCTGGGCATGGGGGAGACGCACACCGACCGGCGGCAGACGTACATCGCCCGGCGGCACCGGCTGGCCGCGCTCGCCGCGGAGCGGGACGCCGGCGCCCTGCTGGTCACCCGGCTCGTCAACGTCCGCTACCTGACCGGTCTCGACAGCTCCAGGGCCGCACTGCTCGTCGCGGCCGACGGCGGGGCCGTGCTCGCGACCGACGGCCGGTACGCCGGCATGGCCGCGCGGGTCTGCCCCGAGCTGCCCGTCATCGTCGACCGGCAGGTCGCGGCGGCGCTGGTGGCGCGGGCCGCCGCGGACGGCCGCGGCCGGCTCGGCTTCGAGGCCCACGACGTCACCGTCGAGCAGCACGCGGCTCTGCGCGAGCAGGCGGCGATCGAACTGACCGCGTCCGGTCACCTGGTCGAGGAGCTCCGCCAGGTCAAGGACGAGGAGGAGATCGCGCTGCTGCGCGAGGCGTGCGCGGTCACCGACCGCGCGTTCGAGGCCGTCCTCCCCGGGATCCGCGCCGGGGTCACCGAGCGGGCCGTCGCCATCGCGCTCGAACGGGCGATGGTGGACCTCGGCGGCGACGGCCCCGGGTTCGAGTCGATCGTCGCGTCCGGGCCGAACGGCGCCGTCCCGCACCACCATCCGGGCGGGCGGGAGCTCCAGCGCGGCGACCTCGTGACCATGGACTTCGGCGCCCGGTGCGGCGGCTACCACGCCGACATGACCCGCACCGTCGCGATCGGCGAGCCCGCCGGATGGCAGCGCGACCTCTACGACCTCGTCCACCGCGCGCAGGCCGCCGGCCTCGCCGCCGCCGTCCCCGGCGCCGACACCAAGGACGTCGACGCCGCCGCCCGCGACGTCATCAAGGCCGCCGGGCACGGCGACGCGTTCACCCACGGGCTCGGGCACGGTGTCGGCCTGGAGATCCATGAGGCTCCGCTCATGGGGTACGACAAGACCGGTAGGCTGATGGACCGAGTTCCGATCACGGCGGAGCCGGGGGTCTACCTCACGGACCGGGGCGGGGTCCGAATCGAGGACACGTTCGTGGTCCGCGCGGACGGCCCGGAGCTCCTCACGACAACGACCAAGGACCTGCTCGTCCTCTGACGCGCGGGCCCGCGACCGGGAGATCAACGCAGTGGCGACGACGAACGACCTGAAGAACGGCATGACGCTGAACCTCGACGGCCAGCTGTGGACCGTCCTGGAATTCCAGCACGTCAAGCCCGGCAAGGGCGGCGCGTTCGTCCGTACCAAGATCAAGAACGTGCTGTCCGGCAAGGTCGTCGACAAGACCTTCAACGCCGGCACCAAGGTCGAGGTGGCCAGCGTCGACAAGCGGGAGATGCAGTACCTCTACCGCGAGGGCGACGACTTCGTCTTCATGGACACCGAGACCTACGACCAGCCGAACATCCCCGCCGGCGTCGTCGGCGACGGGGCGAACTTCCTGCTCCCCGAGCAGAACGTCACGATCGCCTTCAACAACGAGAACCCCCTGTACATCGAGCTGCCGGCGGCCGTCGTCCTGGAGATCACCGAGACCGAGCCCGGCCTGCAGGGCGACCGCTCCACCGGGGGCAGCAAGCCCGCCACGCTGGAGACCGGCGCGCAGGTCCAGGTGCCGCTGTTCATCACCACCGGCGAGAAGGTCAAGGTCGACACCCGCTCCGGCGAGTACCTCGGCCGTGGCTGAGGCATGAGCGCACGCACCAAGGCACGCAAACTCGCGCTCGACATCCTGTTCGCGGCGGAACTGCGCGAGGAGGAGCCGACCGCGGTCCTGGCGGCCCGGGGCCGCCCCAACCAGGACGAGCTGGCCGAGTACCCGCACGCCGTGCGGCTGATCGAGGGCGTCCAGGAGCACCGGGAGCGCATCGACGAGCTGATCGCCACCTACGCCGCCGGCTGGACGCTGGAGCGCATGCCCGCCGTCGACCGCAACATCCTCCGGATGGGCGCGTTCGAGCTGCTGTGGGTGGACGACGTCCCCGACGGCGTCGCCGTCAGCGAGGCGGTCGGCCTGGCCACCGAGCTGTCGACCGACGAGTCCCCGCGCTTCGTCAACGGCCTCCTCTCCCGGCTCCAGCAGCTGAAGCCGTCCCTGACCCTCTGACCCGGGAGTACGTGGTGCCGAAGACGCATGGCCGGGTAGTTCTCACCACGATGACCACCTCAGCCGTCACCCCGGCCCCGCAGCGGCCTGAACCGTCGCGATCGCGTCCGAAGGCAGGTTTCGGACCTGCGAGAAGCCTGATCGCGCAGCGAGCCGCCAAGCCGAGTTCGGAGCGATGCAGCGATCGCACCGCGGTGCCCGCCGAAGGAGGGCCCTGCAGGGCCCGACGCCAAGGGCACTGCAGGAGAACACAGTGACGGGCCGGCAGCAGAAGCGGGTGCGCGGTGGCGCTCATGTGCGCAGCGCGGTCCTGTGGGAGGCCCTGCGGGGCGTCCTCGACCGCATCGCCCCGGAGGCCGGCCAGAGCGAGGTCGTCGACGTCGGCGGCGGCACGGGCGGCTTCGCGGTGCCGCTCGCCGAGCTCGGGCACCGGGTGACGGTGGTCGACTCCAACCCCGACGCGCTCGCGGCCTTGGAACGCCGCGCCGCCGAGTCCGGCGTGACCGTGCGGGCCGTGCAGGGCGACGCCGTCGACCTGCCGGACCTGCTGGGCCCGGACGCCGCCGACCTGGTGCTGTGCCACAGCGTCCTCGAATACGTGGACGACCCCGGCGCGGCGATGGCGGCGCTGACCGGCACGGTCCGTCCCGGCGGCTCGGTCAGCGTCCTGGTCGCGGGGCAGATCGCCGCCGCGCTGCACCGCGCGGTGTCCGGGCACTTCGACGACGCGCGCCGGGTGCTGACCGACGCGTCCGGACGGTGGGGCGAGAGCGACCGGATGCCCCGCCGGTTCACCAGGGAGACGCTGTCGTCGCTGGTGCGGGGCGCGAACCTGCGGGTCGCCGAGCTGCACGGAGTCCGGATCTTCGCCGACCTGGTGCCGGGCGGGATGCTGGACGGCGACGCCGACTCGGCCGACGCGCTCATCGCGCTGGAGTCGGTCGCGGCCGTCCACCCCGTCCTCCGCGACCTCGCCACGCAGCTGCACCTGGTGGCCGACAAACCTGGCCGTTCCCCCCACAAGGAAACGGCCGGGTAGCGGACCCGTGAGCCGCAAGCAGCAGTTGCACCGGCCCGGGCCGCAGCCGGGGCCGCCCGCCGACGACACCGGGTGCTCCATCCTGCACGTGGACATGGACGCGTTCTTCGTCGGCGTCGAGCTGCTGGAACGCCCGGAGCTGCGGGGCCGTCCCGTCATCGTGGGCGGCGCGGGGCCGCGCGGGGTGGTGTCGGCGGCGTCCTACGAGGCCCGCCGGTTCGGCGTCCATTCCGCGATGCCGATGTCGCGCGCGCGGCGGCTGTGCCCGCGGGCGGTCGTCCTGCCGGTGAGCCACGGCAAGTACTCCCGCGTGTCCGCCGCGGTGTTCGAGATCTTCCGCTCCGTCACGCCGCTGGTGGAGGGCCTGTCGCTGGACGAGGCGTTCCTCGACGTGGCGGGCGCCCGGCGCCGGCTCGGCCGCCCCGCGGAGATCGCGGCGATGATCCGCGAGCAGATCCGGGACCAGCAGGGCATCACCTGCTCGGTCGGCGTCGCGAGCAACAAGTTCGTCGCCAAGCTGGCCTCGACGCGCTGCAAGCCCGACGGGATGCTCGTGGTCCCGGCGGACGGCGCCGTGGACTTCCTGCACCCGCTGCCCGTCGCGTCCCTCTGGGGCGTCGGGGAGCGGACGGAGCAGGCGCTGGCCCGCCTCGGGCTGCGGACCGTCGGGCAGCTCGCCCAGGTGCCGCTGAGCACGCTGCAGCGCGAGCTGGGCAACGCGCTGGGCGCCCATCTGCACGAGCTCGCCTGGGGCCGCGACCCGCGCGAGGTCGTCGCCCACACGCCCGACAAGAGCATCGGCGCCGAAGAGACCTTCGACACCGACGTCGACGACCCGGAGGTCATCCGCCGGGAGCTGCTGCGGCTGTCGGAGCGGGTCGGCGCGAGGCTACGCGAGAGCGGGAACGCGGGCCGGACGGTGAGCGTCAAACTGCGGATGGCGAACTTCAAGACGATCACTCGGGCGCGGACGCTGGACGAGCCGACCGACCTCGCTCGTGTGATCTATGTCACAGCCTGTGCCCTCTATGAGGGGGCGGGGCTGGAGCGGGTACGTCTCCGACTGGTCGGGGTCCGGGTGGAGAACCTGGGACCCGCCGGCGAGGCCCCCCGTCAGCTCGCCTTCGACGAGCCGGAAAGCGGCTGGCGTGAGGCCGAGCGAGCCATGGATCAGGTCGCTCACCGGTTCGGCCGCGGCGTGGTCCGCCCCGCCGCGCTCGTCCGGCGTGCAGCCGCTGGTGACGGACGTGACGGCAGGGACGGAAGACAATGAAAGAAGGCTGTGAGGTGACCGGCGCCGGGTCCTCGGCGGGCCGTTCGCTTTCGTACGCTCGACAGTGCTCGTATTCTGGGCATATCACCGTTGACGTTCGCGTCCTGCATCGGATACCCCGCAGTGGGGCTGTCGTTGGGAGGTGCCGTGCCGCTCTCTGAGCACGAGCAGCGCATGCTCGAACAGATCGAATCGGCGTTGTACGCCGAGGATCCCAAGTTCGCTCACGCGGTTCGCTCGACCAACCCCCAGGTCCACTACAAGCGCCGGATCGTCAAGGCCGCCTTCGGCTTCGTCGTGGGCGTCTGCACCCTGATGGCCGGTCTCGTGATCAACGCGGGCACCGTCACCATCGCGGTCAGCGTGACCGGCTTCCTCCTGATGGTGGTGTGCTGCGTCTGGGCGTTGACGAGCTGGAAGCGGATGGCGGGCATCGGAGAAGAGTCCGCCGCCCCCCAGGGCGGCGGCGGCCAGCAGGCCGGTCCCGCCAAGCCCGCCAAGGCGGGTTTCATGGAACGCATGGAAGAGCGCTGGCGCCGCCGCAGCGAAGGCGACTGACCTGCCGCTCCTCCTCTCGTCCCGGTCCGCGGCGCGGGCCGGGACGAACTACGTGCGCGGGGGCGGCTTCCGGGACCACCTGCCGCGGCGGGCGGGCAGGTCGTTGAGGCGGGCGGTCGCGTCCAGCACCCGGCCGCCGGCCGAGTGGAGCGTCTCCCGCGTCTGCGCGATCGTGGACGGCGGCAGCAGCCGGGCGCGCCAGCGGGTCCGCCGGCCCACCGACGCCGCGAACGCCCCGCGGAGCGTGCGGACGTCCGCACGCAGCCGCTCGGGCGGCTCGGGGGAGTGCGACAGGGAGTAGCGGGCCAGCTCCTCGGCGCGGGAGACGCGGGACAGGGCCTGCGCGCCCGCCGCGTCCAGTTCCAGCAGCTCGCCGAGACGGCGCGCGATGGCGCGGGGGGAGTCGCTGGAACGCCATTCGAGCCCGTGGTCGAGCGCGTCGGCGCGCAGCTCGCGCCATGCGGCGTGCGCGGCGCCCGCCGGATCGGGCGCACGCGTCCGCCCGCCCGCGCCGGGCGGGCGCTGCGGCGGCCGCGCGGAGGACGGGCGGTCCTCCGGTCCGGGCGGCGCCGTCAGGCACGCCCACCTGCGGCGCCGGGTGTAGAGGCGCAGCGCCATCGGAACGGCCATCAGCAGCAGGACCAGGAGTCCGCCCGCCAGCCACGGCGTCGCGGAGAACCCGCCCTCCTCGCCGCCCGCGGCGGCGCCGTCTTCGGGACCGGTGTCGCCCCGCTGCTGCGGGCCGGCGCTGGGCGCTGCGGCGTCGTCCTCGGCCCGCGACGACGACTCCGGCGCCGGCGCGGTCTCGCTCTCCGGGCCCCCGCCGGTGCTGATCGCGGGCAGGCTGTAGCCGGGGGCGTCGGCGGTACCCTGCCCGGCCGCGCCCGCCGGCGTCGGTTCGAACCGCACCCAGCCGCTGCCCTGGAAGTACAGCTCCGGCCAGGCGTGCGCGTCGCGCGAGCGGACGACCCACTGGCCGGGCCTCGTCTCGCTGCCCGGCGTGTAGCCCATCGCGACGCGGGACGGGATGCCGACCATGCGGGCCAGCAGCGCCATCGACGCGGCGAACTGCTCGCAGTAGCCGCGCTTGCTGTGCAGCAGGAAGTCGACGAGGTCGCTGCCCTGCTGCGGGGCCGGCGCGGACAGGTCGTAGGTGAAGCCGCCGGTCTGGGTGAACCAGCGCTGCAGCTTCACGGCCTGGGACAGCGCCGTGCCCGACCCCGCGGTGACCTGCTGGGCGAGCCGCCTGATCTCCTGCGGGATGTTCCTGGGCACCGCCGTGTAGCGGGAGACGACCTCGGCCGGGTAGTCGCCGGCGGCGGCGAGCTGGCCGGACGTCGGCTCCGCGAGCAGGCTCTCGACGGTGTAGGAGCGTCCGCCCGCGGAGTCGCGCAGCGAGTAGACCATCAGCGACTGGTCGTGCACCCGCCAGTCGCCCTTGATCGACACGCTGGACGGGGCGTACGGCACCGGCAGGAACGTCATGTTCCTGACCTCCGGGCGCACCTCGACCCTCGTCGTCACCTTCCGGGTGTCGGCGACGGTCAGGCCGGGCGGCGGCGGGAGGTCGTCTCCGGTCAGCCGGTCCCGGGAGCTGCTCTTGAGAGGGCTGTAGGTCCACCGGTCGCCGTCGAACCGGTCGAGGGCGTACAGACGCAGGTAGTCGGGCGCCTGCGTGTCGTCCGTCCGGTAGGTGAGGACGATCGAGTCGTCGAGCCGGGTCAGTTCGCGCTTCAGGCTGACCAGCGGGTCGGGCGTGGTCACCGTCTGGGTGCCGCCGCCCTCGCCGCCGCCCAGCCCGAGCACGCCGCGGGGGTGCAGGCCCGGCACGGCCGCCGGCACCAGCACCGCGACGGCGACGGCGACCGCCGCGATCCGGCGCCCGCTCGCCGCGAGCGCCGCCGCGTCGAGCGAGGCGGCGGGGTCGTCCGGGCGGAAACCGGCGCCCGCCATCGGGACCTCGCGCTGGCGGCGGCGCGTGGTCACCGTCCGCCCCCAGCCGCCGAGCCGCTCGCGGGCGTCGGCCATCAGCAGACCGAGGAAGCCCAGCGCCCCGACGCCGAACGCCAGCCAGCTGACGCCGTCGTCGCGGACCGCGGCGGGCACGCTGTACATGGCCAGCAGCGGCAGCCCGGCCGGGGCCGTGCGGCGCAGCCGCACGGCCAGCAGATCGACCAGGACGGCGACCAGCCCGACGCCGCCGGCGGCCATCAGCGAGATCCCGGGCAGCAGCGGGACCGGCGCCGCGTACCGGTTGACGGCCTGCCAGCCGGCCTCGTTGAGGTCGGCGAGGTGGCGGATCGACTCCGGTGACGGGATGACCGCCAGCCACGCCCGGTCTCCCGCGTAGACCAGGTTCAGGTAGAGCAGCAGCGCGACCAGGCCGAACAGCGGGTCGAACGGGGCCGGCAGCCGCAGCCGGCGCGACAGCAGCCCGCCGCCGGAGACGGCGAGCACCGCCCCGAAGCCCGCCCAGAACCAGCCGTGCTCCTCGAACAGCGGGTAGAGGCCGACCGAGCCGGCGAGCGTCGCCAGCCCCGCCATGACCGTCATCCGGATCCTCATGAGCCGTCCTTGACGAAGTCCTCGCCGGCCTGGCCGGCCTGCGCCCACGCCCCGGCCAGCTCCGCCGCCGACCGGATGATCACCACTCGCCAGCCGCCCGCGCGCAGCAGCCCCGCGGCCGTCCGCGCGGCCGGCCGGCCGCCGCCCGCCGCGCCTTCCGCCGCGCCCGCGCTCCCGCCGCGTCCGTGCCCCGCGACCAGCACCGCGACACAGGTCCCGGTGCCGCGCCGCGCCGCCGCGACCGACCGCGCCTCCTCGGCGGTCAGGACGCCGAACACCGCGATGACCAGTCCGCCGCCGTCGCGCTCCTCGCCCGGCCGGCCGCGCAGCGCCGCGATCCCCGCCGACAATGAAGCGCCCTTGGACCTGCGCGCCACCGCCAGGGTGTCCAGCAGCAGCCCCTCGAACCCGCCGTCGGCGGACGCGGTCGGCAGCGCCTCGCCCGCGTCGGTGACGTAGCGCATGTTCATCCCGGTCTGCACGAGGTGCACCCCGATCGAGGCGGTGACCGACACGGCCTGCTCGAACGAGCCCGCGGAGCCGTCGCCCCAGTGCGCGGTGCGGCGCGTGTCGAAGAACAGCGTCCCGCTGCTCTGGAAGTGCTGCTCCTCGCGCCGCACCATCAGCTCACCGTGCCGCGCCGTGGACCGCCAGTGCACGCGGCGCAGGTCGTCGCCGTGCCGGTACTCGCGCGGCGTCACGTCGTCCTCGCCCGCCGTGGAGACCGCCCGCGCGATGCTGTCGCCGCCGCCCGTCCACGCGCCGGTCAGCCGCTCGGGCGGCAGCGGCACGATCGTCGGCGTCACCGTGAGCGTGTCGGACAGGCTGAACGAGCGGACCAGCTCCACCATCCCGAACGGATCGGCCAGGCGCACCGTCAGCGGGCCCACCCGGAAGCGCCCGCGCACGTCGGAGCGGATCCGGTAGCCGAGCTCGCGCTTGCCGTGCGGCTCGATCCGGTCCAGGACGAACCGGGCGCGGCCGCCGAGCGCGTACGGCACCCGGTCCTCCACCATCAGCACCCCGCTCGGCAGCCGGGACACGTTCTCCAGCCGGAGGTCGACGCGCGCCTCGTGGCCGACCGGCAGCCGCGGCGGGTCCAGGCGCCGCGCGCACGCCAGCCGGTAGCGGGTCCGCGACACCGCCAGCGTGCACAGCAGCGGCAGCACCAGGACGAGCACGCCCGCGCGCAGCAGGTCGCGCTCGCCGAGAACGAACGCGCAGAGGATCGCGGTTCCGCCGGCGGCCACGAAGGAGCGGCCGCGGGTGGTGAGGCCGGCCAGCGCTCGTCTCAAGGCTCACATCCGGTCAAGGGTCACTTCCGGGGGAGGTCCGCTTCCGCGGGGACGGTCACTTCCTGGGGGACGGGACCGGCAGGCGCTTCACCAGGTCGGCGACGACCTGCTCGGGACGGCGCCGCTCCACCTGCGCCTCGGCGGTGGGCAGGAGCCGGTGCGCGAGGACGGGGACGGCGAGTTCCTGGACGTCGTCGGGGACGACGTAGTCGCGGTCGTCGAGCGCCGCGTACGCCCGCGCGGCCCGCACCAGCTGCAGGGTCGCCCGCGGCGAGGCGCCGAGCCGCAGCTCGGGATGGCTCCGGGTCGCCGTGACGAGGTCGATCGCGTACTGGCGCACCGCGGGCGACACGTGCTGCCCGCGCACCACGGCGATGAGGTCGCGGACGTCGGCGGCGTGGGCGACCGGGGCCAGCCGGTCAAGGGGGGACGCCTCGCCGTGGGTGTCCAGCATCTCCAGCTCGGCGGCCGGATCGGGGTAGCCCATCGAGATCCGGGCGGTGAACCGGTCGCGCTGCGCCTCGGGCAGCGCGTAGGTGCCCTCCATCTCCACCGGGTTCTGGGTGGAGATGACCATGAACGGGGGCTCCAGGCCGTAGGTGGTGCCGTCGACCGTGACCTGCCGCTCCTCCATGCACTCCAGCAGCGCGGACTGGGTCTTCGGGGACGCGCGGTTGATCTCGTCGCCGACCACGATGTTGGCGAACACCGGGCCGGGCTTGAACTCGAACTCGCGGAGCTCCTGGTTGTAGGCGCTGACCCCGGTGATGTCGCTGGGCAGAAGGTCGGGCGTGAACTGCACGCGCCGCACGGAGCAGTCGACCGAGCGCGCGAGCGCCTTGGCGAGCATCGTCTTGCCGACGCCGGGCACGTCCTCGATCAGCAGGTGCCCCTCCGCGAGCAGCACCGTCAGGGCGAGCCGCACCGCCGAGGGCTTGCCCTCGATCACCGACTCCACCGCGCCCCTGATCCTGTCCGCCACCTCGGCGAGGCCGTCGAGGCCCGGCCCCGGCCCCTCGCGCCCGGTTCCGCCGCGACGGGCCGGGCGGGATGCCGGAGGGTCGGTCTCCATGAACGACTCACCGTGCGTGCCTACTGCCACCAAACCCTCCTCAGCCGTCCGGTCCGCGCGGTCGGCTCGAACGCCCCTGCCGGGCCCGCCCCGTCCGGGGGACCGGTCCCACCGCGAGCCGGTGCGGCGCCTCCGCGCCCGCCCAACCGACAGTACGTCGTCGGAAGGCGCTCTGCGATGTTCATGTTGAACGCGAGCCCATTGTGCTCCACGGCTGTCTCTTATACGCATCTGACGCTGCCGACGAACCCTAGGGTGTAGATCTTGGGGGTCGACGTATC
>NZ_SMKH01000142.1 GCF_004348515.1 Actinomadura sp. KC345 | reverse complement strand
CGCCCGTCCCGCTCGACGAGGTGCTGCTCGACCGGCTCGCCCTCGCCGCCGCCGCGGTCGTCGAGAGGCACGGCCCGGCACGCACCACCATGGCCGACCCCGCGCTCGTCGAGCTGGTGATCGGCGCCGGCGGCGACGAGGCGGACAGGGCGCGGGCGCTGCGGCTGCTGGGTTTCGACGCCGACCTGCCGGTCCGGGTCGCCGCCGTGCGGTCGGGGCGTCCGCTCGACCAGGTCGCGCGGCTGATCTGCCCCGCCCGCCCGGTGAAGGCGGCACCGCTCGCCGATGTGGGCGCCGTCCTGGCCACCGTGATCCACCCTGCGGGGTTCCCGCCCGGCGTCCGCGCGGGCATCGGCGCCGCCGGCAGCCCCGACCGGTCCTGGCGGCAGGCCCGCGTCTCCCTCCGCTTCACGACCCCGCGCGAACCCGTCGTGCGCTACGCCGATCTTGGAGCGCTGGCGCTGCTCGCCGACGTGCCCCCGGACGCCGCGCGCGACAATCCCGACGTCGCCGCGATCGCCCGCGTCTCCGGCGACCCCCGGGACCTGGAAACCCTGGACGCCTACTGCGCCACCGGCTCCCTGCGCCGTGCCGCCGACCTTCTCCACATGCACCACAGCAGCGTCTCCCGCCGGATCGAGCAGATCGGCAAGGCCCTGGGCATCGAACTGACCGAGCCCACCGGGCTGACAAGGGCCAGGATCGCCCTGGCCGCATGGCGGCTGCTCGACGGCTGAGGCAGGACCGTCCTCGCCGTTCACGGCCGCCGGTGGGCGTGCGGCTTTCCCGGGACGAGCGGGACGGCGTGGCGGGCTTTAGGCTGGCAAGCGTGACCGAGTTGAAGGCCGTGAAGTCCGAGCAGACGCGGTCCCTGATCGTCATGACGGCGTTGCGGCTGTTCAGGGAACGCGGATACGAGGCGACGACGATGCGGGCGATCGCCAAGGAGGCGGGCGTCTCGGTCGGCAATGCCTACTACTACTTCGGCTCCAAGGAAGAGCTGATCCAGGCCTACTACGACGAACTGCAGGACGAGCACGTCGCCGCGTGCCGGGCCGTCCTGGACGTGGAGACCGCGTTCGCGCCGCGGCTGCACGGCGTGCTGAAGGCCCGGGTCGACACGATGGTCCCCTACCACGAGTTCGCCGGGAAGTTCTTCAAGTTCGCCGCCGAGCCGACCAGCCCGCTCAACCCGTTCAGCGCCGAGTCGGGCCCGGCCCGCGAGTCCGCGGTGAAGGTCTACCGCGAGGTCGTGGACGGCTCCGACCTGAAGATCGACAAGGAGTTCCGGGCGGAGCTGCCCGAGCTGCTGTGGATCTATTCGATGGGCATCGTCCTGTACTGGGTGCACGACAGCTCACCAGGCTGCCGCAAGACGTATCTGCTCGTCGAGCGGACAGTCCCGCTGGTCAATCGCATGGTGTCGATGTCGCGCATGCCGGGCTTCAAGTCGGTGACCAGGGAACTGGTCGGCATCATCCGCGAGGTCCGCGCCTGACCCTGGGAGGGCTCAGGGGATGGGCCTGCCGCGAGAGGTAGTTGTGGCTATGAAGGCCGCCAATCCTGTCCTCTCCAGGAAAAGTGAGCAGCGCATTAACATGATCTTGCGGTATGGTGTTAAGTCGTGGCCAAGGTGATCAAGCGGGCGTACAAGTACCGCTTCTACCCGACCCCCGAGCAGGCGAATCTGCTGAATCGCACGTTCGGGTGCGTCCGCCTGGTGTGGAACAGGGCGCTCACCGAACGGACGCGCCGGTACACCGACGAGGGCAAGAACACCTCGTACGTGGACACCGCCAAGTGGCTCACTTCCTGGAAGCAAGATCCCGAGCTGGCGTTCCTGCGCGAGGTGTCCAACGTCCCGCTCCAGCAGTGCCTGCGCGCACAGCAGAACGCCTTCACCAACTTCTTCGACAAGCGGGCCAGGTATCCCCGCTTCAAGTCAAAGCGCAAGTCGCGAAAGTCGGCGAGTTTTCCAGAACAACGCCTTCACCTTCCGCGACGGCGCGTTGAAGCTGGCCAAGATGGCCGATCCGCTGAACATCGTGTGGCACCGGCCACTGCCGGACGGCGCGGAGCCGTCCACGGTGACGGTGTCGCAGGACAGTGCGGACCGTTGGTTCGTGTCCCTGCTGGTCGAGGAGGCCATCGCGCCGTTGCCGGACACGGGGACAGCGGTGGGGATCGATGCGGGGCTGACCCATCTGGTGACACTGTCGTCCGGAGAGAGAGTCGCCAACCCCCGGCACGAACGGGCCGACCGGCGCAGGTTGGCTAAGGCCCAGAAAGACTTGTCCCGCAAGGTGAAGGGGTCGGCGAACCGGGACAAGGCTCGGGCGCGCGTGGCGCGGATCCATGCCCGGATCGCCGACCGTCGCCGCGATCACCTGCACAAGCTGTCCACGAGGCTGGTACGTGAAAACCAAACGTTGGCCATCGAGGACCTGACCGTACGAAACATGTTCGGCAACCACTGCCTGGCGCGGGCGATCAGCGACGCGTCGTGGTCACAGTTGCGGAGCATGCTGGAGTACAAGTCCGGCTGGTACGGGCGGGAACTGCTGCTGGTGGACCGGTGGTTTCCGTCCTCGAAGCTGTGCTCTGCGCCGGGATGCAGCCATATGAACGACGCGATGCCGTTGAACGTGCGGTCGTGGGCGTGCCCGCGATGCGGCACCGTGCACGACCGGGACGTGAACGCGGCAAAGAACATTCTGGCCGCCGGGCTGGCGGACAGGTAAAACGTCTGTGGAGGACTGGTAAGACCATCCCCGGATAACTCCGAGGAGGCACGGCCCGTTGAAGCAGGAAACTCAATCCCGCGAGGGAATGAAGCCCCTCTTTCCAGAAGGGGAGAAAGTCACGTCCCAGTGGTCCTTCTCGCGGGCGAACAGGACGCCGTCCGGTGAGCGGTAGAGCTTGGCGCCGTCCCCGCGGACGCCGGCGGACGGGTGGCGCTTGATCGCGCGGTCGACGCAGCGGCTCAGCGCGATGTCGGCCTTGTAGCCGTTCCAGTGGCTGTGGGGGCCGCTCGCGTGGCCGCGTTCGGTGCCGCCGGTGACGGTGATGTCGCAGCCGCTCGACTTCGCGAAGCGGATCAGGCCCTTGACCGTCCCCCAGCGCATCTTCTCGAACGACGTGCAGTTCGTGACCTTCCGGTTGGAGCAGCCACCGGTCGACTGCCAGCGGATCCCGTTCCCGCGCAGGACGTCCTTGACGAGCCGCTGCTCCAGGCGCCGCGCGTCGGGCAGGCCGGGCGGCAAGCCCTCCGGGAGGACGATGCCGTCGGGTGATGCGAGGCCCTGAGGCGGGGTGTCCTCCGGCATGACCTGCGTCGGCGCACCGGAAGGCATGTTGTGCATCGGGGCCTCTCCGGGCGGGGCGACCTGCGGGGCGATGTCCTCTTCCGGGGTGTGGAGGAAGGGCGGCGGTTCGTGGCCCGTGACGAGGTCCGGCTGCTCGGGCCCCGGACGCGGAGGCGGGGTGGAGCCCAGGCGCATGACCGGCTTGCCTGCGGCCGTCCCGTGGTTCGAGGCGTGCACGGCCGTCAGTACGGCGTCGCGGGCGGCCGGGGTGGGGCGGCGCGGCGCGTCCCGTTCGGCGGCGGATGCGCGGGGACTCGTGACGGCGAGGGTCGTGCCGGCGACGGCCAGGCCGGTCATCAGGGCCGTCAGCCGGAACGCCGGGTGACGGGCCACGGGTTTTCGGTGCCCGACGGCGTACCGGACGCGGGCATGGACGTGCAGGAGCCGTGTCATGTGATCCCCCCAGATCGACGACGGTCGAGCGCCGGGGGGCGAGCCGGATCCTGACCGGCCCGTCGAACCTCTCCATCTTTACCGGCTCCACCAGGCGATGGCCGTGGTGACAGGCCGGAGGAGAAGGGTTCAATGCTCACTAGCGGCCGGTCGGAGCAATGCCCGGCCTTCGATCTTGTAAACCCGGGGACGGGCGGCACGTCCGCCCGTCCCCGGGGCGATCACGACATACCGAGATGCTTGCGGGCAAAGTCTATTTCGGCGGCCATCTGGGTGATCCGCTCCTCGACGACGAGGGAGCCGTGACCGGCGTCGTACCGGTACATCTCGTGCGGGTGACCCAGCTCGCCGAGCCGTGCGAGGTAGTTGTCGATCTGCCGGATGGGGCAGCGCGGGTCGTTCTCCCCGGCGAGGATCAGCACCGGGGCCTTGACCTTCGAGACGTAGGTGATCGGGGACGATTCGCGGTAGCGGTCCGGGACCTCGTCCGGGGAGCCGCCGAACAGCGACCGGTCGAATGCCTGCAGACCCTCCATCTCGTCCTCGTAGGCGGCGACGTAGTCGGCGACGGGAACGGCGGCGACGCCGACGCTCCAGTCGTCCGGCTGCGTGCCGATGCCGAGCAGGGTGAGGAACCCGCCCCACGAGCCGCCGGTCAGCACGAGCCGTTCGGGGTCGGCGAGCCCGCTGGAGACCGCCCAGTCGCGGACGGCCTTGATGTCCTCCAGTTCGGTGAGCCCGACACGTCCCTCGATGGCGTCGCGCCATTCCGAGCCGTATCCGGTGGAACCCCGGTAGTTGACGCGGACGACGGCGAACCCGTGGTCGACCCAGGCGGCGACGGGGGCGACGAAGGAGTCGTCGTCCTGCGCGGTCGGGCCGCCGTGGACGTCGAACACCGTCGGGTAGGGCTGGTCGCCCTTCGGCTTGCTGACCAGCGCGTGGATGCGGCCCCCGGGGCCGTCCACCCACACGTCCTCCACCGGGACGGACGGGGGAGCGGCGGGTCCGGGCGGCGTGAGGACGACCGCCCCCGACGTGGACCTGATCACCGGCGGCTCGGCGGCGGACGACCAGGAGAACTCGACCGTCCCGTCCGGCCGGACGTCGGCGCCGCCGAGCACCCCGCGCGGCGTCTCGATCCTGGTCAGGCTCTTGTCCGCGATGTCGTACCGGTAGAGCTCGTCGCGTGCCTCGTGGGAGTGGGAGATCAGCAGCGACTTCCCGTCCGGGTACCAGTCGCCGCCGATCTCGCCGGGCAGGTCGAGGGTGATCTCCTGCTGGGTGCCGATGACCGGGTCCCAGATCAGCATCTCGTCCCGGCCTCGCCGCTCATGGTTGACGAGGAGGCGCGAATCCCCTTCGACCGGGGCGAAGCCCGCCGCGTAGACGCCCTTGCCCTCGCCGTCCCACAGGTCGGCGACCGTGGCGCCGTCGGGACGCACCACGCGCAGCGCCATGTGCCTGCTGTCGCCGTGCTCGCTGTGCCCGATCGCGATCAGGCTCTCGCCGCGGGACAGCGCGGCGACGTGGGCGTCCTCCGCGTGGTGGTAGAGCACCTCGGGCTCCGCGCCGGCCTGGCACAGGTGGATCGTGTTGCCCTCGTCGGTCGTCCGGCCGACGACGGCGAGCCCGGTGCGGCCCAGGCACAGCCCGGACGGGTAGGCCGGTTCGAGGTCGGGGACGGCGGGTTCGCTCTCCGCCCCCTCCTCCGCGTCGAACGGGACGCGTTTCCAGACGCCGAACTCGTCGCCGTCGGTGTCGGCGAACCACCACACCCATTCACCGGACGGGTCGACGGTGCCGATCCAGGTGCCGTTCGGCCGGTCGGTCACCTGGCGCTGCGCGCCGGTGTCACGGTCCCATGTGTAGAGCTCCCACGTTCCGGTGGCGTTCGATCTGTAAATGCTGTGGCTCGGGGCGTCTCTCGCCCATCGGGGCAGGCTCATCCGGGCTGCCCGGAATCGCGCCTTCCAGCGTTCCTCATCGACCATCTGCCCGATATTACGGCGGATCAGACGTCCGGCGGCACCATGACGACCAGCTGACACCAAACGATCACAGGTTCGGGGGTTCGCGCAGCTCAGGGGGTGGCGAGGCGGCCGAGCAACTGGTCGATCGCGGCGCGGACCTGGCGGTCCATGGCGCGGGCGAAGCCCGCCTCGACGGTGACCTGCGCTCCCGGGCGCAGCCGCGCGAGGGTGTCCTTGAGTTCACCGAGGTCCTGGTCGTCGATGCGCCCGACGACGTGGGTCGCGATCAGCCGGATGAACATCGCGGCAAGGTCGTCCATGCTGTGCTGGAGCTCCTGCCCCGCCGACAGGACCTCTTCCAGAGGCACCCCGGCCTGGACGAGCGTCACCGTCGCGTCCAGCTGGCGGCGGCTCCAGTGGGTGACACGGTCGCCGTCCACCTCGATGTGGCCCGCGGCGATGGCCCTCTCCACGGACTCCGGGTCGACCTGGCCGGGGAACAACGCCATGAGCTCGTCCAGCGACATCGTCACCGGGACCTCCTGCGACCACGGCGTCGTGACGGCCTTCTCGACGCCGAGGACGGTGCCGATGTCGCGGCCCTGCTCCCACGCAGACAGCAGCTCGCGGATGCCTTCCAGGGTGTGGCCGCGTTCGAGCAGGTTCCCGATCATGCGGAGGCGGGCCAGGTGGTCCTCGGAGTAGAGGCCGACGCGCCCTTCGCGGCGCGGCGGCGGGAGGAGCTTGCGCTCCTGGTAGTAGCGCAGCGTCCGCACCGGGACGCCGGCGGCGTTCGCGAGCTCGCCGATGCGGTACTCGCGGTCGTCGGCCGGCGGGCCGTCCTGATCCTCCGTCGGCTCATCGCTCACGGGCGCCAGCATAGTTCGCGGCCGGACCCGGTCACGCCCCGTCCCGGTCGCCGGCGGAACGCGTTCCGTGATCGCGCACGTCAGAGACACGTCATCGTCTTGGTCACAGCTGCGGAGAGGCTCCACATGCCTGCGAAACGTCCCGTCGCCCTCACCCTCACCGTCCTGGTCGCCGCGTTCGGGCTGACCGCGTGCGGCGGTGGGAACCGGTGGTGCGAGCACGACGCGACCGACCGGAAGGTCAGCGACCGGTACTGCGAGAACGACACGCCGGGGTACGAGTGGGAGTCCGGCGGCAAGTCCAAGAAGAAGACGAAGAAGTCGCGCCACTGACCCCGCGCGTCCGCTCTCGGCAGGGGACGTGCGGGGTGTCCGGGCGCGACGGCTAGGTGACGCGCCGGACGGGCATGGTCTTGCGTTGTCGGCGCCGGCGCCTTTCGCTCCCGGCCTGGGACGCCTCGGTGGCGAGCAGGTCGCGGAGCGAGCGCGGGACGATGTCCTCGCGCCGGTCGGTGAACGGTGAACGCATGGGCTTCCTCCCTTGTCACGGGCCGACCGGTCAGGCGGCGGTGGTGAGTTCGCGCCGGTAGGCCTCGGACACGGTGGTCAGAGCCCAGCGCATGCGCGCGAGGTAGTTCTCCGGGTGGTCGCCCGCCTCCTGGGCGACGACGGCGACACAGGCGAGGCGGTCACCGCCGCAGGCGCCGAACCGGTCCTCTATGGCCGTGCGCACCTGGTCGGCGGTGGGACGGTCCGATTCCTGCAGCCCGCAGCAGAACAGGATCTCGGCCAGCTCGGAGACGGTCAGCGAGGTGGGGGGCGGCGTGTTCGACATCATTGCCTTCTTCCTGCGGAGGGACCTCGTTCCCTGCTGCTGAATACGACTCTGCCCGCCGTACGAATTAATCGCCATAGAGGAAAACCCCTAGCGGGGGTGTACTCATCCCCCGGAGGACCCGTAGTGCGGGCTCCCGTACAGGGGGCGAATTCAGCGGAACGGAACGGGCCGTTCTGGAGACAGATCGCCAGGGCAGTGTTCTGACCTCGGGTTCTTCAATTGATCTCGGTGGTGGCCATCGCCCCGGGGGGAACCCTGAGTGCGGGTCGGGGGCCCGGCTCACGGGCCCGGTGTCCGGGCCCGGGGGTGAACCCGGCCGTGCGAATCCGTCCGGCGATCGCGATCGGCCGTCAGCCTTCCAGGCTAGCTCCGTTCCGCAAATCCGCCCTGGCGCCGCAGCGCCGCTCGTCCCTCGCTCCAGGGCACGCAGGCACGGTCGTCCTGCTGAGCACGGAAGGCGCGACCGCCGACCCGGCGTGACGCGCGGGAGGGCCTCGGCCGGTGGCGCGCCCAGGACATAGGGGAATAGGGGCGCGAATTTCGCCTACGCGCCGGTAACATGCCCTCCATCGCGCCCCTGCGCCGACGATATGGGAGACGTCCCATGAAGCCCACCGAGTTGGAGCGGTTTCTCACCGACCGCCTGGACGAGATCACCGCCGAGGTCGTCGGCGAGATCGCCACCCGCGTCCCCGCCTACACCCACCTGCGGGCCGGTGCCGTGCTGGACCTCGTCCGGGCAGCCGTGGCCGGCTACCTCGGCGCCCGCGACAGGGCCGCCGTGCTCGACTCGTTCCGCGATCTCGGGGCCAGCGAGGCCCGCGCCGGCCACGAGATCCACCACTTCGAGCGCGCGGTGCGCACCGGCGCCCGCGTCGTCGTCCGCCGGACGGCCAGCGCGGCCGCCCGGATCTACCCGCCCACGACCGAGTACGTCACGGTCATGGAGACCGCGTTCACCGCCGAGGGCGAGATCGTGGAGGCGGCGGTCGACGGCCACTGCCGCGCCATGCGGCCCGACATGGACCGCCGCCTACGCACCCTTCTCACCGAGAACTAGCGCGCCCCGTCAGTGCTTGTGGACGGCCCTTTCGTTCGGGACGCAGTGGGTCATCTTCAGGCCGTCGACGTTCCGCGGGCCGTTCTTGCCGAGGTTCCCGAGCCGCCGCCTGTCATCGTCGGACAGGTCCTGGCCCGGCAGCGGGTCGAGGTGCCCGACGTCGTCCGGGCCGATGCCGAGTCCCTCGCCGACGCGCAGCCCGAGGTCGTCCTCGGCCATCAGGAGGTGCCAGACCATCCGCTCCTGCACGGGACGCGCGCACTGCGAGATCAGCGTGACGAAGTTGTGCACGAGGTCGTCGCGCTCCCAGTCCTCCATCAGAAGGTAGCGCTGCCCCGCCTGCACGTAGTCGTTCGGGCGCGCGATGCGCATGCGCGTGAGCCGGCCCCGGATCTCCGGGCCCTGCTCGTCGTGCGTCGGGTATTCGCCTTCCCGCAGGCCGCCCGTGATGGACGGCTCGTAGTTGACGTGCGGGTTGGCGCCGCCCGAGTCGACGTAGTACGCCATCTCTCCGTCGTGCTGGTTCGTCCGCACCTGCGTGCCCTTGGCCTGGTTGACGGGCAGCTGCAGGTAGTTCGGCCCCACCCGGTGGCGCTGGGTGTCGCTGTAGGAGAACGTCCGGCCGACGAGCATCTTGTCGTCGGAGAAGTCGAGGCCGTCCACCAGGACGCCCGTGCCGAACGAGATCTGCTCGTTCTCGGCGAAGTTGTTGTCGACGTTCCTGTCCAGGACGATCCGGCCCACCGGCCTCGGCGGGAAGTCGTTCTCCGGCCATACCTTCGTGTCGTCGAGCGGGTCGAAGTCGAGTTCCGGATGCTCGTGGTCGTCCATCATCTGGACGACGAGTTCCCATTCCGGGAAGTCGCCGCGGTCGATGGCGTCGTGCAGGTCCTTGCTGGCATGCCCGAGGTCGCCCGCCTGCACCGCCGCCGCGTCCTCCTCGGTCATGCTCCGGACGCCCTGCTTGGGCATCCAGTGGTACTTGACGAGCTTCGTGTCGCCCGCGCTGTTGACCCACTTGTAGGTGTTCACGCCGAAGCCCTGCATATGCCGGTAGTCGGCCGGGATTCCGCGCGGGCTGAAGAGGTTGACGAGCATGTGCATCGACTCGGGGGTCTGCGACATGAAGTCGAAGATCCGCGCCGGTTCCTGGCGGAACGTCACCGGGTCCGGCTTGAGGGCGTGGATGACGTCCGGGAACTTGATGGCGTCGCGGATGAAGAAGACCGCGAGGTTGTTCCCGACGAGGTCCCAGTTGCCGTCCTCGGTGTAGAACTTGATGGCGAAACCGCGCGGGTCGCGGGCCGTCTCGGCCGAGTCGCGCCCGCCGATGACCGTGGAGAAACGCAGCGCGATCGGCGTGCGCTTCCCCGCCTCCTGGAAGAGCTTCGCGCGGGTGTACGGCCCGATCGGCTCGTCGCCCCATCTCCCGTACGCCTCGAAGAACCCGTACGCCGTCACCCCCCGCGCGTGGACGACGCGCTCCGGGATGCGCTCACGGTCGAAATGGCTGATCTTCTCGAGGAACTGGTAGTTCTCCAGCGTCGCCGGGCCCCGGGAGCCGACCGTGCGCTGGTTCTGGTTGTCGTAGACCGGGTGGCCCTGCCGGTTCGTCAGCACCGGACGCTCGTCCCCCGGCTGCGGCCCCCTGCTCGAAACGTCCGTCACGACAGACACTCCTCTCGCTGGTTCAGAGCGGCCCCTACCCGAGAGAGGAGCAAGCCAACGTCCCCGCCGGAATGCGCCGTCGGCCCAGGCGCCGGAACACCAGAGACGGCGGCGGAAGCCGCTCACCGGCGCACTGCCGCGCGACGCGGTCCGCGGCATCGGGCAGGGACGGCTCCAGCGCGCCGGCGACGGTCAGGGACGCTCGTGGGCGGCCTGGCCGAACCTTGCCAGTTTTTGTTGGCAAGATGACAAGACCTCGACGCTCCGCGGCTTGACAATCGGGCGCATGAGGAAACTGAGCATGGCAGTGGGGTCCCTGGCCCTGACCGGTGCGCTGACCCTGACCGCGGTCCCCGCGCAGGCCGCGCCGGCACCCGAGAGCGACCGTCGGATTCCCGAGAGCGTCATCCAGCAACTCCCGGCCCCACTCCAGGAGGCGGTGGAGGAGAACATCGGTGACATCGGGTGGGACGACAGCGGCCCCTACATCGTCTGGGGCAACATGCACTGCCGCATCCACCTCTTCCTCCCATGGGAATGGGCGTGGGCCTGGGGAACGGGCCCCTGCTGGTTCTAGCTGGTCGCCCACCCCCGCAGGGCGTTATCAGCCAAGCGCGGTGGTGAGGTCGTCCAGGTAGCTGGACACCGGACCGAAGGTGACGAGCCCGCTGCCCGCCCCTGCCAGCTCTTCCGCGGCGGGGGCGAGTTCGCCGCGAACGCGTTCCATCGTCCGGCGGTCGTCCACCGCGATGGCCGCCCTGGCCGCGAGGCACCACATGGCCTCAAGCAGCAGGTCGCGCGGCGGATCCGGCACCCTCCGCAGCGCCGCGGCGGCCTGCTCGCGGCGACCCCGCGCCAGCAGGACCAGCGGACGGGCCCAAGGCTCGTACGGCCCCCAATCGGTGTGCTCGTCCGTCTGAGCGGGCCGACCGTCCCGGATGCGCAGCGAAAGACGCGCCAGGGCAGGCAACCCGGCCTCGAAACCGGGCATGCCGGAACCGTCCAGGCGCGCGATGGCGTCCCGGTAGGCGGCCTCCACCTCCGCCGTCGCCGTGCGCTCGGACGCGGCGAGCCGCAGGGCCCGGTACCAGGCGGTGAACACGCCCACCAGCGGACGTTCATGGCGTTCGGCCAGGCCGTCCACCGCCGCCGCGTGCTCGTCGGCTCCCGCGAAATCGGCGAGCGCGCCGCGCGCCTGGAGCCGGACGAGATGCCCGAGCACCTCGTAATTCGCCAGATCATGCCGGATGGAAAGCTCCACCAGCTCGGCGCCGATCCCGTCCCGCCGCCGGGCCAGTCCCGCCCGCTCGAACGCCTGCATGAACGCGCCGTTCAGCACGAACGCCAGCAGTGCGGGATCGTCCAGGCCGCGGGCGATCCGCTCCGCCTCCCGAGCCGCCGCACGCCCGCGGTCGCCGCGGGCGCCGCGCGACTCCAGGGCGACCGTGCCCAGCAGCCGCGCCCGCGTCGCCTCCTGCTCCCCGGCCGGGAACGCGGTCAGGGTGCGCTCGGCCGCCGCCACCACCTCGGCCGCCTGCCGCGGGTCGTCCGACCGGGTCCAGACCGCCGGGACGTCGTACGCGCCGATCACCCGCGCGGTCAGCCGGGCGTCCCCCAGCTCCTCGGCGGCCGCGATGGCCGCCATCCGCTGCTCCCGCGCCGCCACCAGGCCGCCGCCGCCGGTCACCGCGAGGTTGCGCAGGATCCCGACCGTCGACTCCAGCCGGGCCCGCGCACCGGACGCGACGGTGCGGTCATAGGCCTCGGCCGCCTGCGCCCACACCCGCGAGGCCGCGTCCTCCTCAGGGAGGTCCTGTCGGAGGATGCTCTCCTCTAGGCGGCGCAACGCCGGGCCTGGGTCGATCCCCAGTTGCTCTACCAGCAACGTCCGTGCCCGGCGAAGAACCGCCAGCGCGTCCCCTTGGCGGCCGGCGCGGTAGAGCGCCAGGGCCAGCAGCCGCCACGCGTCCTCACGCCAGGGATGCTCGGTGACGTGCGCGTCGAGGTCCGGTACCGCGTCGGCGGCGAGGCCCAGCTCCAGCTTCGCCTCGGCCCGGCGCTCCACGGCGTGCAGCCGCAACTCGGTCAGCCGCGAACGCTCCGCACGCGCCCAACCCTCGTCGGTGAACTCGGCGTAGGCGGGGCCGCGCCACCACCCCAACGCCTCGTCCAGGCCCTTGAGCGCCTCCTCGGCCGGACGCGCCGCGCCACCCACCACCCGCTCGAAACGCCAGGCGTCCACATCGCCCGCCGCGGCCCGCAGCGCATAGCCGGGCCCCTCGGTGACCAGCAGCCGGGACGGCGCCCGTGGCGGACGCTCAGGCTCCAGCGCCCGGCGCAACGCCGCCACGAACGTCCTGACCGCGCCCACCGCGTCCGGCGGCGGAGCCGGCCACAGGTCGTCGACCAGCCGCGTCACCGGGACGACCCGGCCGCGCGCGATGATCAGCCGGGCCAGCACGGCACGATGCTTGGGCCCCTTCAAAGGGACCGCGTCGCCGGAGCCGTCCCAGGCCGTCACCGGTCCCAGCACCCCGAAGACGACGTCCACGCAGGCCACGCTATAGCGCGCTCATCGGATGCTCATTCACGCCCGGCAGCCTTGTCGGCATGCTGAACATCACCGGATTCGACTACAAGCGCGTCCCCGTGGCAGAGGGCGTCTCCCTCAACACGGCCATCGCGGGCACCGGAACACCGATCGTCCTTCTGCACGGCTTCCCGCAGACCCACCTGATGTGGCGCCATGTCGCCGCCGACCTTGCGTCCGACCACACCGTCATCGTCCCCGACCTCCGCGGGTACGGCTCCAGCGACAAGCCTGCCGAGGACTACTCCAAGCGCACGATGGCCGCCGACATCGTCACCCTGGCCCGCGCCCTAGGCCATGACCGCTTCGCCCTGGCGGGCCATGACCGTGGAGCCCTCGTCGCCTTCCGCGCCGGCCTTGACCACCCTGACACGATCACCCACCTCGCCTGCCTCGACATCCTGCCGACCCTGGAGATGTGGGACGCGATGCACGGTGTCACCGCCGCCGTCGGCTTCCACCTCTACCTGATGGCCCAGCCGCCCGGCGTCCCCGAACAACTGATCGCCGGCGCCCCTGACGCCTTCTTCGGCCATTTCCTCGACCTCTGGGGGAATGACCCGTCCGCCATCCCGGCCGACATCCGCGCCGCCTACCTGGAGGCGTCCCGCAACGCGATTCCCTCGATCGTCGCCGACTACCGCGCCTCCGCCGGAATCGACATCGAACACGACCAAGCCGACCGCGACGCGGGCAACCGCCTGGAGATGCCGGTCACCGTCCTCCAACAGGACTGGGGCGCCGCCCTCGGCTACGACGCCGTCGCCCTATGGCGGGCCTGGGCCACCGACCTGGACCACGCCACCGTCCCCTATGGCCACTTCATGGCCGAAGAGGCCCCGGCCGAGGTGGCCGAGTCCCTCAGAACTCTCCTGACCCGCTGACACGCGGTTCAGCACGACGTCGACGAGGCCGACCTCACGTCGGCCCCGTCGACGGCTGACCGAAGTAGCGTTCAAGACCCTTCGCCAGGGAGTCGGCCATGCGCTGCCGGAACGACGTGCTGGACATCTTCTCCGCGTCACCGGGGTTCTGCATGTTGCCGCACTCGATGAACACCTTCGGGACCGTCGCGAGATTCAATCCGCCGAGGTCGTCGCGCTGATCCAGACCGTTCTCCCCTATGTAGGTGGAGTACGGGATGCCCGTCCCGGAACGGTAGGCATCGCGGATGTCCCTGCCCAGCCGCAGGGAATCGTCGACGATCTCCCTGTTGCCTTCCACCGGCAGCGGCGCGATGACATGGAACCCGTGCCCGAATTCCGCGGCACCGTCACCGTGAATCGAGAGGGCGGCGTCGGCGCCCACCCGCTTGCCGAACGCCGCCCGCTCCGTGATGCACGGCCCCACACCGGTGTCGTTCTCCCGCGTCAGCGTGACCTCGGCGCCCCGGTCCCGCAGCACCTTGGCCAGCCGGTTGGACAGATCCCAGGTAAAGGCGTGCTCGCCGAAACCGTCCGCCGTGTTGGTCCCGCTCGTATCGCACGCCTTACGCCCGTTCCCGACGTCCACCTGCTTGTTGATCTCGTCCGGATGCGACGCGTTACCCCCGTTGTGGCCGGGATCGAGCACGATCACCTTGCCCGCCACCGAGGACTCCTCCGAAGCCGTCGGGGACGGGTCGTCACCCCCGCCGCCGTCTCCTCCAGACCCGCAACCGGCCAGCACGCCGAGGCACAGCACCGAACCCGCGATCGCCCGACCGCGCCGAAATCCCCCCACCAGACCCGCCTCCCCGCTGACGGTCACGTCCCCGAATGAGTCTGCACCGCGATCAAGCCGATCAAACGGCTTCAGGCACGACGCTCGAACGAAGCACGGGAAACCCGCTTCACGGACGACCTCAGACGGATTCATCGACCAGGTGCGCGTTCCACACCGCCGCCGCCCGCTCGTGGGAATCGACACCGGCGAAGAACGCATCGGCCAACGCGGCGTAGTCGGGCTCATCGACGCCCGCGACCTCGACGAACTTGGGCCGGTAGACGCCGAACCCCTGCGACGTCGTCCCCGGCCGGTAGGGAACGGCCATCTTCACCGATCGCTGCTCGGGGCCGTAGTCGGCGGCGTCCACGATCAACGCGTCGATCCGTCCCGTGTCGAGATGGAGATACGCGTCGACGACGAGCACCGCACGAACCCAGCCGTCCCGTCCCGCCCTGAAGGACTCCTGGCCGATCGCGACCGCGTCGTCGCCCACAAGCCGCTCCATGCTCTGTTTGCCGTCAGCCTGTACATGGCCCAGGAACGGAATCAACGCCTCCCCGTCGGAGACACTCCATACGCCGTGCGCAGCATAAAACCCGGCCATCCGAGCGATCTCGTCCATGGCCCACCACCGTACAGACCGCGGCATCACCGAAGCCTCTGCTCCAAGGCGGCCTCGTAAGCGCGCAGGGCGGCGACGACCGTGGCGCGTTCGGCGGGGGCGAGGCCGCGCATGACGTGCTCCCACGCGGAGGCGTTGCCGGAGAGCCATTCGGCGATCGGCCCGGTATAGGCGGGAGCGATGGCGACGACGCGCCGGCGCCGGTCGGCGGGATCCACGGTCCGCTCCAGGACGCCGAGCCGCGACAGATCGCCGACCATGAGGCTGACGGTCGTCGGTGCCACCTCCAGCCGGGCGGCGAGCTCGTTGACGCTGGTGGGCCCGTCGTACTCCAGGTGGGCCATCAGCGCGAGATGGCGCGGCGCGAGATCCATGCTCCGGAGCGCCGAGGGGACGGGCAGGCGCTTGGCGCGCCCGACCAGCCGCGGCATGAGCAGCAGCAAGTCGCGGACGGCCTCGTCGACGGCCGGACCGTCCGACTCTGTGGACACGGGCGTCCTCCTCATATACCTTTGCAGTCAAAGCCTTTGGAGTTAAAGGGAACGAGGTCCACTGTGCCGCACCTGACCGTCCACGTCCCAGAGAACAGACTGCCGGGCGCCGAACCCGAGCTGATCACCGCCCTCACCGAGGCGATCGTCACCGTCTACGGCGAATGGGCCCGCGACCTGGTCGGCATCCGCCTGGCCGCCGTGCCCGCGGGCCGCTTCGCCCAAGGCGGCAAGCCCGTGGACACGACCGCCTCGGTGGTCCTGGGCGTCCGCGCCGGCCTCTTCGACCGCCCCGACGCCACCGACCTCACCACACGCCTCGGCGCCGGCCTCACCGACGCGATCACCGGCGTCCTGGGCGAGGACCTCCGCCCCGGCACCACGGTCGAACTCGTGCCGTCCCCACCGGAACGAACCTTCGTAGGCGGCACCCCCGCCGCCTGACCGCTAGCTGCGCTGCGGTTCGTCGAGCTGGGAATCGGTCCAGGCGGTGACGGTGAAGGCGTCCCCAACCGCGAGCTTGCCGGGACGCAGGACCGAGAACTTGGCGCCGAACGCCACACCCCCGGCGGCGGCCCGCCGATAGGCGGCCAGCGTATGGAGCGGCTCCGGCCCGGCCTTGCCACCGCGCCGCTGGTCGACCAGCGTCACGGCGCACCGGATCGCGAGCTTGGCGTACGCGAGTTCGGCATTGCCGACGACGATGCGGTCCGCCCGGTCCTCCAGGTGGGGCTCGTCCCAGCCGTCGATGACGATATTCGGGCGGAACCGCGACATCGGGATCGGCGGCCCGTGCCGGCGGCGGTTCAGTTCGTCCAAGGAGGCCCGCGAGATGGCGTGCACGGGACTGCTGTCGGCATAGCCGGAGGTTCCGGGCGTCCGGCCGCCGACGACCCTGACGTGTTCCGGCGGCACCCGCACCAGCCTGCTCGCCGTACCGAGCACCGACGACAGCCACTCGGCGGCGGATTCGCCCTGATCGATGCCCTCATGGCTTCTGCCGAACAGCTCCACGGCCCGGCGGGGAGAGTCCAGATCGACGGCGACGTCCAAATCCTGGAACCCGGGCGCGCGGAGGGTGAGCCGCGCTCCTCCGGCGTCCACGCGGGGACGGATCAGCGCCAGCCGGGGATCTCGGCGCTGACTGCGGAACTTCCCGTGGGTGTCGACCACCATGAAACCGCGGTCATGGACCAGGCCCGCGCGGGCCAGCACCGACTCACTCAACGCCACACCGGCACAGCCCTTGATCGGATACGTGATCAGCTCGCTGATCACCCCCGTCATCTCGCACAGTCGCCCCACATCGCGACGCTACGAGGGACTCCGCACGCGCCGCCAGAGACGACGGCGGTACCTGACACCGATTGGTCAGCTTCGACTCGGCCCAGCGTGCCGCCTGGCATCAGCCCTTGCGAGCGACCCCGCCGGAGCAGGAAACCGGAGGGACGTCCTCCTGGCCGGGGTCGGGGCGCCACTGGGTGACCGGGACGACGCCGGGCCCCACCAGCTCCAGCCCCTCGAAATAGCCGGCGATCTGCTCGGGGCTGCGGGGGTTGTAGGGGACGGCGCCACTACCGGCGTTGTAGGCGCGGATCGCCTCGGCGTAAGCGGGATCGGCGTCGGTGCCGTCGTAGACGGCGAGGTAGCTCCCGGACGGCAGCGCCGCCATCAGCCTCCGCGCGATCGACCGGGCCTCGTCGTAGTCGCCGACCAGGCCGAGGACGCCCATGAGCATGAGCGCGACCGGCTGGTCATAGTCGAGGGTACGGGCGGCCTCGGCCAAGATGGCGCCGGGATCGCGGACGTCGGCTTCGATGTAGTCGGTGGCACCCTCCGGTGTGCTGGTCAGCAACGCTCGGGCCTGTGTCAGGACCAGCGGATCGTTGTCGACATAGACGATCCTGGACTCCGGGGCGGCGCGCTGAGCGACCTCGTGGGTGTTGTCGGCGGTGGGCAGCCCGGTACCGATGTCGAGGAACTGCCGGACACCCGCCTCGCCCGCCAGGTACCGCACCACCCGCCGCAGCATGAGCCGCGACTGCCGGACCATGCCGACCATCCCCGGAAAGACCGCGAAGACCTGCTCCCCGGCCTGCCGGTCCACCGGATAGTTGTCCGTCCCGCCCAGCAGGAAGTTCCAGATCCGCGCCGAGTGCGGCACGCTGGTATCGATCTTGCGCTCTGAACCCATACCCCATGCCTTCCCCGGCACGGTTCCTACCCGACCAGCGACGAATTCTCCTGCCTTGCCGGGCCGGATGGCGTGCTACTTGAACAGGTACCGAGGCCCCGCGTTCATCGTGAAGTGACCGTCCGCGTACAGCACCGGCGACTTCTCTGTACCCGGTCGGCTGTACTCCTCGACCGGCCGCACGACGTACCCCTGCGGGGGCGTGAGATCCACGAGCGCGACCGTGACCCAGTACCGGTTCGGGTGGCTCTCCGTCAGGTTCACGCGAGTCCTGTTGCCCTCGGTATCAGTGACGACCACGTGCGCGTCGAAGCTCCTCAGCGACCCGGCACCGTTCCCGAACGCCTGATAGACGCCGAACAGCACGTACTGGACCTGGTCCAGGGACCCGACACGGATGGTCTCCACACCGGGTTCACGCGAGTCCCCGCCGTGCTCGAGGTAGGGCGGCTGGTGAAGCGATCCGAGGTGTTTGTGGTAGACCACCTCGGCCAGCGCGTCGGACTTCCCGAGCATGCCCTTCAGCCCGCCCTTGCGCCCTCTGGTGCCGGCGCCGACCACCCAGCCGAACAGGTCCAGGTCGGCGCGTCCCGTCCCGACCCCGGACTGCCACCGCAGCTCCGCGGTGATGAGACCGGTCGCCTTCTTGTCGAGCCGCACACCAACGCCTTCTCTGGCGGCCTTCTTGTCCAGACTCACACCGACCCGCTTCTCGAAACTGACAGCCATCCGATTCCTCCCAGTCGATTCGACGCCTCTACCGATGATCAGCAGACACAACCGCCCGCGCTCTCGAAGCGCTCCCAACGGACAACGAGCGCGAACACGAATTCATCACGGCCCGCGCCTCCGTTTAGCGGCCATCGCCTTCCGCCGTCGACGACGCCCGGCGACCCGCAGACCTGCTTGACGTCACCTTCATCAACTCCCGCACCCCCCGCGACGGACACAATCCCGTGCCCACCGCCGAACCGGTACGACTTGTGCACCACCGGTCCCACCGGCACGGACGTCGTTGCACGTGGTGAAGGCGCAACGGAGGCCTAACTCGATCTGGTTCTCGCCGTCGATGATCCCGGCGGCTGCCTCGCCAAGGCCGCGATCATTCCTCCCCGACATGCCCGCGGAAGCCTCAACCACGTCCCGGCGAACGCCGAGGCCACGCTGGATGACCAACCGGGCCCGCTAACCTCCCGCTTTCATGGCGGGTTGATTCCGACTGGCCGTTGACATGAGAAAAGTGCTCCTGAACTGGGAGGATAGGGCTTGCTGAAGGTCCTGTCCGCACCAAGTTCTGGAGCACTTTCCAA
>NZ_SMKH01000141.1 GCF_004348515.1 Actinomadura sp. KC345 | reverse complement strand
GCTGGGCTTCGTGGCGGGGGACGCGCTGCGGCTGCCGTTCGCCGACGGGGCGTTCGACGCGGTGACGATCTCGTTCGGGCTCCGCAACGTCGCCGACACCGGGCGGGCGCTGCGCGAGCTGCGGCGGGTCACCAGGCAGGGCGGGCGGCTCCTGGTCTGTGAGGTGAGCCACCCGCGCAACGGTGTGCTGGCGCTCGGGCACAAGGCGCACCTGAAGGTCGGGCTGCCGCTGCTGGCGCGGGTCAGCTCCAACCCCGACTCCTACCGCTACCTCGCCGAGTCGACGCTCGCCTGGCCGGACCAGGCGGCGCTGGCGCGGCTGATCCAGGACGCGGGCTGGGACGGTGTGCGCTGGCGCGACCTCACGTTCGGGGTGGCGGCGATGCACCACGCGGTCAATCCGGGGTGACCCGCGGACGGCCGGTGCGGCGGGACCGATCCAAGTCGGACCGGCCCAGAAGTACACACCAGTCGTGATAAAGGAATAGACTCCCCACCGGATCTCTTGTGAAGTGCTTCACAAGCGAACGAGCTGAAGAGGTACGCCGTGACCGACTCCGCCCGGCACGCAGATGTCATCGTCGTCGGGGCAGGCCCCGCCGGATCGTCGACCGCCTACTGGTTGGCGCAGGCCGGCCTTGAGGTGTTCCTGCTGGAGAAGGCCACCTTCCCGCGCGACAAGATCTGCGGCGACGGCCTCACCCCCCGCGCCGTCCGCGCCCTCATCGGGATGGGCGTCGACGTCAACGACCCGGGCTGGGGACGCAACAAGGGCCTGCGCATCTACGGCGGCGGTGTCAAGGTCGAGCTGCCGTGGCCGGAGCTGGCGACCTTCCCCGACTTCGGGCTCGTCCGCAAGCGCACCGACTTCGACCAGCTGCTCGCCGAGCACGCCGCGAAGGCGGGGGCCCGGCTGCTGCAGGGCTGCAACGTGACCGGCCCCATCCTCGACGAGCGCACCGACCGCATCACCGGCGTCACCGCCACCTACGACGGCGAGGAGGTCGCGTTCCACGCGCCGCTCGTCGTCGCGGCCGACGGCGGCTCGACCCGGCTGTCGCTCGCCATGGGCCTGCGGCGGCGCGAGGACCGCCCGATGGGCGTCGCGGTCCGCCGCTACTTCGAGACGCCGCGCCACGACGACGAGTACATGGAGGCGTGGCTGGAGCTGTGGGACGGCGAGCGCCTCCTGCCCGGCTACGGCTGGGTGTTCGGCGTCGGGGACGGCACGTCCAACGTCGGGCTCGGCCTCCTCAACACCAGCAAGGCGTTCCAGAACGTCGACTACCGCGGCATGATGCGCCGCTGGTGCGCGCAGATGCCCGAGGACTGGCAGTTCGACGAGGACCACGCCACCTCGAAGATCCGCGGCGCAGCGCTGCCGATGGGCTTCAACCGGCAGCCGCACTACACCCGCGGGATGCTGCTGGTCGGCGACGCCGGCGGCATGGTCAACCCGTTCAACGGGGAGGGCATCGACTACGCGCTGGAGTCCGGCCGGCTGGCCGCCGACATCATGGTGCAGGCGCTCGCGCGCCGCACCCCCGCGCAGCGGGAGCGGACGCTGTACGAGTACCCGCGGATCCTGAAGGACGAGCACGGCGGCTACTTCACACTGGCCCGGGTGTTCGTCCAGGCCATCGGCGACCCGCGCCTGATGAAGTTCCTCACCGCGCACGGCCTGCCCCACCCCACGCTGATGCGGTTCACGCTCAAGCTGCTCGCGAACCTGACCGACCCCAAGGGCGGGGACGCGATGGACCGCGTCATCAACGCGATGCAGAAGGTGGCTCCGGCGGCATGAGGCACAGCGCGCGGCACCGGCCCGAATTCAAGCTTCCGCAGGTGAGCGGACTAAAGTGCATGACCCGACCCCCTGAGGAGCGCTATTGATCACCTTGGCTAGGGTGGCGGCCCGCGGCGGGCCCGTCCCGTACAACGTCGTACGTTCCGAGGAGAGGCCGTAGAGACATGGATCTCTATATTCCGCTCATCGCCCTGGGGGTGCTCGCCTTCGTCTTCGCCGCCGGCTCGGTGGTGATGGCCTCGTTCACCGGGCCCAAGCGGTGGAACCGCGCCCGGCTCGACGCCTACGAGTGCGGAATCGAGCCGACCCCGCAGCCGGTGGGCGGCGGGCGATTTCCGATCAAGTACTACCTGACGGCGATGCTGTTCATCATCTTCGACATTGAGATCATCTTCCTTTACCCCTGGGCGGTCGCGTTCGACCAGATGGGGATGTTCGCCCTTGTCGAGATGGTCCTTTTCGTAGCAGCCGTTCTCGTGGCGTACGCCTATGTGTGGCGGCGCGGCGGTCTGGAGTGGGACTGACATGGGTCTTGAGGAGAAACTTCCCAGCGGCTTCCTGCTGACCACGGTCGAGCAGGTCGCGGGGTGGGCGCGCAAGAGTTCTGTGTGGCCGGCGACGTTCGGCCTGGCCTGCTGCGCGATCGAGATGATGGCGACCGGCGACCCCCGGCACGACTTCTCCCGGTGGGGGATGGAGCGTGCCTCGGCGACGCCGCGCCAGGCCGATTTGATGATCGTCGCGGGCCGGGTGAGCCAGAAGATGGCGCCCGTGCTGCGGCAGATCTACGACCAGATGACCGAGCCGAAGTGGGTCATCGCGATGGGCGTGTGCGCCTCGTCCGGCGGCATGTTCAACAATTACGCGATCGTGCAGGGCGTCGACCACGTCGTCCCCGTGGACATCTACCTGCCGGGCTGCCCGCCGCGGCCGGAGATGCTGATCGACTCGATCGTGAAGCTGCACGACCAGATCCAGAACACCAAGCTCGGCCCGCAGCGCCAGAAGCAGATCGCCGAGCTCGAAGAGGCCAAGCGGCGCCGGCTTCCGCTGCTCGGACAGGGGGCCTGACCGATGAGTTCCGAGCACCCGGAGCAGAAGGCCGAGCAGGCCGCGGACCAGCTTCCGGCGCACACCGAGGAGGAGCGCCAGGAGCAGCCGATCGTCCGCAAGGGCATGTTCGGCGCGAAGACGACCGGTGACACCTCCGGCTACGGCGGGCTGGTCGTCCGGCAGAGCCCGAAGGTGTCCGCCGCGCGCCCGTACGGCGGGCCGCGCGGCGCGGCCGAGCCCGGCGAGTTCGACGACGTCGCGAACGAGCTGGAGCGTGCGCTCCCGGACTTCGGCGACGCGATCGAGCGGGTCGTGGTCGACCGCGGCGAGCTGACGTTCTTCGTCAAGCGCGAGCGCCTCCGCGAGGTGGCGCAGACCATGCGGGACGACCCGTCCCTGCGCTTCGAGCTGTGCTCGGGCGTGTCGGGCGTCCACTACCCGAAGGACGAGGGCGCGGAGCTGCACTCGGTCACGCACCTGCTGTCGATCACGCACAACCGGCGCGTCCGGCTGGAGGCGACCTGCCCGGACGCCGACCCGCACATCCCGTCGCTGGTGCCGGTCTACCCGACGAGCGACTGGCACGAGCGGGAGACCTACGACTTTTTCGGGATCATCTACGACGGCCATCCCGCGCTCACGCGCATCGAGATGCCGGACGACTGGGTCGGCCATCCGCAGCGCAAGGACTACCCGCTCGGCGGCATCCCCGTCGAGTACAGAGGTGCGGAGATTCCCCCGCCGGACGAAAGGCGGTCGTACGTATGAGCTCGACCAAGTACACCGAGTACGACGCCTACGCCGCCGAGGAGGCGGCGGAAGGCACCGTCTACGACGTGGGCGGCCAGGACTGGGACAGGGTCGTCGCCGGCGCCCGGGACGCGGACGACGAGCGGCTCGTCATCAACATGGGCCCGCAGCACCCGTCGACGCACGGCGTGCTCCGGCTCATCCTCACGCTCGACGGCGAGACGGTGAACGAGGCCCGGGTGAACATCGGGTACCTCCACACCGGCATCGAGAAGAACATGGAGTTCCGTACCTGGACGCAGGGCACCACGTTCTGCACCCGGATGGACTACCTGGCGCCGCTCTTCAACGAGACGGCGTACTGCCTGAGCGTGGAGCGGCTGCTCGGCATCGAGGACCAGATCCCGGAGCGGGCCCAGATCATCCGCGTGATGATGATGGAGCTGAACCGGATCTCCTCGCACCTGGTGGCGATCGCGACGTTCGGGCTGGAGCTCGGCGCGACGACCGTGATGCTCAACGGGTTCCTGGAGCGCGAGTACACCCTCGACCTGTTCGAGGAGATCACCGGCCTGCGCATGAACCACGCCTACATCCGTCCGGGCGGGGTGGCGCAGGATCTGCCGAGCGGCGCGGCCAGCAAGATCCGCGACTACCTGGACCGGATGCCCAACCGCGTCGAGGCGCTGCGCAAGCTGATGGACCAGAACCCCGTCTTCGTGGCGCGGACGAAGGACGTCGCGTACCTGGACCTGACCGGCTGCATGGCGCTCGGTGTCACCGGCCCGGTCCTGCGTTCGACCGGGCTGCCGTGGGACCTGCGCAAGTCGCAGCCGTACTGCGGCTACGAGAACTACGACTTCGAGGTTCCGACGCAGGACACCTGCGACGTCTACGGCCGCTACCTCGTCCGGATGGACGAGATCGAGGAGTCGCTGAAGATCGTCGAGCAGTGCCTGGACCGGCTGCGGACCGCCAAGGGCCCGGTGATGGTCGAGGACAAGAAGATCGGGTGGCCGGCGCAGCTGGCGATGGGCGCGGACGGCCTGGGCAACTCGCCCCGGCACATCGCGCACATCATGGGCACCTCGATGGAGGCGCTGATCCACCACTTCAAGCTGGTGACCGAGGGCTTCCGGGTACCGGCCGGGCAGGCGTACGTGCCGATCGAGTCGCCGCGCGGCGAGCTGGCCGCGCACGTGGTCAGCGACGGCGGAACCCGCCCGTTCCGCGCCCACTTCCGCGACCCGTCCTTCGTCAACCTTCAAGCCACGCCGGCGATGTCGGAGGGCGGCATGGTCGCCGACATCATCGCCGCCGTGGCCAGCATCGATCCGGTCATGGGGGGTGTGGACCGATGACGTACGAGCCGGAGGTTCGGGAACGTCTGGAGCGCGACGCCAAGCTGATCATCGGCCGTTATCCGCGGCCGAGGTCGGCGCTGCTGCCGATGCTGCACCTGGTGCAGTCGGAGGAGGGGCACGTCACGCAGGACGGCATCGAGTTCTGCGCGGAGCAGCTCGGCATCACGCCCGCGCAGGTGACGGGCGTCGTGACGTTCTACACGCAGTACAAGCAGGCGCCGGTCGGCGAGTACCACGTCGGCGTGTGCATCAACACGCTGTGCGCGATCATGGGCGGCGACCAGATCTGGGACGAGCTGAGCGAGCACACCGGGCTCGGGCACGACGAGGCCACCCCGGACGGCAAGGTCAGCCTTGAGCGGATCGAGTGCAACGCGGCCTGCGACTTCGCGCCGGTGATGATGGTCAACTGGGAGTTCTTCGACAACATGACTCCCGAGAAGGCCAAGAAGCTGGTCGACGACCTGCGGTCGGGCGAGCGGGTGCTGCCCACGCGCGGCGCCGAGGGCCTGGCCACCTGGCAGGAGGCGTCCCGGGTGCTCGCCGGGTTCCCCGACGGGCGCGCCGGTGAGGGCGTCCAGGCCGGACCGGAGTCGCTGCGCGGGCTCAAGCTCGCGCAGGACCGCGGCTGGGCGGCGCCGGCGAGCGACGTCGACCGTGAGCGTCCGGACGAGCCGGTTCGGCCGGAGCAGATCTCCGAGCCGCCGCACGAGCCGGGCAAGCCGGTCCCGGGCGAGGCCAAGCCCGGTACCCAGGAGGGACGGAACAAGTGACCACGCTGACTCCGATCCTCACCAAGCACTGGGACCAGGCCGACTCGTTCACCCGCGCGGGCTACGAGCGCGAGGGCGGCTACAAGGCGCTGCGCACGGCGTTCCGGATGGAGCCGGACGCGATCGTCCAGGCGGTCAAGGACTCCGGGCTCCGCGGACGCGGCGGCGCGGGCTTCCCCACCGGCATGAAGTGGGGGTTCCTGCCGCCGAGCAGCCCGAACCCGCGCTACCTGGTGGTCAACGCCGACGAGTCCGAGCCGGGCACGTGCAAGGACATCCCGCTGATGATGGCCAACCCGCACGTGCTCGTCGAGGGCGTCATCATCAGCTCGTACGCGATCAGGTCGAACCTCGCGTTCATCTACGTGCGCGGCGAGGTGCTCCACGTGATCCGCCGCCTGCACCAGGCCGTGGCGGAGGCGTACGAGGCGGGCTACCTCGGCAAGGACATCCTCGGGTCCGGCTACGACCTGGACGTCGTCGTCCACAGCGGCGCCGGGGCCTACATCTGCGGCGAGGAGACGGCGCTGCTGGACTCCCTTGAGGGTTTCCGCGGTCAGCCCAGGCTCAAGCCTCCCTTCCCCGCGGTCGCCGGCCTGTACGGCGGACCCACTGTCATCAACAACGTCGAGTCGATCGCCTCGGTTCCCTCGATCGTCGAGAACGGTCCCGAGTGGTTCGCGTCGATGGGCACCGAGAAGTCCCAGGGCTACGGGATCTTCTCGCTGTCCGGACACGTGACGCGGCCCGGCCAGTACGAGGCGCCGCTCGGGATCACGCTGCGGGAGCTGCTCGACATGGCGGGCGGGATCCGCGAGGGTCACCGGCTGAAGTTCTGGACGCCCGGCGGGTCGTCCACCCCGATCTTCACCGACGAGCACCTGGACGTCCCGCTGGACTTCGAGTCCGTCGGCGCCGCCGGGTCCATGCTCGGCACCCGCGCGCTGCAGATCTTCGACGAGACGACCTGCGTCGTCCGGGCGGTGCTGCGCTGGTCGGAGTTCTACGCGCACGAGTCGTGCGGCAAGTGCACGCCGTGCCGCGAGGGCACCTACTGGTACAAGCTGATGATCAGGCGGCTGGAGGCCGGAGAGGGCACCGAGGAGGACCTGGAGACCCTCCTCGACATCTCCGACAACATCCTCGGCCGCGCGTTCTGCGCCCTCGGCGACGGCGCGACGAGCCCGGTCGTGTCGTCCATCAAGCTGTTCCGGGACGAGTACCTCCAGCACTTCGAGCAGGGCGGCTGCCCGTTCGACCCGGCCAAGTCCACCCTCTGGGGAGGTGCCAAGTGACCGTCACCGACGACAAGTCGGCGGTGGAGAAGGTCGAGATGGTCTCCTGCACCATCGACGGCTTCGAGATCGAGGTGCCGAAGGGCACGCTGATCATCCGGGCCGCCGAGCTGCTCGGCATCCAGATCCCGCGGTTCTGCGAGCACCCGCTGCTGGAGCCGATCGGGGCGTGCCGCCAGTGCCTGGTGGAGATCCCCGACGCCGGCAACGGCCGCGGGATGCCGAAGCCGCAGGCGTCGTGCACCACCCCCGTGATGCCGGGCATGGTCGTCCAGACCCAGCTCACCTCGCCGGTGGCCGACAAGGCCCAGCACGGCATCATGGAGTTCCTCCTCATCAACCACCCGCTGGACTGCCCGGTCTGCGACAAGGGCGGCGAGTGCCCGCTGCAGAACCAGGCGATGTCCAACGGCCGCGGCGAAACGCGCTTCGTGGAGACCAAGCGGACGTGGCCGAAGCCGCTGCCGCTGTCCAGCCAGGTGCTGCTGGACCGGGAGCGCTGCATCCAGTGCACCCGCTGCACCCGGTTCTCCGAGCAGATCGCCGGAGACGCGTTCATCGACCTGTTCGAGCGCGGCGCGAAGGAGGAGGTCGGGATCGCCGAGGACCGGCCGTTCCAGTCCTACTTCTCCGGCAACACCGTGCAGATCTGCCCGGTGGGCGCGCTGACCGGCACCGCCTACCGGTTCCGCTCCCGCCCGTTCGACCTGGTGTCGACGCCGAGCGTCTGCGAGCACTGCGCGTCCGGCTGCTCGATGCGGACCGACCACCGGCGCGGCAAGGTCACGCGGCGGCTGGCCGGGGACGACCCGCAGGTCAACGAGGAGTGGAACTGCGACAAGGGCCGCTGGGCGTTCACCTACGCCACGCAGCCCGAACGGCTCACGCACCCGCTCGTCCGCAACGAGGACGGCGTGCTGGAGCCGGCGTCGTGGCCGGAGGCGCTCACGATCGCGGCGGAGGGCCTCGCGGCGGCGCACGGCCGCGCCGGCGTCCTGACCGGCGGCCGCGTCACCCTTGAGGACGCCTACGCCTACTCCAAGTTCGCCCGGATCGCGCTCGGCACCAACGACGTCGACTTCCGGGCCCGGCCGCTGTCGGAGGAGGAGACGCGGTTCCTCGCCTCGTCGGTCGCGGGACGCTCCATCGAGGTGTCCTACTCCGACCTGGAGAAGGCGCCCGCGGTGCTCCTCGCCGGCTTCGAGCCGGAGGAGGAGTCGCCGATCGTGTTCCTGCGGCTCCGCAAGGCGTTCCGGAAGAACGCGTTGCCGGTCTACTCGGCCGCCCCCTTCGCGACCCGCGGGCTGGAGAAGCTCGGCGGGACGCTGCTGCCGACGCCGCCCGGCGCGGAGGCCGACACGCTGGCCTCGGTGATCGGGGACGCCGGCCGGTCCGACGTCCGGACGCAGCTGGAGACCCCCGGCGCCGTGATCCTGGTGGGCGAGCGGCTCGCCGCCAGCCCCGGCGCGCTGACCGCGGCGGTCCGGCTGGCGCGGGTGACCGGCGCCCGGCTGGCGTGGGTGCCGCGCCGGGCCGGGGAGCGCGGCGCGGTCGAGGCCGGGGCGCTGCCCGGGCTGCTGCCGATCGGCCGCCCGGTGACCGACCTGTCCGCGCGGGCCGAGGTCGCCCGCGTCTGGGGCGTCGCCGACCTGCCCGCCGGGCCGGGCGAGGACGCGGCCGCCATCCTGACGGCGGCGGCCGGGGGAGGGCGCGGCGCGCTGCTCGTCGGCGGCGTCGACCCCTACGACCTGCCCGACCCGGACGCGATGCTGCGGGCCCTGGACGCCACCCCGTTCGTGGTGAGCCTGGAGCAGCGGCCGAGCGCGGTCACCGACCGCGCCGACGTGGTGTTCCCGGTCGCGGCCGTGGCGGAGAAGGCCGGCACGTTCGTCGACTGGGAGGGCCGCGGCCGGCAGTTCGACGTCGTGCTCAGGTCGGCCGGGCGGATGTCCGACCTGCGGGTGCTGGACTCCCTCGCCGACGAGATGGACGTCCACCTGGGCCTGCCGGGCCCCGAGGCGGCCCGCCGCGAACTGACCGAACTCGGCGCCTACCGCGGTGAGCGGCCGGAGCCGCCGGACGTGGCGCAGACGCTTCCGCCGCACCCCGAGCAGGGTGAGGCGCTGGTGGCGACCTGGCGGCTGCTGCTGGACCGGGGCCGCCTCCAGGACGGCGAGCCGTTCCTGGCGGGCACCGCCAAGTCCGCGGTGGTGCGGCTGTCGCCCGCGACGGCCGCGGAGATCGGGGCCACCGCCGCGGTGACGGTGGCGGCGGCGCGCGGCGAGGTCACGCTGCCGCTCGAAGTGACCGCCGACCTGCCCGACCGGGTGGTGTGGCTGCCGACCAACTCGGCCGGCTGCGCGCTGTACCGGGACCTGGGCGCCGCGGCCGGCGGCGTCGTCAAGATCGCGAGCGGTTCGCTCGCGGGCGCGACGGCTTCCGACGAGATCGCTGGAGGCGGCGAATGAGCCCGCTGGCCGTACCCCTCAACGCCGCCCCCGTCACCACGGTGCCTCTGAACACCGTGGCCGCGGACCCGACGCTGCAGGACTTCGGCCGGGACCCGTGGTGGCTGATCGGCGGCAAGGTCCTGGCCATCTTCGTGTTCCTGGTCGTGACCGTGCTGATGACGATGTGGATCGAGCGGCGGGTCATCGGCCGGATGCAGCTGCGCGTCGGCCCGAACCGCGCCGGGCCGCAGGGCCTGCTGCAGGGCCTCGCCGACGGCGTCAAGCTGGCGCTCAAGGAGGACATCGTCCCCCGCCAGGTCGACAAGGTCGTGTTCGTCCTGGCGCCGATCGCGGCGGCCGTCCCGGCGTTCATCTCGTTCGCCGTCATCCCGTTCGGGCCGACGGTGTCGATCTTCGGGCACCAGACGCCGCTGCAGGGCACCGACCTGCCGGTCGCGGTGCTGCTGGTGCTGGCGATGGCGTCGCTCGGCGTGTACGGGTTCGTGCTCGCCGGCTGGTCGTCGATGTCGCCGTACTCGCTGCTCGGCGGGCTCCGCTCGTCCGCGCAGGTGATCTCCTACGAGATCGCGATGGCGCTGTCGTTCGTGGCGGTGTTCATGTTCGCGGGCTCGATGTCCACCTCGGAGATCGTCGCGGCGCAGAACGACCGGTGGTTCGCGCTCCTGCTGGCGCCGTCCTTCATCGTCTTCGTGATCACGATGATGGGCGAGTCGAGCCGCATCCCGTTCGACCTGCCCGAGGGCGAGGGCGAGATCGTCGGCGGCTTCCACACCGAGTACTCGTCGCTGAAGTTCGCGATGTTCTTCCTCGCCGAGTACATCAACCTCGCGACGCTGTCGGCCCTGGCCACCACGCTGTTCCTCGGCGGCTGGCGCGCTCCCGCGCCGATCACCACGGTGTGGGCGGGCGCCAACTCCGGCTGGTGGCCGGTGCTGTGGTTCATGATCAAGGTCGGCCTGTTCATCTTCTTCTTCATCTGGCTGCGCGGAACGCTGCCGCGCGTGCGCTACGACCAGCTGATGAAGCTCGGCTGGAAGGTGCTGATGCCCTTCTCGCTCGGCTGGATCCTGCTGGTCGCCACCATCCGCGCGCTGCGCAACGAGGGCTACGACATGCAGCAGATCGTGATCGTCGCCGCGATCGCGGCGGCGGTGGTGCTGGTCGCCACGGTGGTCTGGGAGATGTTCCGCGGCGGCGAGGACGAGAAGGAGATCGTGCCCGGCGCGACCAAGGGCGAGACGCCGCGCGCGGACGCGGGCGGGTTCCCGGTGCCGCCGATGGACGCGCCGCACTACCACGGCGGTCCGGCCGGAGCTTCCAAGATGAAAACCCCTCCTGAGGAGGTCACCAGTGGGACTCACTGATTTCCTGAACCCGGTCAAGGGGTTCGGGGTCTCGTTCCACCAGATTTTCATGAAGAGCGAGACCGTTCAGTACCCCGAGGTGAAGCGGCCGACCGCCCCGCGCTTCCACGGCCGGCACCAGCTCAACCGGTGGCCGGACGGGCTGGAGAAGTGCATCGGCTGCGAGCTGTGCGCATGGGCGTGTCCCGCCGACGCCATCTTCGTCGAGGGGGCCGACAACACCGCCGGCGAGCGCTACTCGCCAGGCGAGCGGTACGGCCGCATCTACCAGATCAACTATCTGCGCTGCATCCTGTGCGGGCTGTGCATCGAGGCGTGCCCGACCCGGGCGCTCACGATGACCAACGAGTACGAGCTCGCCGACGACAGCCGCGAGAGCCTGATCTACACCAAGGAGATGCTGCTGGCGCCGCTGCGCGAGGGCATGGAGACGCCGCCGCACGAGATGCGGCTCGGCGACACCGAGGAGGACTACTACCGCCTCGGCCTCCAGCCCGAGGAGCCGGCGCCGACCGTGCCGTCCGAGGGCGGCGGACGAGCGAGCGTCGACCAGGCCGTCGAGCAGGAGAAGGCCGAGAAGTCCCGCAAGCGGGGTGAAGGCAGGTGAACGCCTCCATCCTCGCGGCGGAGGTGGCCGACAAGCAGGCCGGCGAGCCGTTCTTCTTCTGGCTGCTCGCCATCGTCTCGGTCGGCTCCGCCCTCGGCATGATCTTCATGCGGAAGGCCGTGCACTCGGCGCTGATGCTGGCCTCCGTGATGCTGTGCCTCGCCGGCATGTACGCGATCCAGAACGCCCCGTTCCTGGCGTTCGTCCAAGTGATCGTCTACACCGGCGCGGTGCTGATGCTGTTCCTGTTCGTGGTGATGCTCGTCGGAGTGAGCTCCACCGACTCGCTGGTGGAGACGATCCGCGGCCAGCGCTTCTGGGCGGCGATCGCCGCGCTCGGGTTCGTCGCGCTGCTGACCGCCGGTATCGGGAACGCGGCGCTCGGCGACTCGGCGGGCCTTCAGCAGGCCAACGCCGAGGGCAACATCGTCGGCCTGGCCCGGCTCCTGTTCTCCAAGTACGTGTTCGCGTTCGAGGTGACCAGCGCCCTGCTGATCACCGCCGCGATGGGCGCGATGGTGGTCGCGCACCGGGAGCGGACCGAGCCGAAGGCGACGCAGAAGGACCTGTCCAAGGAGCGGTTCCTCTCCGGCGACCACCCGGGGACGCTGCCCGGCCCCGGCACCTACGCCCTGCACAACGCCGTCGACATGCCGGCGCTGCTGCCGGACGGGACACCGTCGGAGCTGTCGGTCAACCCGGTCATCGCGGCCCGGACCGACACCGCGGAGCGGCACGCCGACCTGGGCGGCAAGACCGAGGCGGAGGCGGTCGAGCACAACGTGCGGACCGTCCAGGCCGTCACCGAAGGCGCCGAGGACGCCGACGCCGAGTCGCGCGTCGTCAAGCCCGGAACGCCGGCCGAGGGCGGCACGGGCGGCGGCAACGAGCGTGAAGGCGAGGCTGGTTCATGAGTCCGGGTCACTACCTGGCGCTCTCGGCGATCCTGTTCACCATCGGCGCGCTCGGCGTGCTCGTGCGCCGCAACGCGCTCGTGGTGTTCATGTGCGTCGAGCTGATGCTGAACGCGACGAACCTGGCGTTCATCTCGTTCTCCCGCATGCACGGCAACCTCGACGGCCAGATCATCGCCTTCTTCGTGATGGTGGTGGCCGCGGCGGAGGTCGTGGTCGGCCTGGCGATCATCATGACCGTCTTCCGGACCCGCAGGTCGTCGTCGGTGGACGACGTCAACCTGCTGAAGTACTGAGAGGCTGGGATGAAAGCGGAAGGCATCCAGGCCGCGTCCTGGCTCCTCATCGCGCTCCCGCTCGCGGGCGCCGCGATCCTCCTGATCGGGGGGAGGCGGACCGACCGGTGGGGGCATCTGCTCGGTGTCGCCATGTCGGTGGGATCGTTCGCGATCGGTGTGGCGATGTTCGTCCAGATGCTCGGCTACGGCGCCGAAGAGCGGCGCCGCAGCCTGCACCTGTGGGACTTCATCGACGTCGGCGCGTTCAAGGTCGGCATGGACCTGCTGGTCGACCCGCTGTCCATCAGCTTCGTGCTGCTGATCACCGGGGTGGGCTCGCTCATCCACATCTACTCCGTCGGCTACATGGCGGACGACCCCGACCGGCGCAGGTTCTTCGCCTACCTGAACCTGTTCGTCGCGGCGATGCTGGTGCTGGTCCTCGGTGACAACTTCCTGGTCATGTTCCTCGGCTGGGAGGGCGTGGGCCTCGCCTCCTACCTGCTGATCGGGTTCTGGCAGCACAAGCCGACCGCCGCGACCGCGGCGAAGAAGGCGTTCGTCGTCAACCGCGTCGGCGACATGGGGCTGATCATCGCGATCGCGCTGATCTTCGCCACGTTCGGCACCATCGACTACGAGCCGATCCTCGGCTCCGGCGCCGAGCACGTCGGCATGGCGTCCCAGCTGGGCACCGGCACCGCCACCGCGATCGGGCTGCTGCTCCTGCTCGGCGCGTGCGGCAAGTCGGCGCAGCTGCCGCTGCAGTCCTGGCTGCTGGACGCGATGGAGGGCCCGACCCCGGTGTCGGCGCTCATCCACGCCGCGACGATGGTGACGGCGGGGGTGTACCTCATCGTCCGGGCCGGGCCGATCTTCGAGATGTCCGACACCGCGCAGCTGGTGGTGACGATCGTCGGCGCGGCCACGCTGCTGTTCGGCGCGATCATCGGTTGCGCCAAGGACGACATCAAGAAGGCCCTCGCCGGATCGACGATGTCGCAGATCGGCTACATGACGCTGGCCGCCGGGCTCGGCAAGGCCGGCTACGTCTTCGCCATCGCGCACCTCATCGCGCACGGCTTCTTCAAGGCCGGCCTGTTCCTCGGCGCCGGGTCCGTCATGCACGGCATGAAGGACGACGTGAACATGCGCCACTACGGCGCGCTCCGCTCGGTGATGGTCATCACCTACGCCACGTTCGGGCTCGGGTACCTCGCGATCATCGGGTTCCCCGGGCTGTCCGGCTGGTTCACCAAGGAGGGCATCATCGAGGCGGCGTTCGGCGAAGGCGGCACGCGGGGGGCGATCCTCGGCGTGTGCGCGCTGCTCGGCGCCGGCATCACCGCGTACTACATGTCGCGCGTGATGTTCATGACGTTCTTCGGTGAGAAGCGCTGGGCGGAGGACGTCCACCCGCACGAGTCGCCCAAGGTCATGACGATCCCGCTGCTCCTGCTGGCGGTCGGCTCGCTCGCCTCCGGCGGGTTCCTGATCCTCGGCGGGTTCGCCCACTTCCTGGAGCCGGTCGTCGGCAAGCCCGAGCACGAGCACCACTTCGCGCTGATCACCCCGACCGGTGCCGTCGCCCTCGTCCTGATGGTCGTCGGCGCGGCGATCGCGTGGCGGCAGTACGGCGGCCGGAAGGTGCCGCGCGAGGCGCCCAAGGGCTCGTTCGTCACGGTCGCGGCCCGCAAGGACCTCTACGGCGACGCGCTCAACGAGTCGCTGCTGATGCGTCCCGGCCAGTGGCTGACCCGGCTCGCGGTGTGGTTCGACGGGCGGGGCGTCGACGGCGCGGTCAACGGCACCGCCGCCGGCATCGGCGGCACCTCGGGCCGTCTCCGGCGCGTCCAGACGGGCTTCGCCCGTTCCTACGCACTGGCAATGACCTTCGGTGCCGCCGTCGTTGTTGCCGCTCTCCTGGTGGTGAACGTTTCTTGACTTCTCCCTCAAATGGAGCAGAGGGATTCAACCCTCGCGGGTTGAGCTTTCTGCTTCACAGCCCGTTGCCGACCCGGATTACCGGCAGGGGACGGTGTGCCGCCCATCGGTCTTACACAAGCTCCACAGACCTGACATCCCGCCAGCCCGGCGGTAGGCCCGATCGGTTTGGTTCTCACCGAGCGGGCGAAATCACAATAGCACATGTCCTCGAACACTTGTGCGAGTCGATGTGTCGCCCGGAGGCGGGCGTCTCCTTGAGAGGACGGCGATGAGCGACTTTCCCTGGCTGAGCGTCCTCATCGCGCTGCCACTGGTGGGCGCGCTGGCGCTCATCGCCATCCCGCGCGAGCGGGAGACGCTGGTCAAGCAGTTCGCGATCGGCGTGTCCCTCGTCGTCGCGGTGCTCGCCGGCGTCATGACGGCGGGCTTCGACGCGGGCGGCCCGCGCTTCCAGTTCACCGAGAAGTACTGGTGGATCAAGGAGTTCGGGGTCCACTGGGCGGTCGGGGTCGACGGCGTCGCGCTGGTGCTGATCCTGCTGTCGGTGATCCTCGTCCCGCTGGTCATGCTGGCGTCGTGGAACCAGGCCGACCGGTCCGGCGGCGTGGACGTCCCGGCCAAGCGGTCGGCGAAGACGTACTTCGCGCTGCTGCTGGTCCTCGAAGCGGCCATGATCGGCGTGTTCGCCGCGACCGACGTGTTCATGTTCTACGTCTTCTTCGAGGCGATGCTCATCCCGGTGTACTTCATCATCGGGTACTTCGGCGGCCCGCAGCGCTCCTACGCCGCGGTGAAGTTCCTGCTGTACTCGCTGCTCGGCGGGCTGCTGATGCTCGTCGCGGTGATCTGGCTGTACCCGCTGTCGAGCAGGCCGGCGTCCGAGGGCGGGCTCGGGCAGGGCACGTTCATGTTCGACGAGCTGTCGCAGATGAACATCGACCCGACGACCGCCAAGTGGCTGTTCCTCGGCTTCTTCATCGCGTTCGCGATCAAGGCGCCGATGGTGCCCGTGCACACCTGGCTGCCGGACGCGGCGCAGCAGGCCCCGGCGCCCGCGCTGGTCCTGATCGTCGGCGTCCTGGACAAGGTCGGCACGTACGGCATGCTCCGGTTCTGCCTGGAGCTGTTCCCCGGCGCGGCCAAGTGGGCGACCCCGGTCGTGCTGGCGTTCGCCGTGCTCAGCATCATCTACGGCGCGGTCCTCGCCATCGGCCAGGTCGACATGAAGCGCCTCATCGCCTACACGTCGGTGTCGCACTTCGGGTTCATCGTCCTCGGCATCTTCGCGATGACGTCGCAGGGGCAGTCCGGCGCGGCGCTGTACATGGTCAACCACGGCTTCTCCACCGGCGCGCTGTTCCTCATCGTGGGCTTCCTGATCGTCCGGCGCCGGTCGGCGCGGATCTCCGACTTCGGCGGGGTGCAGAAGGTCGCGCCGGTGCTGGCCGGCATGTTCCTGATCGCCGGTCTGTCCGCGCTGTCGCTGCCGGGCCTGTCCACGTTCGTGTCGGAGTTCCTGGTCATCGTCGGCACGTTCAGCCGCTACGAGTGGGCGGGCGTGCTCGCGGTCAGCGGTGTCGTCCTCGCCGCCGTCTACGTCCTGTGGATGTACCAGCGGACCATGGGCGGCCCGAAGGCCCCCGCGGTCGAGGGCATGAAGGATCTGAGCACCCGGGAGAAGTGGGCCGTCGCCCCCATCATCGCGATCATCGTGGTGATGGGCTTCTTCCCGCAGCCGGTGCTGCACGTGATCAACCCGTCGGTGAACGAGACGCTGGTCCGGGTCGACGAGAAGGACCCGGCGCCGGACATCACCGGTAACGCCGCCGAGAACGGAGCCCGTCCATGAGCACCAGCAGTCAGGTGAGCGCGGTCCTCGCCCAGGGGGGTGAGATCCCCGCGCCGCACATCGAGTACGGGCAGATCGCCCCGATGCTGCTGGTCTTCGGCGTCGCCCTCCTCGGCGTCCTCGTCGAGGCGTTCGTCGGCCGCCGCTGGCGGCACCGCGTCCAGGTGCCGCTCGCGTTCCTCGGCATCGCGGGCGCCTTCGCCTGGACGGTCGTGCTCGGATGGCGCGAGAACCCGCATCAGGTCGCCGCGGAAGGCGCGCTCGGCGTGGACGGCCCCACGCTGTTCCTCCAGGGCACCATCCTGGTGCTCGCGCTGGTCAGCCTCCTGCTGATCGCCGACCGCGGCAGCGGCCGGGCCGGCGTCGCCGAGGGGGCCTTCGCCGCGCAGGCGTCCGCCCTGCCGGGCAGCGAGGCCGAGCAGCGCACCACCGAGGCCGGGTTCACCCAGACCGAGGTGTACCCGCTGCTGATGTTCGCCATCGGCGGCATGATCATGTTCCCGGCCGCGAACGACCTGCTCACGATGTTCATCGCGCTGGAAGTGCTGTCGCTGCCGCTGTACCTGCTGTGCGGGCTCGCCCGCCGGCGGCGCCTCCTGTCGCAGGAGGCCGCGGTCAAGTACTTCCTGCTCGGCGCGTTCTCGTCGGCGTTCTTCCTGTACGGGATCGCGCTGCTGTACGGCTACGCCGGTTCGGTCCGGCTGTCGGAGATCTCCGCACAGATCGGCAGGGACGCCGGCAACGAGACCCTGCTCCTCGCGGGCGTCGCGCTGCTGTCGGCGGGGCTGCTGTTCAAGCTCGGCGGCGTGCCGTTCCACATGTGGAAGCCGGACGTCTACCAGGGCGCCCCCACCCCGATCACGGCGCTGATGGCGTCCTGCACCGTCGTGTCCGCGGTCGGCGCGATCCTGCGCGTCTACTACGTCACGTTCGAGACCCTCGAATGGGACTGGCGGCCGTTCATGTGGGGTGTGGCCATTCTCACGATGGTGGTCGGGTCGATCGTCGCGATCACCCAGACCGACATCAAGCGGATGCTGGCCTACTCGTCGGTCGCGCACGCGGGGTTCCTGCTCCTGGGCGTGATCGCCTCGTCCCCGAACGGCCTGTCGAGCACCCTGTTCTACCTGCTCGCCTACGGTTTCGCGTCCGTCGGCGCGTTCGCCGTCGTCACGATGGTGCGGGACGCGGGCGGCGAGGCCGGCCACCTGTCGCGCTGGGCGGGGCTCGGCAAGCGCTCCCCGGTCGTGGCGGGCGTGTTCGCCTTCTTCCTGCTGGCGTTCGCCGGGATCCCGCTCACCAGCGGGTTCACCGGGAAGTTCGCGGTGTTCAAGGCGGCCGTCGAGGAGGGCGCGACGCCGCTGGTCGTCGTCGCCGTCGTGGCGTCCGCGGTCGCCGCGTTCTTCTACGTCCGGGTGATCGTCGTCATGTTCTTCAGCGACCCCGACCCCGACGGGCCGGTCGTGGTGGCCGGGCCGGCGACCGCGGTCGCGGTCGCGGTCGGCGTGACGGCTACTGTGGTACTCGGCGTGCTCCCACAGCCCATTCTGGATCTGGCGGGACAAGCCACCACCGACATGTTCGTCCGGTAGGAGACTCGGGTGAGCCACCCATTCGCGGAGAAGCCCGGCGGGCCGGCCGTCACCGAGGCCGGCCCGTTCGGGCTTCCCATAGACGCCGACCTCGCGGCCGACGCCAGGGGCCGCCTGGCCGCCGTCGAGGAGCTGCTCATGGACTGCGTCCGCGGCGAGGACGCGCTGCTCACCGAGGCGTCGCAGCACCTCGTCGAAGCGGGCGGCAAGCGGTTCCGGCCGATGCTGGTGCTGCTGGCCTCCCACTTCGGCGACCCCACCGCGCCCGGCGTCGTCCCCGCCGCGGTCGTCGTGGAGCTCACCCACCTCGGCACCCTCTACCACGACGACGTCATGGACGAGGCGACCGTCCGGCGCGGCCAGGAGTCCGCCAACTCCCGCTGGACCAACACCGTCGCGATCCTCACCGGCGACTACCTGTTCGCCCGCGCGTCCGACCTGCTCGCCGACCTCGGCCCCGAGGCCGTCCGCGTCCAGGCCCGCGCGTTCGCCCGGCTCGTCCGCGGCCAGATCCAGGAGACCGTCGGCCCCGGCGAGGACGCCGACCCCCTCAAGCACTACCTCCAGGTCGTCGCGGACAAGACCGCCTCCCTCATTGCCGTCTCCGGCCAGTTCGGCGCCCTGCTGTCCGGTGCCCCGGAGAGCGTCGTGCAGACCGTCACCTCCGCGTCGGAGAAGATCGGCATCGCCTTCCAGCTGTCCGACGACATCCTCGACATCGCGTCCGAGGCCGAGGAGTCCGGCAAGACGCCCGGCACCGACCTCCGCGAAGGCATCCGCACCCTCCCGGTCCACCACGTCCTCGGCGGTATGGGCTCCGGCCCGGACGACGCCCGCCTCCGCGAGCTCCTCGTCCAGGACCTCTCCGACGACGCCCTCCACGCCGAGGCCCTCGCCCTCCTGCGCGCACACCCCGCCATGGACCGTGCCCGCACCGACCTGCGCCGCTGGGCCGAGGACGCCCGCACCGAACTCCTCACCCTCCCCGCCATCCCCGCCCGCGACGCCTTCACCGCCCTCTGCGAC
>NZ_SMKH01000140.1 GCF_004348515.1 Actinomadura sp. KC345 | reverse complement strand
CTCCACGCCCCAGGCCCCGCCCCTCGTGCTCACCGTCGCGGGCTCGGACTCCGGCGGCGGCGCCGGAATCCAGGCGGACCTGAAGACCATGCTCGCCCTCGGCGTCCACGGGATGAGCGTCGTCGCCGCCGTCACCGCGCAGAACTCCCTCGGCGTCCAGGGCTACTGGGAACTGCCGCCCGAGGCCGTGCGCGCCCAGCTCGACTCCGTGCTGTCCGACATCGGCGTCCACGCGATCAAGACGGGGATGCTCGCGTCCACGGTGCTGGTCGAGACCGTCGCCGAGGCCCTCGCCGCCTCCGGCGCGCCCGCCGTCGTCGACCCCGTGGGCGTGTCCAAGCACGGCGACGCGCTCCTCGCCCCCGGCGCCGTCCAGGCCGTCCGCTCGGCGCTGCTGCCGGTCGCGACCGTCGCCACGCCGAACCTCTACGAGGTCGAGCAGCTCACGGGCGTCAAGGTGGTCCAGGAGTCGGGTATGCGCGAGGCGGCCGAGGCCGTCAAGGCGCTCGGCCCCCGCTGGGTCCTGATCAAGGGCGGGCACCTGCCGGGCGAGCCCGCCGACCTGCTGTTCGACGGGGAGCGCGAGCACCGCTTCAGGGCGTCCCGGCACGACAACAGGCACACCCACGGCACCGGCTGCACGCTCGCGTCCGCGATCGCGTCGCATCTCGCGCTGGGCGAGGACGTCCCCGCGGCCGTCGCGAAGGCGAAGGAGTACGTGACGGGCGCGATCGCCGCGGGTTTCCCGCTGGGCGCCGGCATCGGCCCGGTCGACCACGCCTGGCGGCACCGCACCTGACGGGTGAAGGGCCCGGAACACACGACACGGGAACACACGAAAGCCGGCTCACCGGACCCTCCCGATGAGCCGGCCGGAGCCGCGTGGTCTCGCTCAGACCGTGGGCTTGACGACCTTGCCGGCCTTGATGCAGGACGTGCAGGCGTTGATCCGCTTGGTGCTGCCGTTCACGACGGCGCGCACGCGCTGGATGTTGGGGTTCCAGCGGCGCGGGGTGCGGCGGTGCGAGTGGGAGACGCGCATGCCGAAACCGGGTCCCTTGCCGCAGACGTCGCAGACGGAAGCCACGGGAAACTCCAAGTGGTGTCGATGCTCTGACCGGAGCGCCGCCCGATGCCGCCGGAGGGCGGGCCGGGCATGATGGGTGCTCACCGATAGCGCCCCGGACGAGGCGCACGGATCAGACTAGCCGACAGCGCACCGCGTGCGCGAATCGCGCCGCCGCCCGCCCGGCTTCCCGGGACGGCGCGCCGCACGGTACAGAAGAGGTGTTGGACGGCGAGAGGGGACGGGCTCGTGGGCGGGACTCTCGATGGGGCGGCGGTACGGGCGTGGTGCAGGCTCGCGGGTGAGGCGCTGGGGCGTGCGCGGGCGGAGATCGACGCGCTCAACGTGTTCCCCGTCCCGGACGGGGACACCGGGACCAACCTGCATCTGACCGTGGTCGCCGCGGCCGACGCGCTGGACGAGCTGCCGGACACCGCGGACGCGGCGCGGATCTGGCGGACGCTGGCGCGGGGCGCGCTGCTCGGCGCCCGCGGCAACTCCGGCGTGATCCTGAGCCAGGTGTTCCGCGGGCTCGCGGACGTCCTCGGCCCCCTGGAGGCGCCGCCGGACGAGGCGGCGTTCGCCGGGGCGCTGGACCACGCGTCCGGCCTGGCCCGCGGTGCCGTGGAGCACCCGGTCGAGGGGACGATCCTGAGCGTCCTCGCCGAGGCCGCCGCGGCCTGCGCGTCCGGATCGTCCGCTACCGGCCTCGCCGGGACGGTGCGCGCCGCCGCCGGCGGAGCGCGGCGGGCGCTCAAGCGCACCACCGGGCAGCTGGACGTGCTGGCCCGCAGCGGGGTCGTGGACGCGGGCGCGGCCGGGCTCTGCGTGGTGCTCGACGTCCTCGCGGCCGTGATCACCGAGGAGTTCCCCGAGCGGTACGAGGTCCCCGCCCGTGCCGCCGGGACACCGCCCGACGGGGAACGTCCGGAACCGCCGGGGCCCGGTTACGAGGTCATGTACCTGCTGGACGCGCCGGACGACGCCGTCCACCCGCTCCGGGAGACGCTCGACGGCCTCGGGGACTCGCTCGTCGTGGTGGGCGGCGACGGCCTGTGGAACGTCCACGTCCATGTCGACGACGCCGGGGCGGCCATCGAGGCGGGCATGGCCGCCGGACGCCCGCACCGGATCCGCGTCAGCTACCTGCATCCCGGCGCCGGCGGGCATCCGCACGCGCCGCACACCGGCCGCGCGGTGGTCGCCGTCACCGCGGCGGGCGGGCTGGCCGCGCTGTTCGAGGAGTGCGGCGCGCGGGTCGTCCGCAGCGAACCGGGCGCGGCGCCGCCGCTCGCCGTGCTGGCGGAGGCGATCCTCGCGGCGGGCGACGAGGTGGCCGTCCTGCCGAACGAACCCGAGGTCCTCTCGCTCGCCGAGGCGGCCGCGGAACGCGCGAGGGACGGCGGCGCCCGGATCGCGGTGGTGCCGACGAAGGCGTCCGTCCAGGGGATGGCGGCGCTCGCCGTGCACGACCCGCTGCGCCGCTTCGGCGAGGACGTCATCGAGATGACCCGCGCCGCCGGCGCCACCCGCTTCGGCCATCTGGAGGTCGCCGAGCAGGAGGCGGTCACGAGCGTCGGCCTGTGCCAGCCCGGCGACGTCCTCGGCCTGATCGAGGGCGACGTCGTCACGATCGGCGCGGACGTCACCGAGGTCGCCCGGCACCTGGTGGACCGGATGCTGTCCGGCGGAGGGGAACTCGTCACGCTGATCGCGGGCTCCTGCGCGCCACCCGCGCTCGCCGAGACCCTCGACGGCCATCTGCGCGACGGCCATCCCGACGTGGAGGTCGGCGTCTACGCCGGCGGCCAGGAGCGGTATCCGCTGCTCATCGGCGTCGAATGAGGCGTTCGATGATTCCCGTCCCCGGCATGGGCTAGAACAGACTGCGTGGCGAACATCGACGAGCCGTTGCGCAAGGTTCTCGGCGACAAGACGGCCAAGGCGCTGGAGAAGGGCCTCGACCTGCACACGGTCGGCGACCTGCTGCACCACTACCCGCGCCGCTACGCCCACCGCGGCGAGCTCACCCAGCTGAGCGGCCTGCAGGACGGCGAGCACGTCACGGTCATGGCGGAGGTCGTGAAGGTCCAGGGGCGCAGCCTGAACCGCAGCCCCGGCTACGTCCTGGAGATCACCGTCACGGACGGAACCGGGCAGCTGAAGCTGAGCTTCTTCGGCCGCAAGGGCTCGTACAGGCCGGAGAAGGACCTCTCGCCGGGCACCCGCGGCCTGTTCGCCGGCAAGATCAGCACCTACCGGCCGCGCAGCGGCAGGGAGGTCCGGCAGCTCACCCACCCGCAGTACAAGGTCGTCGCGGAGAAGGGCGCCGAGGAGGCCGCCCAGGAGTGGGCCGACGAGATCATCCCGATCTACCCGTCGACCAAGGCGCTGCCCATCGAGACGATCGGCACCTCGGTCGGCACCGTCCTCGACCAGCTGACCCTGCCCGCCGACCCGATGCCGGGGCCGTTGCTCGGCCGCCGGCGCCTGATCGGCCTGCGCGAGGCGTACGAGGGCATCCACCGGCCCCGGACCTGGGACGAGCTGAACCGCGCCCGCGCCCGCCTCAAGTGGGACGAGGCGTTCGTCGTCCAGGCGGCCCTGGCCCAGCGCCGCCTCGCCGCCGCCGCGCTCCCGGCGACGCCGCGTCCCCCCGCCTTCGGCGGCATCCAGGCCGAGTTCGACGCCCGCCTGCCCTTCGAACTCACCAAGGGCCAGCGCGAAGTGGGCGAGGAGATAGCCGCGGACCTGGCCCTCGAACACCCCATGCACCGCCTCCTCCAGGGCGACGTCGGCTCCGGCAAGACCGTGGTCGCGCTGCGGGCGATGTTGCAGGTGGTGGACAACGGGGGCCAGGCGGCGCTGCTCGCGCCGACCGAAGTGCTCGCCCAGCAGCACTACCGGTCGATCACGGGAATGCTCGGCGACCTCGCGCAGGCGGGACAGATCGGCGGCGCCGAGAACGCCACGAGGGTCGCGCTGCTCACCGGGTCCCAGGGCGCGAAGGCGCGCAAGGAGGCCCTGCTGGACGCGGCGTCCGGCGCCGCCGGGATCATCGTCGGCACCCACGCGCTCCTCCAGGAGAGCGTTCAGTTCGCCGACCTCGGGCTCGTCGTCGTGGACGAGCAGCACCGCTTCGGGGTCGAGCAGAGGGACGCGCTGCGCGAGAAGAGCGGCGGCGGCCGGCCGCACGTCCTGGTCATGACGGCGACGCCGATCCCGCGCACGGTCGCGATGACGGTCTTCGGCGACCTGGAGACCTCCGTCCTCGGGCAGCTGCCGGCGGGCAGGTCGGAGATCCGGACCCATGTGGTGCCGCCGGAGAAGCCCGCGTTCCTCGCCCGGACCTGGGAGCGCATCAGGGAGGAGGCCGCCGACGGCCGGCAGGTCTACATCGTCTGCCCGCGCATCGGCGAGAAGGAGGGCGACGAAGGCGACGCGATGGACATGGGCGACGCGATGGACATGGGCGGCGCGGGGGACGCCGGCGACGACTCCGGCCGCAGGTCCCCGCTCGGGATCATGGAGGTCCTGCCCAAGCTGGAGGAGCTTCTCGCCGGACTGCGCGTCGGCGTCCTGCACGGCAAGCTGCATCCGGACGAGAAGGACGCGGTGATGCGCCGCTTCACCGACCGGGACCTGGACGTCCTGCTCGCCACCACGGTCATCGAGGTCGGCGTGGACGTCCCCAACGCCACCGTCATGGTCATCATGGACGCCGACCGGTTCGGCGTCTCCCAGCTCCACCAGCTGCGCGGCCGCGTCGGGCGCGGCTCCCTGCACGGACTGTGCCTGCTCGTCACCGACGCCGAACCCGGGAGCAGGGCGCGTGAGCGGCTCGACGCGGTCGCGTCCACCACCGACGGCTTCCGGCTGTCCCGCCTCGACCTGGAGCAGCGCCGCGAGGGCGACGTGCTGGGCGCGGCGCAGGCCGGCCGCGCGTCCAGCCTCCGCCTGCTCACCCTCCAGCGCGACGAGGACGTCATCCGCGACGCCCGCGAGGAGGCCACGGCGCTGGTCGAGTCCGACCCCGCCCTGTCGGACCATCCCGGCCTGGCCGCCGTCCTCGCGTCCCTCCTGGACGACGATCGCGCCGACTTCCTCGAAAAAGCCTGACCTCCGGGACGGATAACGCAGAACGCACGGCCGATCACGGACGTCTAACGTCTTGAGCCTGGATGGTGACCATCCAGGGCCCGGACGGGTACTGCTTCCGTTGCGGGTTTTTGGTGCGACGGAGGAGCTCCCATGGCGGGCGTTGGCCCCATGCTGCCGGACGATCCTGCTCGGCTCGGGCGGTACGAGCTGGTCGGACGGCTGGGGGAGGGCGGCCAGAGCGTCGTCTACCTGGGTCGCCGCGACGACGGCGCGCAGGCGGCGGTGAAGCTGCTGCGCGACCGCCTCAGCCGGGATCCGGAATGGCGGGCGCGGTTCGAGCGGGAGCTGGGGATGATCGGGCGGGTCGCCGGGTTCTGCACCGCCCAGGTCGTCGACGCCGACATCTCCGGCGACCTGCCCTACGTCGTCAGCGAGTACGTGCCGGGGCCGTCGCTGAGCGGGCTCGTCAACGAGCAGGGGCCGCGGACGGGGACCGACCTCGACCGGCTGGCGATCGGCACGGTGACGGCGCTGGCGGCCATCCACCGGGCCGGGATCCTGCACCGCGACTTCAAGCCGTCCAACGTGCTGATGGGGCCGGACGGGCCGCGGGTGATCGACTTCGGCATCGCGCGGGTCATCGGCGCGTCGTCGGCGAAGGCCAGCGGCATCGTGGGCACGCCGTCGTACATGGCGCCCGAGCAGGTCGCCGACGGGGTGCTCGGCACGGGCGTGGACCTGTTCACGTGGGCGGCGACGATGGTGTTCGCGGCGACCGGGCGGCATCCGTTCGGCAACGACACGATCTCCGCGGTGTTCCAGCGGATCCTGCACTACGAGCCCGATCTGTCGGCGCTGCCGGAATCGCTGCGGGGGGCCGTCGCGTCGTGCCTGGCCAAGGATCCGGCGATGCGGCCCGAGGCGCAGGAGGTCCTGCTGAACCTGCTCGGCGGCGAGGTCCGGGCGGAGCAGGAAGCCGAGCGGACCCTCACCACCGGCGCCGACTTCGCGCGGGCGCCCCTGGCGCCGCCCACCGTCGGGCGGCAGGGCCACCTGGCCGGAACGGACTCGGGCGGGACCACCCCCGTGCGGCAGCCGCCGACCGTCCCGCCGCGGCGCCGGCGGCGGGCGCTGGGCATCGTCGCCGCCGTGCTGGCGCCGCTGCTCGCGCTCGCCGCGGGCGGGACGGCGTGGGCCCTGCTGTCGGACGGCCCGGACGATACCGCGCGGGCTGGCGCCTCCGCCGCGGCGCCGCCCGCCGAGGCCGTGGAGGCGGTGGAGCCGGCCGCGCAGGCCATCGAGACGGTGCTGAGCTTCGACCACGCGTCGCTCGACGAGAACGTGGCGGCGGCGCACCGGGTGTCGACCCCCAGGTACGGCGCCGACTACGACCGGCAGCTCGCCACCCGCGAGTACCGCGAGGAGCTGAAGGACAAGAAGGGCTCGGTCGCGGCGGACGTCGCCGACTCCGCCGTGGTGGCCGCGTCCTCCGGCAAGGTGACGGTCCTGTCGTACGTCAGGCGGACGGTCCGGGCGGAGAACGCCGATCCCAGCCGTCTCCAGGACCCGATGCGCGCGACCATGGTCAAGCAGGGGGACGCCTGGCTGCTCGACAGCCTCTACTCGCTGAAGGCGGGCTCGCCGAGGCTCGACACGTCGGGCGCGGGCTGGCCCGGCGGGGAGGCCCGGGGGGCGATGGAAGCGGTGGCGCGGCACCCGTCCGTGGCGTCCGGGTCGACGGTCGAGATCGCCATGCGCCCGGCGGGGGAGGGGGACCGGCTCCTGGCGCTGGTGACGCTCGGCCAGTGCGGGGACGGCTGCTCCGACGAGGACCCGGTCACGTTCCAGAGGCTGCGGCTCCAGCGATCCGGCGGCGGCTGGAAGGTCACGGGCTCCGAGCGGCTGTGAACGCCGCAGGGGCGCCCCCCATCGGGAGGCGCCCCCTGCGGTGGCTCGCTCAGGACTCGCGGGCGCCGCGCCTGCGGGTCCCGGCCACCGCCGCGCTCCCGGCGGCGATGGCGGTCAGGCCGAGCATCACCAGCGGCAGCGCCTCGGCCCCGGTGACGGGCAGGTCCTTCGGCGGCGCGATGACACCGGCGGCCGTGGCCCCCGGGCCGATCGCCGAGCCGGACGGCAGGTCCGGCAGCAGCGGCGACGACGGAAGCGTGGGCGGAGCCGGCGAGGGGCTCGGCGGCGCCGGGGAGCCGTCCGGCGGCGCCGGCGGGCTGGGCGGCTCCGGCGTCTCGCCCGGAGGAGTCTCGCCCGGAGGCCCCGGCGGCGTCGGCGGGGTCGGCGCCTCGCACCCCGAGCCGACGCACGCGTTCGCCGCGACCTTCACCGACAGCGGGGTCCCGCCGGCGGGAGTCACCGAGGCGCCGAGCTCGGTCCCGGCGCTGAGGACCGGCCTGCTCTGCTTGCTCTGCACGCCTTGCCCGCCGCCCGAGACCTCGGCGCCGGTCTTGAGCTTCACTCCGGCGCTTCCGGCGGACGACCTGGCCTTGGCCTCGACCTCGGCGCCCGCCGTGACCCTGCTGTTCTTCGCCGAGACGCGCGCACCGGTCTTCACCCGGAGACCGGCCTCGCCCTCGGACGTCTTCACGCCCGCGCCGAGGTCCAGGCCCGCGGTGGTGGTGCTGGTGCGCTCGTCGTGGTCGAGCTTGGCGTTCAAACGCAGGTCGAGCGTGGGCTCCTGCTTGCGCTTGACGGGCTTGCGCGCGTCACCCTTCTTCGCGGCCTTCTTCTCGGCCGGCTTGTGATCGGCGAGCTTGGGCTTGACAGGGGGCGGGGAGCTCTCGGCGTGCGATACGCCGCTCATGGCGGCGATGCCCAGCACCGTCGCGCCGGCCGTCACCGCCATTCTCCTACCGTGATGCACAGGATTCTCCTGAGGGGATGGGTTGCACAACCTGCGAGCACGTTTACACGACCAGTAGTTACTGTGAACGGGGTCCGGATCATTTGGTCGGGGTTTCACAAGGGATCGCCGTGCGCGTTGTGTAGTTTTCGGTTCTGCCGTGCGCCGACCCGCGGGTCATGCGACCGGGTGAACCGCGCGCTCGCCGTGCGCGTCCGCGCCGGGGCGCCGGGATACTGGGGGGATGACCAGGGTCATCGCGGGAAGCGCGGGAGGACGGCGGCTGGCCGTACCGGCGGGACGGGACACCAGGCCGACCAGCGACCGCGCGAGGGAGGGGCTGTTCTCCACCGTGCTCGCCCTCCTCGGCCCCCTGGACGGGCTGCGCGTCGCCGACCTGTACGCGGGTTCCGGGGCGGTCGGTCTTGAGGCGCTGTCCCGGGGCGCCGCGCATGCGCTGCTCGTCGAGTCGCACCCCCGCGCGCTGAAGGTGATCCGGCGGAACGCCGAGGCTCTCGGGCTGCCGGGCGCCGTCACGCGTGCGGACAGGGTGGAGCGGCTCGTCCGCACGCCGCCGGACGAGCCGTACGACCTGGTCTTCGCGGACCCGCCCTACACGGTGGCGGACGCGTCCGTCACCGCCCTCCTGGAGGATCTGCGCGACCACGGGTGGACCGCCCCGGACGCGCTGGTCGTCGTGGAGCGCGCCGCGCGCGGCCCGGCGCTGCGGTGGCCGGACGGCTTCGAGGCCGAGCGGGACCGGCGTTACGGCGAGGCGATGTTCTGGTACGGACGCGCCGGCGGCCGTTGACCCGGGCGAAGTACGGGTACGTGCATCCGCATGGAGCCCGGCACCGACCGCGCGCTGGCACGAACCTGGGTCGTCACGCTCGTGATGGTCGTCGCGCTCATGGCGAACATCACCTACGTGCAGGGGTTCGAGGCCCAGGATCTCCGCGACGACTCCGACAACGCCCGCCGGCTCGACGACCGCTTCAAGATCGACCGCGGGCCCATCGTGGCCGACGGCGAGCGCCTCGCCTGGTCGGAGAAGGCCGATGACGAGCGCTACCGGCGCCGCTACCGGAACGGACCGGTCTTCGCGCCGGTGACCGGCTACTTCTCCGTGTTCGCGCAGACCGGCCTGGAGGAGGCCGCGAACCACTTCCTGGACGGGACCGACGACCGCCTCGCCACCTCCAACCTCATGGACAAGATCATCGGCAGGCACGTCCCGGGCGGGACCGTCGAGGCCACCGTCGACGTCCGCGCGCAGCACGCCGCCTACGAGGCTCTCGCGGGCTCGGGCGTGCGGCGGGCCGCGGCCGTCGTCATCGACGCGGACTCCGGCGCGATCCTGGTGATGGCGTCCACGCCGTCCTACGACCCGAACGAGGTGTCCACCCTCGACCGGGACGACGCGACGGCGGCGTTCGCCAGGCTCGACGACCAGCCTCTCAAGCCGCTGCTCAACAAGGCCGCCAAGGAGCTCTTCCCGCCCGGGTCGACGTTCAAGACCGTCGTCGCGGCCGCCGCGCTGGAGGCCGGCGCCACCGCGGACACCGGCGTCCGGGCGGGGCGAAGCTACACGCCGCCCGGGGCGGGGCAGGCGATCAACAACGACGCGGGCGACATCGGCGGGTCGTGCGACCTGCGCCGGATCCCGCTCATCGAGGCGTACGCGCAGTCCTGCAACACAACGTTCGCCTACATGGGCGCGGAGGACCCCGGCAACGGCGCCGTTCTCCGGAAGGCCGCCGGTTTCGGGTTCGGCGACCGGATCGAGTACGCCGACGGCGTGCTGAGCGCCGCCAGTTCCTTCCCGGAGACGGACGAGGCGGCGCTCAGCGCGCTCGGCTCCATCGGGCAGGGCAGCACGGTCGCGGCGCCGCTGCAGATGGCCATGGTCGCGGCCGGCGTCCTCAACGACGGGGTGGTGATGCAGCCGCATCTCATCGACAGGCTGCGCGCTCCCGGTGGCAGGACGGTGGACGACATCTCGCCCGGCCCGATGTCCCGGACGATGGACTCCGAGGAGGCGGAGCAGATGCGGGACATGATGGAGGCCGTCGTCGAGAAGGGCACCGCGGAGTCGCTGAAGGGGACGTCCGTCCTCGGCGGCAAGACGGGGACCGCCGACGTCGCGGACGCCCCCTACAACGACCGCTGGTTCATCGGATACGGCCCGCGGGAGGACCCCGAGTACGCGGTCGCGGTGATGACCGAGGCGCCCGGCTACGGCATCGAGTCCGGCCCCATCGCCGCCACGATCCTCGACGCGCTGTCCGGCTGAGCCCGCCCAAGAAGACGGCGGAGCCCGGGTGGAACGCGACCGAATACGATTTGGTACGTTCACGCCGCAGGTCAAACCTGGATCGTAAGGGGTTCGCGTCGTGCGCCGTGTCGTCTGTCCGGGATCGTTCGACCCCGTCACCAACGGGCATCTCGACATCATCAGCCGCGCCTCCCGTCTGTATGACGAGGTGGTCGTCGCCGTGCTGATCAACAAGAACAAGAAGAGCCTGTTCACCGTGGACGAACGCGCCGGCATGATCTCCGAGGTCACCAAGGAGTACGGCAACGTCCGGGTCGACACCTTCTACGGGCTCACCGTCGACTACTGCCGGGAGCAGGACATCCCGGTGATCGTCCGGGGGCTCCGGGCCGTCAGCGACTACGAGTACGAGTTGCAGATGGCGCAGATGAACCACCGGATCGCCGGTGTGGAGACCCTCTTCATGGCGACGAACCCCGAATACGCGTTCCTTTCGTCGAGCCTGATGAAAGAGGTCGTGAGGTTCGGCGGCGACATCTCCGGGCTGGTCCCCGACAGCGTCCACGACCGGCTGGTGGACCGGCTCAGGGAGCAGTGAGCGGCCCTCCTCCGCGAGGTGGGCAGGGGGCGCAGGCGGCCCGCTCCTGGTGAGGGGGCCGCGAGTTGGGCAAGCGCCGGGTCTTCGGTATCCTGGGACATCGGCCATCACCCGCGGCCGTCATTCCCATGCCTCACGAAAGCAGGAAGCCACTGACACGCCTCGACCCCAACGCCCCACTCGTGCTCGACACACGAGCGCTGGGCAGGCAACCCGGGTCGTCGCGGGAGGAGCACCTGTCCGTGCCGGCACCGGAGAATTTCGGCGTCGAGATGGTGGGCGTCCCCGAGGGCGCCGCGATCGAGCTGGAGATCCGGCTCGAAGCGGTACTCGAAGGGGTGCTCGTCACCGGCACGGCGGCGGTCCCCCTCCGGGGGGAGTGCTCCCGCTGCCTCGACCCGATCGCCTCGACCTTCGAGGCGGACTTCCAGGAACTCTTCGTCTACGACGACACCCGCTCCGGCGGGAACGCCGACGACGACGAACTCCGCCTAGAGGGCGATCTGATCGACCTCGAACCCGTCCTGCGGGACGCGGTGGTGCTCGCGCTGCCGCTGTCCCCGCTGTGCCGGGAGGACTGCCCGGGCCTGTGCCCGGACTGCGGTGCACGGCTGGCGGACGCCGGACCCGGCCACCGCCACGACGTCGCCGACCCTCGATGGGCGGCGCTGCAGGATCTCGCCGGCGACCTGGCGCCGGCTCCCCCCGGACGGGGGGACGGAGGCTCCGGCCCCCGTGGTTCATCCGACCGACGAGAAGGAAAGCAGGAGGGCTGACGTGGCCGTCCCCAAGCGGAAGAAGTCGCGCAGCAACACGCGGCACCGGCGTGCGCAGTGGAAGGCCACGGCGCCGAACCTGGTCGAGTGCCCGACGTGCCGCGACCACAAGCTGCCCCACACCGCGTGCGCGACGTGCGGCACCTACGACCGGCGGCAGGTCATCGCCCCGTCGGCCTGACCGAGCGCTCTTCGTCCCGGGCTCCGGCGCCGTGACGGTTCCGGCGCCGCCGGATGAAGAACGTTCACCTGCGACCCGGGGGCGGATTCGCGCGGACCGCGCGGCCCGCCCCCTGCGGTGCGCAGGACCGGCACCCCGACCACCCCGGCGCGTGACGTCGGCGTGGTGACCGGCGCGGAGACTGCGCCCGGAGCCGTGGTGCACGCCGGGATACCCGACCGGCGCGCACCTCGTCTTCGCGGACCCTCCGGCCGTGCGTCCTCGCCGTCCGGCCGTCCCGGCCGCGCGCCCACAGACGCGACCGCGCCATGCGCGGTGCACGGCCTGCGAGGAGGGCCTTGTGAGCGGCAAGAAGAGCGACCCCGCGCCGGATCGCGCGGAACTGACCGGCGCGCTCGGCGTCGCCGTGGACGACGACCTGCTCGAACGCGCACTGACCCACCGTTCCTACGCCTACGAGAACGGCGGGCTGCCCACCAACGAGCGCCTGGAGTTCCTCGGCGACTCGGTGCTGGGCCTCGTCGTCACCGACACCCTGTTCCGGGGCCACCCCGACCTGCCCGAGGGGCAGCTGGCCAAGCTGCGCGCCGCCGTGGTCAACATGCGGGCCCTCGCGGGCGTCGCCCGGGGCCTCGGCGTCGGCGCCCACATCCGGCTCGGCCGCGGCGAGGAGGGCACCGGCGGCCGCGACAAGGCGTCGATACTCGCCGACACGCTGGAGGCGCTGATCGGCGCCGTCTACCTCGACCGGGGCCTGGGCGAGGCGTCCGCCCTGGTGCACCGGCTCTTCGACGGGCTGATCAGCCGCTCGGCGGGCCTCGGCGCCGGCCTGGACTGGAAGACCTCGCTGCAGGAGCTCACCGCCGTCGAGGAGCTCGGCGTCCCCGAGTACCACGTCGCCGAGAGCGGCCCCGACCACCAGAAGACGTTCCGCGCCTCGGTCCGGGTCGGCGGGACGACGTACGGGTCGGGTGAGGGGCGCAGCAAGAAGGAGGCGGAGCAGAACGCCGCCGAGGCCGCCTGGAACGAGATCCGCCGGATCGTCGTGGAACGGGACGCCGCCGCGCAGGCCGAGGAGGCCCGCGCGGCCGGTGGTGAGCAGGCCGGTGGTGAGCAGGCCGGCCAGGCGGCCCAGGCCGGTGCCTGAGCTTCCCGAGGTCGAGGTCGTCCGGCGCGGCCTGGACCGCTGGACGGCGGGCCGCGCGATCGCGTCCGCCGAGGTGCTGCACCCGCGGTCGGTGCGCCGCCACGCGCCGGGCCCGGCCGACTTCGCCGGACGGCTCGCCGGACGCACCGTCCGCGGCCCCCGCCGCCGCGGCAAGTACATGTGGCTGCCGCTGAGCGCCGAGCAGGACGAGGCGCCGGGAGAGGCGCTCCTGGCGCACCTCGGGATGAGCGGCCAGCTGCTCGTGGGCGAGCCGGACCGCGAACGCGAGAAGCACCTGCGGGTCCGGATCGGCTTCGCCGACGGAGGCCACGACCTGCGCTTCGTCGACCAGCGGACGTTCGGGCACCTCATGGTCACCGACCTGGTGCCGGACGTGGTCGGCGGCCCGGACGGCCCGGGCCTCGTCCCCGAACCGATCGTGCACATCGCCGCCGACCCGCTGGAGGACGCCTTCGATCCCGAGGCCTTCTTCCGCGCCCTGCGCCGCCGCAGGACCGGGATCAAGCGGGCCCTCCTCGACCAGTCGCTGATCAGCGGGGTCGGCAACATCTACGCCGACGAGGCGCTGTGGCGGGCCAGGATCCACTGGGCGCGGCCCACCGAGACGATGACCCGTGCGGAGGCGGCGCGCGTCCTGGAGGGCGCTCAGGAGGTCATGGAGGCCGCCCTGGCGGTCGGCGGCACGTCCTTCGACAGCCTCTACGTCGACGTGGACGGCGAAAGCGGCTACTTCGAACGGTCCCTGGACGCCTACGGCCAGCGGGACCAGCCCTGCCGCCGCTGCGGCACGCCGATCCGCCGGGACGAGTTCATGAACCGCTCGTCCTACAGCTGCCCCGTGTGCCAACCGCGTCCCCGCCGGGGACGGTACTAGGGCAACGGGAATCACCAGGCACCGAGACGGGGGACGCGATGGACGCCGGCGACGAGGAGAACGTGCGGCTCACGGCCTGGGTGCGCGGCCGCGTGCAGGGGGTCGGCTTCCGCTGGTGGGTGCGGGCGCGGGCCCTGGAGCTCGGCCTCCGCGGCACCGCCACCAACCTGGCCGACGGCCGGGTGGAGGTCGTCGCGGAAGGGCCTCGCGGACGGTGCCGGACACTCCTCGACCTGCTGGACGGCGACCCGCCCGCCGGTGTGCCGGGACGCCCCGGCAAGGTCACGGGCGTGGCCGAGCGGTGGAGCGAGCCGCGCGGCGGGGACGCCGGTTTCCACGAGCGGTGACCGGGTAGGGGGTTCCGGTTTATACCTGCTAAACTAGTAGAGGAAGGTTGTTACCGGCCTGTGATGTGCGGCTTGACCAGGGCTCCGGCCGGTGCGACTCTAGACGATACGCGCAACGACTTCAGCTGATTCTCGTGCGCGATCCCTGCTGGTTACTCAGCGTGGAGGACCCTTAGTCATGGCGAAGGCTCTACTCGGCCACGTCGGCGGTCCCGACCCCCGGATGGTCGCGGAGATGCGGCGCCTTCAGCAGCGCGTACGTGATCTGGAAGCCGAGCTCGTACGGCTTCAGGCAGAGAACGACGCGCTCGCGACGGCGCCTGACGACGATGTGATGTCCCTAGCGGTGAAGGACCGCGAACCAGCGCTGACCTGATCAGCGCCTTCTTTCCAAGTTGCACTAGGGACGCCACGACCTGGCGTCCCTGTTTATTTGCATTGCCCTTGGCGGTCGGGCCTTGAAGGCCCTTCCTTCGGCGGGCACTGCGTGCGATCGCTGCATCGCTCCGAACTCGCCTTGCGGCTCGCTGCGCGATCAGGTTTCTCGCTTTGCTCGCAACCTGCCTTCGGACGCGATCGCAACGGTTTGGGTTGTTGCGGGGTTGCGGTGGTGGCTGATGTAGGTGCTTCCCTGTGGTCGGTGTCGGGCTCGACCTGCGGGCGTGGGTACTGTGTGTGATGGGCGAAGGGCCTGGGGCGGGCCGGTCAGCGGTGTACCCTCGGGCTGATGTATGGGGGGACGGTCAGGAAACGGTCAAACTCTTGCTCGGGTTCTGGGCGGCCGGATCTGGTGGCGTCTGTGGCGGGTGTCGAATTTCGGGGCATCCGGTGGGGCATGGGTTCCGTGACCCGAATCCCCGCCGTCCGCGCGTCCCGTGCCGGGAGCCGGGGCGGTCGTTGTATAACGAGCACGGTGACCTCAGCCATCGCCGCGACCCCGCGACCACCGGAACCGCCCGGTGATCACGGGCGGCGGCCGGTGATGGAGGGCGCGCGGCGCCCGGGGGAGGGAAACCCGATAAGTACGAGGACGGCCCGCGCGTGTACTTGAAGACACTGACGTTGCGCGGCTTCAAGTCCTTCGCGTCGTCCACCACGCTGAGGTTCGAGCCGGGCATCACCGCCGTCGTCGGGCCGAACGGGTCGGGCAAGTCCAACGTCGTGGACGCACTGGCCTGGGTGATGGGGGAGCAGGGCGCCAAGTCGCTGCGCGGCGGCAAGATGGAGGACGTCATCTTCGCCGGAACCGCCAGCCGGGCGCCGCTCGGCCGGGCGGAGGTCGTGCTGACGATCGACAACTCCGACGGCGCGCTGCCGATCGACTACACCGAGGTCACGATCAGCCGGCTGATGTTCCGGTCGGGCAGCAGCGAGTACGCGATCAACGGCGACTCGTGCCGGCTGCTGGACATCCAGGAGCTGCTGTCGGACTCGGGCATCGGCCGCGAGATGCACGTCATCATCGGGCAGGGGCAGCTCGACCGCGTCCTGCACTCGGGGCCCGAGGGGCGCCGCGCGGTGATCGAGGAGGCGGCCGGTGTCCTGAAGCACCGCAAGCGCAAGGAGAAGGCCCTCCGCAAGCTGGACGCGATGCAGGGGAACCTGACCCGCGTCCAGGACCTCACGGGCGAGCTGCGGCGGCAGTTGAAGCCGCTGGGCAAGCAGGCCGAGATCGCGCGCAAGGCCGCCGTCATCCAGGCCGACCTGCGCGACGCCCGGCTGCGGCTGCTGGCCGACGACCTGGTCACGCTGCGGACGAGGCTTGAGCAGGAGGCCGCCGACGAGGCCGCGATCCGGGAGCGCCGCACCGAGACGGAGCGGGCGCTGAACGAGGCGCAGGAGCGCGAGGGCGTCCTGGAGGCCGAGGAGGCGGAGCAGGCGCCCAGACTCGCGCAGGTCCAGGACACGTGGTTCCAGCTCTCGGCGTTGAAGGAGCGGCTGCGGGGCGTGGCCGACCTGGCGGCCGAGCGGCACCGCAACGCGGCGGAGGCGCGCGAGGAGGAGCGGCGGGGCCGCGACCCCGAGGACATGGAACGCGAGGCCGCCGAGATCCGCGAGCAGGAAGAGATGCTCCGGGAGGCGCTGGACCAGGCGCAGGACGCCCTGTCCGCGGCCGTCGAGGAGCGGTCCGGCGCGGAGGAGGCCCTCGCCTCGGAGGAGCGGCGCTTGCAGGCCGCGGTGCGCGCCGCGGCCGACCGGCGGGAGGAGCTGGCCCGGCTGCGGGGACGGGTCGAGGCGCTGCGCAGCAAGGCCGCGGCCGGGCGGTCGGAGATCGGGCGGCTCGCCGAGGCGCGCGAGGAGGCCGAGCGGCGAGCCGAGTCCGCGCAGGCGGATTTCGAGGCGTTCGAGGCCGAGGTCGTGGAGGACCCGGAGCTCGCCGCCGAGCACGAGGCCGCCCAGGAGGCGCTCGCCACGGCGAAGGAGGCCGCGGAGTCCGCGCGGGCGGCGGTGGACGGCCCGCGCCGGGCCTTGAAGGAGGCGCGGTCGGCCGTGGGTTCGGCGCGGTCGGCGGACCAGGCCGCGCAGAAGAAGGTCGCGGCCCTCCAGGCCCGGATCGAGGCTCTCGACCTGACGCTGGCCAGTGCCGCCGACGGCGGGGAGGCCCTCCTCGCCGCCGGGGCGGACGGCTCGCTCGACGGCGTCCTCGGGACGGTCGCGTCGCTGATGAACGTCCGCCCGGGGTACGAGGCGGCGATCGCCGCCGCGCTCGGCAACGCGGCCGAGGGCATCGCGGTCGGCTCGGTGGACACGGCCGAAGCCGCGCTGGCGCTGCTGCGCTCCCGGGACGCCGGACGCGCCGGGCTGCTCATCGGCGGGGGTGCGGCCGCGGCGGGCGGGCGGCTCCCCGGGATCGACCACGCGGCCGACGCCGTGACCGTGCCGGACGCCGTGCGTCCCGCAGTCGAGCACCTGCTGAGCGATGTGGCGGTGGTGGACGACGTCCCGTCCGCCGCCGCGCTCGTCCGGCGGCAGCCCTCTCTGCGGGCCGTCACCCGTGATGGGGAACTCGTCGGCGCGCACTGGGCGCAGGGCGGAGCGGCGGGCGGCGGGCAGAGCCTTCTGCAGATGCGCGCGACGCTGGACCAGGCCACCGAGGATCTCGCCGCGGCCGAGACGGCGGCCGGTGCCGCGGCCGACGAGCTCACGGTGTCCGCGGAACGTGAGAACGCGGCACAGACCGCTCTGGAAGCCGCTGAGGCGGCCGCCGGCGAGGCCCAGTCTGGGGTCAACCACGCGCAGGGCGACCTCGACCGCGTCCGCGCGCGCTTGCGTGAGCACGACGCGCAGGCCGCTCAAGAGGCCCAGCGTGCGGCCCGGCTGGAGGCCGACGTCCGCGCCGCCCGCGGCGAGGCGGAGCGGCTGACCAAGTCCCTGGACGCGGCCAGCGAGTCCCTGGAACGCGATACCGAGGCGGCCGAAGAGCTCGCGATGCGGCTCGCCGAGTCGGAGGAGGCCGCGGAGGTCGCCGACGAGGCCGGGCACGACACGGAGTCCCGCGACGAGCTGAACGCCCGCTGCCAGGAGCTCCGCGCCGCCGAGATGGAGTCGCGGCTGTCGGTCCGCACGGCCGAGGAGCGCGTCCAGGCCATCGCCGGGCGCGCCGACGCCCTGGAACGCGGTGCCCGCCGCGAGCGCGAGGAACGCGCCCGCGCCGCGCAGCGCCGCGCCCGCCGCGAGGAGCAGGCCAGGATCGCCAAGGCCGTCCACAAGGGAGCGAGGACGGCCCTGGAGCGCATCGAGCACTCCCTGGACGCGGCCGTCCGCCGGTGGGAGGCCGCCGAGCAGGCCAAGGCGGCCCGCGAGGCCGAGCTGAAGGTCGTCCGCACCCAGGTCCGCGAACTGTCCGGCACGCTCGAACGCCTGGTCAACGTCGTGCACGGCAACGAGGTCGCCCGCGCCGAGCAGCGGCTCCGGCTGGAGCAGTACGAGCAGCGGGCCTTGGACGAGTTCGGCCTGGAGGTCGAGTCGCTGGTGGCGGAGTACGGGCCGGACCAGCCCGTGCCGCCCGACCCCGACCATGGGGACGACGCGCAGCCCGCACCGTACGACCGGGCCGTCCAGGAGAAACGCGCCAAGACCGCCGAGCGGCAGCTCAACCAGCTCGGCAAGGTCAACCCGCTCGCGCTGGAGGAGTTCGCCGCCCTGGAGGAGCGGCACGCGTTCCTCACCTCGCAGCTGGAGGACCTGAAGAAGACCCAGCGGGAGCTGCTCGGCCTCGTCAAGGAGGTGGACGACCGCGTCCAGGAGGTGTTCGGCACCGCCTACGACGACACCGCCCGCGAGTTCGAGCGGATCTTCGCACGGCTGTTCCCGGGTGGGGAGGGCAGCCTGTCCCTGACCGAGCCCGACGACATGCTCACCACCGGCGTCGAGGTCGCGGCCAGGCCGCCCGGCAAGAAGGTCAAGCGGCTGTCGCTGCTGTCGGGCGGCGAGCGGTCCCTGGTGGCCATCGCGTTCCTCGTCGCCGTCTTCAAGGCGCGCCCGTCCCCGTTCTACGTCCTGGACGAGGTCGAGGCCGCGCTGGACGACACCAACACCCAGCGGCTGCTCACCGTCTTCGAGGAGCTGCGCGAGGCGTCCCAGCTCATCGTGATCACTCACCAGAAGCGGACCATGGAGGGAGCCGACGCCCTCTACGGCGTCAGCATGCGCGGCGACGGCGTCACCCAGGTCGTCAGCCAGCGGCTGAGTTGATTTGTAGTTCCCTTGGCGGTCGGGCCCTTGAGGGCCCTCCCTTCGGCGGGAACTACGGTGCGACCGCTGCATCGCTCCGGCTCGCCTGGCGGCTCGCTGCGCGATCAGGTTTCTCGCAGGCTCGCAACCTGCCTTCGGACGCGATCGCGACTGTTGGGGTCGTCGCGGGGTTGCGGTGGTGGCTGGGGTCGTTTGCGATCGGTTTGGAGCGGGGCCCGGCGTCGGGGCCGGGGGCGTGTGTGGATTTCATATAGCGGTAATATCGGGCAAGGTTTCTTTGGAGCGTTACATCGCTCAGGGG
>NZ_SMKH01000013.1 GCF_004348515.1 Actinomadura sp. KC345 | reverse complement strand
CCCTCCGCCCCTTCGCCCGCCAGGGCGGGGCCGAGGTCGGCGATCACGCCGGCGGGCATGGGGCCGAAGGACGTGGTGACGCCTAGGCGCGTTCCAAAAGCGGCGTGCAGGGCGGTGACGTCGCTGGATCCGTGCAGGATCTTCGGTCCGCGGCCGGACGCGGCGGACGCGTCCGCCGCCGCCTCCAGGGCGTCCCAGTCGAGGTGGTCCAGGACGCGGGTGGCGCCGTAGCCGCCCCGTGCGCAGACCACCGCGCGGACGCGGGGGTCGCACCAGGCGGCCTGGAGGTCGGCGGCCCGGCCGGCGTCGCTTCCGGCGAGCCGGTGCCAGTCGCCCCGGACGGGGCCCGGCGGCCCGAGGTTGACACGGTCGAGGGCGTGCTTTCCGACCACCGCGTCAAGGCCCAGGTCACGGAGAACGGCGCAGCCGGCCTCCAGCCGGGCGGGATCGGCGGGGCCGCTGGGAGCGATCACCGCGACCCGGTCGCCGGGACGCAATCGCCCATACCTGCGGCTTTGTCGCGTTCGCGGCAGTCCGTCGGGAATGCCGACGGCGGGCGCGTCGGCGGGTCCTTCGACCGCCTCCGCGCGGGCGCCCCCGCTGTTCAACCCGATCCCTCCTCGCACCGCGACGGATAGAGCTTGTCAGGATCCGGACGCCAGTGGAAGAGGCGCACGGTCACGACCCGCCAACAGATCATCGCCCGGTACCGAGCGCGATGCCGGCGAGGCGCGGCAGTGTCTCGCCGATCGGCCGGCGCAGCACGGCGTCGGCGAGCCCATCGTACGGCGTCTCCTCCGCGTTGATGATCACGAGGCGGGCGCCGTGGTCCACCGCCTCCAGGCAGAGGCCGGCGGCGGGCTGGACGGTCAGCGACGTCCCGACGGCCAGGAACAGGTCGCAGGAGCGGGACGCGGTGACCGCCGCGTCCAGGACGTCCTGGTCCAGGGCCTGGCCGAAGGAGATCGTCGCGGACTTCTGGATGCCTCCGCATTCCACGCAGGGCGGGTCCTCCTCGCCGGCGTCGACCCGTTCGAGGATCTCGGGCATGGGCGTGCGCAGGCCGCAGGACAGGCAGACGGCGTCCCGCATGCTGCCGTGGATCTCGATGACCGTCCCGGCGCCCGATCCGGCGCGCTGGTGCAGGCCGTCGATGTTCTGGGTGATCAGGGCGCGGAGCCGCCCGGCCCGCTCCAGCTCGACGAGGGCGGCGTGCGCGGCGTTGGGCTCGGCGTCCCACAACGGGTCGTCGCGCCGGGACCGCCAGGCGCGGCGCCGCACGTCCGGATCGGCGAGGTAGGCGCCGATCGTGGACATCGCCTCCGCCGCCGGGTCCTTCGTCCAGACGCCCTGGGGGCCGCGGAAGTCGGGAATGCCGCTGTCGGTGGAGATCCCGGCGCCGGTCAGGACCGTGATCGCCCCGGCCTTCGGCAAAAGCTCGGCGAGCGTCAGGGGAGCGTCCATCTTCCCCATGGTAGGCGGCGGCGCCCGCGGCCCGCCTCAGCCGCGCGGACGGTGCGCCGTCATCTCGGAGAGGGATGCGCGTCCGGCGGGGCGGGTCCTCGCCTAACAGATGGATATCGGTCGCCCCTTACAGAGCGTCACGGACCGAGCAGCCGCCAAAAGGTGACAAACTTGGCCCCGTATGAGGTCGACGCCGCACATCCTGGTGATCAACGGCACCAAGGTGCGCCGCCCGGTGTTCATCCTGGGCGCGCCCCACTCCGGTGCGGAGTTGCTCGCGCGCGCCGTCAAGCGCTCCCCCGGATTCCATCTGACCACGGGCCGCCCCGGCGTGCTGCGCGTCACCTACGCGTTCGCCCGGCAGCCGTCGATCGCGTCCGAGCGCGGCCAGGGGGCGGCGCGGGTGCTCCGGGACGCCTACGCCGAGGCGTGGCTGGTCTCCGCCCGCGCCTGCGCGCAGTGCCCGGACGAATGCCGCGAGCTGGCCGGGCTGCCGCCGAGGCCGCCCGCGGTCCCGGGGCGTCCCGTCCAGAACGGCGTCTCCGGGGAGCCGTGCGTGGAGCCCCGCGGGCTCGCCCGGTTCGCCGACGCCTCTCCCGACCTGATCTACAGCACCGACGTCCTGCTGGACGCCTTCCCGGACGCGCAACTCGTCCAGGTGATCCGGGACGGCCGCGACGTGGTCGCCGACATGCTGGACGACGAGCGCTGCCTGGCCTGGTTCAAGCCGGGCCTGGCCAACCTGGACACCGTGTTCCCCAACCCGTTCTTCGGGGTCGAGGACCACACCGAGCGCAACCGGTGGCCGCGCGCCGCGGCGGCCGTGAAGTGCGCGCTGCGGTGGCGGGGCTCGGTACGGCTCAGCGCGAGGCTGCGCGCGCAGGTCCCCGAGGACCAGTTGTTCACCGTCCGCTACGAGGAGCTGGTGGCCAAACCGCGCCAGGTGGGCGCGGAGCTGTCGCGGTACCTGGACGCGCCGCTGTCGAAGACGGCCATGCCGGGCCTGGTCCGCGCCGGGACGCCCGACGACGGCGACGGGGTCGGGTCGTGGCGGGACCGCCTGACGCCGCGGCAGGCCGCCCAGGTCGAGAAGGTCGCCGGGACCGAGCTGCGGCGGCTCGGCTACCGCACCGGCTCGGACGCCTGAGACCCGGGCGGCGCCGGCGCGGGCCGTGCGCTAGTCCGCGCCGAGCGGCTCGGTCTGCCGCTCCCCGTCGCGCTGGTGCGCGAACTGCGTGCGGTACAGCTCGGCGTACAGGCCGCCCTGGAGCAGCAGTTCCTCGTGGCGCCCGCGCTCGGCGATCCGGCCGTCCTCGATCACCAGGATCTGGTCGGCCTCCCGGATCGTGGACAGCCGGTGCGCGATCACCAGGGACGTCCGCCCGGCCAGGGCCGTGCGCAGCGCCCGCTGGACGGCCGCCTCGGACTCGGAGTCCAGGTGCGCGGTCGCCTCGTCCAGCACGACCACGGACGGAGCCTTCAGCAGCAGCCGGGCGATCGCGAGGCGCTGCTTCTCGCCGCCCGACAGCCGGTAGCCGCGGTCGCCGACGACGGTGTCGAGGCCCTCGGGCATCGCGGCGACGAGTCCGCCGATCTGCGCGGCCTCCAGCGCCGCGGTGATCTCCTCGTCGGAGGCGTCCGGGCGGGCGTAGCGCAGGTTCTCGCGGATGGAGTCGTGGAACAGGTGCGCGTCCTGGCTGACCACGCCGATCTCGGCCCGCAGCGATTCGAGGGTCACGTCGCGGACGTCGGCGCCGCCGATCCGCACCGCGCCCTCCGTGACGTCGTACAGCCGCGACACCAGGTGGGTGATCGTCGACTTGCCCGCGCCGGACGGCCCGACGAGCGCGATGAGCCGTCCCGGCGCCGCGGTGAAGTCGATGTCGTGCAGGACCTCGCGCCCGGGGGCGGTGTCGGGGCGCGCGATCGACTCCAGCGAGGCGAGCGACACCTCCTCGGCCGACGGGTAGGCGAACCGGACATGGTCGAACTCGAGCGCCGGCGCCGCCGGGCCCTTGGACAGGCAGGGACCCGCCTTCCCATGGGCGGCGTGCTCGGCGTCCTCGCGCGCCTCGCCGAGCGCGCGGGCGCCGTCGCGGTCGCGGATCAGCGGCTTGAGGTCGAGCACCTCGAACACGCGGTCGAAGCTGACGAGCGCGGTCATGACGTCCACGTGGACGTTGGACAGGGCGGTGAGCGGCCCGTACATCCGGGTCAGCAGGGTGGCGAGCGCGACCAGCGTGCCGAGTTCGAAGGCGCCGTTCACGACGAGGGAGCCGGCGACGCCGTAGACCATGGCCGTGGCCAGGGCCGCGACCAGCGTCAGCGCGGTGAAGAAGATCCGCCCGTACATGGCCGCGACGACCCCGACGTCGCGGACCCGCGCGGCGCGCCCGGAGAAGTTCTCCTCCTCCTCGGCGGGCCGCCCGTACAGCTTGGCCAGCATCGCGCCCGCGACGTTGAACCGCTCGGTCATCAGCGAGCCCATCTCGGCGTCCAGGACCATCTGCTCGCGGCTGACGCGCTGGAGGCGCTTGCCGACCCACTTGGCCGGCAGGACGAAGATCGGGAGCAGCAGCAGCGCGATCAGCGTGACCTGCCACGACAGGATCATCATGGTGACCAGCACCAGGACCAGGCTGATCACGTTGGACACGACCGACGACAGCGTGGTGGTGAGGGCGCGCTGCGCGCCGATGACGTCGTTGTTGAGGCGGCTGACGAGCGAGCCCGTCTGCGCCCGCATGAAGAACGCGACCGGCTGCCGCTGGACGTGCGCGAAGACCTGGCTGCGCAGGTCGTAGATGAGTCCTTCGCCGACGCGCGCCGAGTACCAGCGCTGCGCGAGGCCGAGCACGGCCTCCAGGAAGGCGAGCCCGGCCACTGCCAGGGCGAGCCAGACGACCACGCTCTGCCGTCCCGGAATGATCCCGCTGTCGATGATCGCCTTGAGCAGCAGCGGGTTGGCGACGACGATCAGCGCGGCCAGCGAGTTCAGGGTGAGGAACAGCGCGAGTTCCCGGACGTAGGGACGGGCGTACCCCGCGATCCGCCCGACCGTGCCGGGCTTGAGCTTCTGCTGGGTGACGGAGCCGTCCCTGCGGAACGAGGCCATCACCTGCCAGCCGTTGCCCGGCGTTCCCGGCATTCCCACAAGCGCCTCCGAGGTCCACTGCGCGGCCGAGGGGGAGCCGCCGCGCATGAACGTAATCAAGTAAGCATCTCAGTATCCGGCGAGGACAACGCAGGGCCGGCGGGCCGCCTTCCCGCGTCCGCTCCTGGCGTAACGGAGGAACGCCGAGCGGAGGGGACCGAGGACGGGTACGGGGCCGAGCCCGGCCTCACCCGTCCGGCGGGTCAGCGTGCGAACATCTCCCTCAGCCGGCCGATCTGCTCGCGGCGCTCGGCGGCGCTCTGCTCTTCGAGGGTGTTCCCGGCGGCCTGCCACAGCAGCCGCTTGGTCGCGACGGCCGCGCCGGGGTTCACCGCGAGCAGCGCGGCCACCAGGTCGCGCACGGCGCCGTCCAGCCCGTCGCGCGGGACGACGATCTCGGCGAGCCCGATCCGGGCCGCCTCGTCGGCGGGCACGGTGCGCGCCGTCAGGCACAGCTCCAGCGCGCGTCCGATGCCGGCGATCTCGACGAGCGGCTTGGTGCCGGTCAGGTCGGGGACGAGCCCGAGCGCGGGCTCCTTCATGCAGAACATGGCGTCGTCGGCGGCCACGCGGATGTCGCAGGCGAGCGCAAGCTGGAAGCCGGCGCCGATGGCGTGGCCGTGCACGGCCGCGACGGTGACGATCTCCGGGCGCCGCAGCCAGGTGTAGCCCTCCTGAAGCTCCGCGATGAACCGGTCGGTGCCCTCCGCGTCGGAGGCGTCGGTGAATCCCTCTCCGCCCTCGCCGCCGCCGGAGAACATGCCGAGGTCGATGCCGGCCGAGAAGCTCGGGCCCTCGCCCCGCAGGACGACGACGCGGACGCCGGCGGGCAGCGAGCGGCCGATCGCGGCGAGGCCGCGCCAGGTCGCGAACGTCATGGCGTTGCGGCGTTCGGGCCTGTCCAGCGTGACGGTCGCGACGGCGCCGTCGACGCCGAACCGCAGCCCCGCCTCGCCGAGGGCCGCCGCGTCGAGGCCGGGCACGTCGCTCCGCGCCGCCCGGTCCGTGGCCGTTTCCGGCCGTCCGTCCGTATTCGGGCCGGCACTGCCGTCCGCCATGGGCCTCCCTTTCGCTGAGCGCGACGGGCCCGCCCCGCCGTCCACGGGACGGGACCCGGCTGCCTGCCGCCGCCGCGACCGAACCCTACTCGGCCGGTCGCGACGCCGGTTCAGGCGGTGCGCTCATCCGGGGGCCGGTGTCCGTTCAGGACTTCTTGCCCCGGGTCGCGCCGCCGCGACCGCGCAGGTTGACGCCGGACTCGGTCAGAATCCGGTGGATGAAACCGTAGGAGCGGCCGGTGGCGGCTGCCAGGGCGCGGATGCTCTCGCCGGAGTCGTACCTCTTCTTCAGGTCCGCCGCCAGCTTGTCGCGCTCGGCACCGGTCACGCGGGTGCCCTTCTTAAGGGTCTCGGCCACGAGTACCTCCCGTAGTGATGTGGTGACCGCTGCGTTATCCCCCGCCATGATCAGTCATTCCCAGCAGTTCGGCTACCCACTCGGCCAGAAAAGATCTGCGGAAGTCACCCCGCAGGTCACGCGAGCGCCACCAGATCGGCAAACTCGTCACTCCAGATGTCTTCCACACCATCCGGCAGCAAAATCACTCTTTCCGGTGCGAGCGCCTCGACGGCGCCCTCATCGTGGGTCACCAGGACGATCGCCCCGGCGAACGTCCGCAGGGCCCCGAGGATCTCCTCCCGGCTGGCCGGGTCGAGGTTGTTGGTGGGCTCGTCGAGCAGCAGGACGTTCGCGCTGGAGACCACCAGCATCGCCAGTGCCAGCCGGGTCTTCTCGCCGCCGGACAGGACCCCCGCGGGCTTGTCGACGTCGTCGCCGGAGAACAGGAACGAGCCCAGGATCTTGCGGACCTCGACGGGCGCCATGCCGGGCGCGGCCGACTGCATGTTCTCCAGGACGGACCGGTCGACGTCCAGGGTCTCGTGCTCCTGGGCGTAGTAGCCGACCCGCAGGCCGTGACCGGCCACCACGGACCCGGTGTCGGCCTCGTCGACGCCCGCCAGCAGGCGCAGCAGGGTGGTCTTGCCCGCGCCGTTCAAGCCCAGGATGACGACGCGGCTGCCCCGGTCGACGGCCAGGTCCACGTCGGTGAAAATCTCCAAAGATCCGTACGATTTCGACAAACCCTCCGCGGTGAGGGGGGTTTTGCCGCACGGTGCCGGATCCGGGAAGCGGATCTTGGCGACCTTGTCGGCCCGCCGCTCGCCCTCGACGCCCGCCAGCAGGCTCCGCGCGCGGCGGTCCATCTGCTGCGCGGCCTTGGCCTTGGTGGCCTTGGCGCGCATCTTGTCGGCCTGCGAGATCAGCGCGGACGCCTGCCGCTGCGCGTTGGCCGTCTCGCGCTTGCGGCGCCGCTCGTCGGTCTCCCGCTGCTCCAGGTACGTCTTCCAGCCGACGTTGTAGATGTCGACCACGCTGCGGTTGGCGTCCAGGTGGAACACGCGGTTGACGACGGCGCCCAGCAGCTCGACGTCGTGGCTGATCACGACGAGCCCGCCCTGGTGGGCCTTCAGGAAGTCGCGGAGCCACACGATCGAGTCGGCGTCCAGGTGGTTGGTCGGCTCGTCCAGCAGCAGGGTGTCGGCGCCGGAGAACAGGATGCGCGCGAGCTCCACGCGGCGCCGCTGGCCGCCCGACAGCGTCCCCAGGGACTGGCCCATCGCCCGGTCGGGCAGGCCGAGGCTGGAGGCGATCGAGGCGGCCTCGGCCTCGGCGGAGTAGCCGCCGAGGACGTGCAGGCGCTCCTCCAGCCGGCCGTACCTGCGGACGGCCTTGTCGCGGTCGTCGCCGGTCGCGGCCGCCATCGCGTCCTCGGCGGCGCGCAGCTCGCGGATGACCTCGTCCAGCCCGCGGGCGGACAGGATGCGGTCGCGGGCCAGCTCGGTCAGGTCGACGTCGCGGGGGTCCTGCGGCAGGTAGCCGATGGTGCCGGAGGACGTCACGGCGCCCTGCGCGGGCTGCGCCTCCCCGGCCAGCACCTTGGTGAGGGTGGTCTTGCCCGCGCCGTTGCGGCCGACGAAGCCGACCCGGTCGCCGGGGTTGACCCGGAACGTGGCGGTCTCGATCAGCAGCCGGGGCCCGGCGCGCAGCTCGATGTCCTTGGCGATGATCACAGTGACAGGGCTCCCCTGACGGACGGCTCGGTGGACAGGCACGAAGAAGCGCGCCACGCGGTCGCCGTGGACCGGGGCGCGCGGGGCGCACTGTCAGTTCGGGAGCGGAACCATCCATCCAGTGTACGGGACGGCGGGCGGGGCCCCGGCCGTTCGCGCCCCGGTCAGCCCTGGCGTTCGGCGGCGAGGCGCTGGTTGATCGTCTGCTGGAGCCGCTGGAGCCCGGAGGTGCCGACCAGCCCGATCTGCCCTTCGAGGTCGCGCAGCAGGACGTCCTCGCGCATCACGACCTCCGACGACTGCATCAGCACGGTGCCCGCTCCGGTGAAGTCGAACTGGTGCTCCTCACCGGACGATCCGCCGATGCCGAACACCGCCCGCGCGGCGCCGAGCGCCCCGCGCATGTAGGAGTGGTCGTAGTGGTGGCAGGGGGACGGGGCGTCGGCCCAGCCGAGCAGCGCCTGCGGGTCGACCCTGACCGGCGGCTCCACGAAGTGGACGGGGCCGTTGGAGGCGGCCACGAACCGGCCCGTGCCGATCAGGGTCAGGAACCCCGGGATGATCGACTGCTTGAGCTCCAGGCCCGGCTCGAACGCCAGCAGGTTCCCGGCCCGGACGGTGAGGTTGCCGTCCTCCAGGTCGAAGGAGTTGACGTCGAACCCGCGGTCGGCGAGGAGGAGCTTGCCCTGCCCCTGCGCGACGATCCAGTCCTGCGCGTAGAGCGGTGAGTTGAAGGTGTGCGCGACGAGGGCGTCCAGCGGTCCCGCCGACAGCGCCTCGAACCTGATCTGCCCGTAGTAGGCGATCATCTTGCCCTTCTGCGCGAACCACTGCCCGTTGAGGTCGACGCTGAAGGCGTAGGGGTTGACGTTGTCGTTGCCGGGGAGGCTCCCGGCGTTCCAGGTCTGAGTGCCGAACGTGCTCACGGGTCAGATCTTCCTCTCGCTGGCCTGGACGTAGACGACGCCGGTGCCGTTCAGCTGGAGCTGGAACCCCTCGCCGGAGCCCCGGCCCATCATTTCGCGCAGGCCGACCGCCGTGGTGAGCTTGTTCTCCACCTGGCCGCGATGCGCGACGTAGGCCTGCGGGTCGACGTGGACGGGACGCTGCGGGCTGATCGGCATCTCCATCACGGGGCCGTGCGACAGGAGCGCGCACGCCCCCTTCCCCATGAGCGTGGTGGTGAAGAGGCCCTGCCCGGTGACCGCGCCGCGGACCATCCCGCGGACACCGCCCTGTTCGCCCATGAACATCGTCCCCACCTGGAGGGACGCGTCGTGGACGAGCAGCCGGTCGGCCTCGGCGTAGAGCGTGTCGCCGCCGCTCAGGTCGATGACGGTGACCTCGAGGCCGCCGTGCCCGAACAGGACGCTGCCCTGCCCGGTCACGTGCATCATCGCGGAGCGCTCACCGGCGACGGCGCGGCCGATCGTGCCGCCGACGCCCTGCCCGGCGGTCGCCGTCGGGGCGAACGACACCGGCCCCGAGTAGCCGAGCATCGCGCCGCGCTTGCTGTAGACCTCCTGCCCCGGCCCGATCGGCACCTGGAGCATCTTGGAGTTGATCGTTTGGTAGCCCGGCATCTATACCTCCCGAGGGGGGACGGCCCCCCACGCCACCCGCGCCGACTTCGTCGCCATTCAGATCTCCAGAATTCCGCCGCGTTCGGACGGCTGGACGTAGACCAGCCCGTGTCCCGAGTACCGGAACTGCACGCTCTCCCCCGACCCCTGGCCGATGACCGTGCGCCAGTTGACGTCGCTCACCACGTCCTGCTGGAGCTGGCCGTGATGGCAGACGTAGGCGTGGGGGTCGACGCACAGGGGTGACTGGGGCGACACCTCCAGCGCGATGGCCGGCCCCTGGGACAGGACGGCCACCGTCCCGTGCCCGTCGACCTTCGTCGTTGCGAGGCCCTGGCCGGTCCCCATGCCCCGCATGCCGACGAACTGGACGCCGGTCTGCAGATTCCCGTCGAGGGCCAGGAGGCTCTCCGACTCCACGAACAGCGTGTCGCCGGTGAGCTGGACGAGGGTGACCTCCGTCGCCTCGCTCGCCAGGTAGACCGTCCCCTGCCCCGTGATCTCCATGAGGGTGATCCCCTCACCGGCGATCCTCCGTTTGAGGGCGCCGCGCAGGCCCTCGCCGCCCGTCATGCCCTGGCGTTTGAACGCCATCTGGCCCTCGTAGGCGACCATGGACCCGTTCAGCGCCCTGATGGTCTCGCCGCCGAGATCGACGGCGAGCATCTTCGAGCCGTTCATCCGAAATTGCGCCACGAAGCGAGAAGATACAGGCCCCGGCGCGTTGACGGCCCGCCTTGACCCCGGATCGGGAAGGATGAGGACCATGTGGATCGCTTCCGAACGCCGCAGCCTCGGCCGGTGGGCCGTACCCGGGCTCGTCCTGAGCGCCGGAGTGGTGGTCGGGGCCGTGCTCGCCGCCGACGGGCGGTCGGGGACGGCCCTCGTCGCGCTCACCGCGCTGGCCGGCTACGCGGCCTACCTGGCCTACCGGCGCAACGAGCCCGCCCTGCCGGTCAGCGAGGGCTTCGGCTCCGGCACCCGGGCCCGCGCACACCTGCGGGCCGCCGCGATGACCGGCGACGTGCTGACCGTCGCGGTGGTCGGCGCGCTGATCGTCCAGTCGCTGCGCGGCGCCGACATCACCGCCTACGTGTGGCTCGCCGCCGTCGCGGGAGTGACCTACCTGCTGTCCGCGCTCGCCGGGGGCCGCGGCCTCTGACCTGCGCGAACTGTGGGTTAACTTCTTCCGACAAATTCGGTTTCGCGGCCTGGCGGACGGCATGATGCGGTTGTGTCAGCCGTCGAAGTCCCCGACGCCGTCCTGCCGGACCGGGCGGCGTTCCAGCCCGTCGTCGATCTCGGCAGCGGCGCGGTCGTCGCCGTCGAGGCGCACGCGGCGCCGGCGGCCGGATCCGCGCCGATGCGGTTCGACCCGGCCTCGGAGGACGTGCGCCGCGCCGTGGAGGCGGCCCGCGCCGCCGCCGGCCTCGGGACCCCGCTGCCGCTGCAGATCGGCCTGCGGGCCGAGACGCTCTCCGGCGGGGACGACCTGCTCGCCGAACTGCACCACGGACTCGCCGGGACGGGGCGGCGCCCGCAGGAGATCATCCTCTGCGTCGCCGGAGGCTTCCCGCCCGCGCTGCGCCCGCCGGTCAACGCCGCGCTGGCCCGGCTCCGCCACGCCGGCTACCTCGTCGGGCTCGCCGGCCTCGGCGCCGCCCACGCGCCGCTGGACCTGCTCGCGGACGGCGCGTCGTACCTGCTGAAGCTCGACCCGGACCTGGCCCGCCGGTCGGTGTCCGATCCGCGCCGCGCGGCGCTGGTGGCGAGCCTCGTCGAACTGGCGCACCGCCTGGAGACGCACGTCCTGGCGCCGCAGATGGCGAACCGCGAGCAGGTCCTGCACATGCGCGACGCCGGTGTGCGACTCGTCCAGGGGCCGGTCCTGGCCCCGCCCGGGTGGCGGCCGGGGATGCCGGTCACCGTCCCGGTCGCGGCCCGGGAGGAGCCCGCGCGGGAGGACGCCGGCCTCGGGCCGCGGGTCTCGGAGTTCACGCTCCCGGCGGTGACCATGCCGCACACGGCGACCGCCGGGGAGGTGCTCGACGCGCTGAACGCGGAGGCGGGCATCTCCAGCATCGTCATCGTCGACGAGCGGCAGCGGCCCCGGTGCGCGGTGGACCGGACGCGTTTCCTGCTCAGGCTGTCCGGCGCCTACGGCCACGCCCTCCACGCCCGCAGGCCCGCGGCGCGGCTCGCCGACCCGCCGCGGACGGTGCCGCGCACCGTCCCCGCCGTCGCGGCGTTGCGGGCGGCCGGGCGCGAGGACGAGCGCGTCTACGACGACCTGGTCGTGGTCGACGAGGTGGGCCGCTGCCTGGGCATCGTCCGGGTCGCCGACCTGATCCGCGGCCTGTCGCGCTGAGACCGCCCCTGCGGCCTCAGGCGCCCCCGGGCGATCTCTCGGGTGGGACGGGCGCCGAAAGCCCGGTGCCGGCCGTCTCCTGGGCGAGGATGGCCGCCTGAACGCGGCTGGCCAGCCCGAGTTTCCCCAGAATGCGGCTGACGTGCGTCTTGGTGGTCGTCTCGGCCATGGCGAGCCGGTCCGCGATCTGGCCGTTGGACAGGCCCTCGCCCAGGCACGCGAAGACCTCGCGCTCCCGCGGCGTCAGGTCGGACAGCCCCGGCGGCGGCTCCGCGGGCGCGGCGGGCCGGGAGGAGAACGCGCCGATCAGCCGCCGGGTGACCTTCGGCGCGATGATCCCCTCCCCCGCCGCCACGGTCCGCACCGCCTCCACCAGCCGGTCGGCGTCGACGTCCTTGAGCAGGAACCCCGCGGCGCCCGCCCGCAGCGCGCCGAACACGTACTCGTCCATGTCGAACGTCGTCAGCACCAGGACGTCGGTGAGGCCCGCGATCTCCCGCGTCGCGGCGATGCCGTCCAGGCGGGGCATGCGGACGTCCATGAGCACCACGTCCGGCCGGAGCGCGCGGGCCATCTCCACCGCCTCCGCGCCGTCCGCGGCCTCGCCGACGACCCGGACGTCCGGGGCCGCGCCGAGGATCAGCACGAGTCCCGCCCGCACCGCGGCCTGATCGTCGGCGACCAGCACATCGATCATGACGCGCGCTCCCCGGCCTGCTGGTCGACGGGCAGTTCGGCGTGCACGCGCCACCGGCCGCCGTCCGGTCCCGCGTCGAAGTCCCCGGCCAGCATCACCGCGCGCTCGCGCATCCCGACCAGCCCGCTGCCCGTGCCCTGGAGCCGCGACCCGTCCCGCCCGAGCGGGCTCAGCACGTCGATCACCACGTGCCGCCGCGTGTACTCGACGCGGACCTCGGCGCGCCCCGGCCCGGCGTGCTTCAGGGCGTTGGTCAGCGACTCCTGGACGATCCGGTACGCGGCCAGCTCCACCGCCGCGGGCAGCTCGGGCGGCTCCCCCGCGATCTCCAGGCCCGCGGACAGGTCGGACCTCGCGGTGTGCCGGACCAGCGGCTCCAGCTCCGTCAGCCGGGGCCGCGCCGCCGGGCCCGCGGCGTCCCCGTCCCGCAGCAGCCCGATCATCCTGCGCATCTCGGCGAGGCCGCGCACGCTGTTGTCACGGATGACCTCCATGGCCCGCTCGACGCCCTCGCGGTCCAGGTCGCGCACCTTCAGCACGGCCGTGGAGTGCAGGGCCACCGCGCTCAGATGGTTGGCGACCACGTCGTGCAGCTCGCGGGCCATCCGGGCGCGCTCGGCGTTCACGGCGGCGAGGCGGTCCATCTCGGCCAGCCGCGCCACCTGCTCGGCGCGCCGGCGCTCCGCCTCCGCCCGGTACCGGTGCTCCCGGACGGCCATCGCCGACAGGACCGGCGTCACCCAGACCAGCCCGGCGACCGCGCCGCCGAGGATGCCGACGGCGACCTCGCCCAGCGCGATCATCGTGCCGGCCGCCACCGCCAGCGAGGCCGCCAGCGTCGTCCCGAGCAGCCATTCCGCCGTCCGCCGCCGCCCGTACAGGCTCGCCGCGTACAGCGCGTCCCCGTAGATCATCGCGGTGGCGATGCTCGGCCCGAACACCAGGTCGGCGACGTTGAACACCGTCGCGACGGCCAGCCCGGCGCGCGGCGCCGTCCGCCTCAGCAGCATCGTCGCGCACAGCCCGAGCAGCGGGACGAGCCGCGCCCAGGACGGCGGGTCCCAGTCCCGCGACCACCTCCCGTGGCCGTCCACCGAGAGCATCAGCACGCCGCCGGCCAGCGCGGCCGCGGCGATCAGGGCGTCCTGCCTGGTGGTGAGGCGCCGGAACGTGTCCACGGCTATATCTCAGCATCCCCGCGGCCATGCCTCGTCCACCCGCGTGAGGACCCCGGCCTACATCGTTCGGACGACCTGCGAAACCTCACCCAGGACGACGATCCGCCGCCCCCGCGCACGCACCATGGAAGCAGTCGAGAAGGGATCGGACACGTGCTCATCGCGATCATCGTCGCCTGCGAGGTCGGCTTCTGGGTCGTCCTGGGGGCCGGCCTCCTCGCCCGCTACCCGCTGCGGATGCGGCGGACCGGCGCGGTGCTCCTGCTGTGCGTCCCGCTGGTCGACCTGGTCCTGCTGGCCGCCACGGCGATCGACCTGCGCGGCGGCGCCACCGCCGGCATGGCCCACGGCCTGGCCGCCGCCTACCTCGGCTACTCGGTCGCGTTCGGCCACAGCATGGTCCGCTGGGCGGACGAGCGCTTCGCGCACCGCTTCGCCGGCGGTCCGCCGCCGCGCGGCAAACCGAAGTACGGCCGGGCGCGCATCCGCTACGAGTGGCGCGAGTTCGGCAAGGCCGCCATCGCCACCGCCATCGCCTGCGGCCTCCTGCTGGCGATGATCGCCCTCGTCGGCGAGACCGGCCGCGCCGAGGCGCTCTACGCCTGGCTCGGCCGCCTGGGGCTGGTCCTGGCGATCTGGTCGCTGTGGCCGATCACCCACACCCTCTGGCCGTCCAGGCCCGACGGGGTCCAGGCGGACGCTTCCGGCCGCCCCGTGGAGCACACCGGGCCAAAGTGACCGACGCGTGCGAAGAGGCCGCCCTCCCAACGGGGGGCGGCCTCCTGGCAGCGTGAGGTCAGATGTTGAAGCCCAGGGCGCGGAGCTGGTCGCGGCCGTCGTCGGTGATCTTGTCGGGGCCCCACGGCGGGAGCCAGACCCAGTTGATCTTGACGTCCTTGACCAGGCCCTCCAGCGCGCTGTGCGTCTGGTCCTCGATCACGTCGGTGAGCGGGCAGGCGGCGCTGGTGAGCGTCATGTCCAGGGTGGCGACCTCGTCGGCGAGGTTGACGCCGTACACCAGGCCGAGATCGACGACGTTGATGCCGAGCTCGGGGTCGACGACGTCCTTGAGGGCCTCAAGGACGTCTTCCTCGGGGATGGTGCCTGCGGTGGACGAGCCGGCGGCGGGTGTGTCGGTCATGATGCCTCTCCGAGTGCGCGGGCGGTCGCGTCCTTCCACGCCATCCAGGCGAGCAGGGCGCATTTGATCCTGGCGGGGTACTTGGACACCCCGGCGAAGGCGATGGCGTCCTCGAGGACGTCCTCGTCGGGGTCGACGTCCTGGCCGCGCGACTGCATCAGCGCCAGGAACTCCTCTCCGACGGCCATCGCCTCCTTGACGGGCTTTCCGATGATCAGATCGGCCATCACCGAGGCGCTGGCCTGGCTGATCGAGCAGCCCATGGCGTCGTAGGAGACGTCGGCGACCGTGGCGTCCTGGCCGTCGCCGTCCAGGTGGACGCGCAGCGTCACCTCGTCACCGCAGGTCGGGTTGACGTGGTGGGCCTCCCCCTCGAACGGCTCCCGCAGCCCCTTGTGGAGGGGGTTGCGGTAATGGTCCAGGATGACCTCCTGGTACATCGCCTCCAGCTGCATGTCGTCCCTTCCAAGCCTTTCTCGCTACAACCGGGCGCGGGCCCAGCGTTGTTCCTCTAGGTGGTGCCGAAGAACTTCTGGGCCTGCCTGACCCCGTCGGCGAGGGCGTCCACGTCGGCGAGGGTGTTGTAGAGGTAGAACGTCGCGCGGGTGGTCGCCGGGATGCCGAAGCGGCGGCAGATCGGCCACGCGCAGTGGTGGCCGACGCGGACCTCGACGCCGAGGTCGTCGAGGACCTGCCCCACGTCGTGGGGATGGATGTCCTCGACGGTGAACGACACGGCTCCGCCGCGCGCCTCGGTGGTGCCGGGACCGATGATCCGGACGCCGGGGATCTCGGCGAGCCGCTCCAGCGAGTAGCCGACCAGGGCCTCCTCGTGGGCGTGCACGCGGTCCATGCCGATCTCGGTGAGGTAGTCGCAGGCCGCGCCGAGCCCGATCGCCTGCGCGGTCATCGGGACGCCGGCCTCGAACCGCTGCGGCGGCGGCATGAACGTGGACTCCTCCATGCGGACGACCTCGATCATGGAGCCGCCGGTGATGAACGGAGGCATCACCTCGAGCAGCTCGGTCCGCCCCCACAGCACGCCGATGCCGGTCGGGCCGAGCATCTTGTGGCCGGAGAACGCCAGGAAGTCGACGTCCAGCGCGCCGACGTCCACCGGCTGGTGCGGAACCGACTGCGCGGCGTCCAACAGGACGAGCGCGCCGACGGCGCGGGCCCGGTCCGCGATCCGCCGGATCGGCGGGACCGTTCCGAGCACGTTCGACTGGTGCGTCAGGGCGACGATCTTCGTGCGCTCGTTGACCAGGTCGTCCAGGTTCTCCAGGTCCAGGCGGCCGTCGCCGGTGATGCCGAACCAGCGCAGCGTCGCCCCGGTCCGCCGGCAGAGCTGCTGCCACGGGACGAGGTTGGCGTGGTGCTCCATCTCCGACACCACGACCTCGTCGCCGGGGCCGACCGCGAACCGCTCCGCCTCCGGGCCGGCGGTGGCCGCGTTGCTCATCGCGTACGCGACCAGGTTGATGCCCTCGGTCGCGTTCTTGGTGAACACGATCTCGCCCGGCACCGCGCCGATGAACCGGGCGATCGACGCGCGGGCCTTCTCGTAGCCCTCCGTCGCCTCCTCGGCGAGCAGGTGCGCGCCCCGGTGCGGCGCCGCGTTGTGGCGCTCGTAGAACCGCCGCTCCGCGTCCAGCACCTGGACGGGCTTCTGCGACGTCGCTCCCGAGTCGAGGTACACCAGAGGGCGCCCGCCGCGCACCGTGCGCTGCAGCAGCGGGAAGTCCTTCTTCAGCTCCTCCGGCAGCAGGGTCATAGTGAAGCAGCCGCCTTCACGTACTTCTCGTAGCCCTCGTCCTCCAGCTCGTCGGCCAGCTCGGCGCCGCCCTCGGCGACGATGCGGCCGCCGGAGAAGACGTGCACGAAGTCGGGCTTCACGTAGCGCAGGATCCGGGTGTAGTGGGTGATGAGCAGGACGCCGGTGTCGCCGGCCGCGAACCGGTTGACGCCCTCGGCGACGACCTTGAGGGCGTCGACGTCGAGTCCGGAGTCGGTCTCGTCCAGGACGGCGACCTTCGGCTTGAGCATCTCCAGCTGCAGGATCTCGTGCCGCTTCTTCTCACCGCCGGAGAAGCCCTCGTTCAGGCTGCGCTGCGCGAACGCGGGGTCGATGGACAGGCCTTCCATCGCCTGCTTCATCTCCTTGGAGAACTCGCGGAGCTTCGGCGCCTCGCCGCGGACGGCGGTGACGGCCGAGCGCAGGAAGTTCGACACCGAGACGCCCGGCACCTCGACCGGGTACTGCATCGCCAGGAACAGCCCGGCGCGGGCCCGCTCGTCGACCGACATGCCGAGGACGTCCTCGCCGTCGAGCGTGACGGCACCGGACGTGATCTCGTACTTGGGGTGCCCGGCGACCGCGTACGCCAGGGTGGACTTGCCGGAGCCGTTCGGCCCCATGATCGCGTGGGTCTCGCCGGCCTTCACGGTCAGGTCGACCCCGCGCAGGATCTCCTTCGCCCCGTCGGAGCCGTCGCCGACGGAGACGTGGAGGTCGCGGATCTCTAGCGTGGGCATAGTGCGTCGTAGTCCTTAGTCGTGGGGGCCTAGTCGTCGGCGGCGAGCGACACGTAGACGTCGCCGTCCTCGACCTTGACCTTGTATGTGGCGACCGGCTGCGTGGCCGGCGGGTTGGTGGGCTTGCCGCTGCGCAGGTCGAAGCAGGACCCGTGCAGCCAGCACTCGATGGTGCCGTCGTAGACCTCGCCCTCGGAGAGGGACACCTCGGCGTGCGAGCAGATGTCGTTGACGGCGTACACGTCGCCGCCGCTGCGCGCGATGGCGACCGGCGTGTCGTCGAGCTCGACGGCGATGGCCCCGTCGGCGGGGATGTCGTCCAGCGCGCACACCTTCGTGTAGGTCATCGCCGCGCTCCCTGGTCGAGCTCCTCCTCGATGGCCTCGGCGACCTTCTCGCGCACCTCGGCGACCTCGATGCGCTGGATCAGCTGGCCGAGGAAGCCCCGGACCACCATGCGGCGCGCCTCGTCGAAGGTGATGCCGCGCGCCTGAAGGTAGAACAGGTGCTCGTCGTCCAGCCGCCCGGACGCCGACGCGTGCCCGGCGCCGGCGACCTCGCCGGTGAGGATCTCCAGGTTCGGCACGGAGTCGACCCGCGTCCCGTCGGTGAGGACGAGGTTGCGGTTCAGCTCGTAGGTGTCGGTGCCCTCGGCCTCCGCCCGGATGATCACGTCGCCGATCCAGACGGCGTGCGCGTCCCGGTCCTGCAGCGCGCCCCGGTAGTCGACGCGGCTGCGGCAATGCGGGACGGCGTGGTCGACCAGGAGGCGGTGCTCCAGGTGCTGGCCGCCGTCGACGAAGTACACCCCGTACAGCTCGGCGTCGCCGCCGGGCCCGTCGTAGGAGACCGACGGGGAGATCCGCACGACGTCGCCGCCGAGCGAGATGTTGTGCGAGACGAACCGGGCGTCGCGGCCGAGCCGGGCGTGCTGGTGCGACACGTGGACGCTGCCGTCCGCCCAGTCCTGCAGGCTGATCACCGAGAGGCGGGCGCCGTCGCCGACGACGAACTCGACGTTGTCGGCGTAGACGGCCCGGCCGCGGTGCGCGAGCACGACGGTGGCCTCGGCGAACGGCTCCACCACGACCGTGGTGTGGCCGTAGGCGGCGCCGGAGGCGTCCTCGCCGCGCACCCGCAGGACGGTCGGCGCGGAGGCGACGGCCTCCTTCGGGACGGTCACGACGGTGGCGTGCGCGAAGGAGTTCCACGCCTGCGCGCTGACGCGGTCGGCCGGGACGTAGGCCTTGCCGAGGCGGGCGTCGTCGCGGCCGACGGTCTCGACCGTCACCTCCGGCGCCGCCTCCACCTCGACCAGGACCTTGCCGTGCGGCTCCGCGGTGCCGTTGTGCAGGCCGCGGAGGCGGCGCAGCGGCGTGAACCGCCACTCCTCCTCGCGGCCCGTCGGCACCTCGAAGTCGCCCAGGTCGTAGGACGACCTGTCATGCAGCGTCGAGAGAGGCCGCTGATCGGACCGGGTCTCGAGCCCCATCAACCCACGGCTCCTTCCATCTGCAGCTCGATGAGCCGGTTCAGCTCAAGGGCGTACTCCATCGGCAGCTCCCGCGCGATGGGCTCGACGAACCCGCGCACGATCATCGCCATCGCCTCGTCCTCGGTGAGGCCGCGGCTCATCAGGTAGAACAGCTGCTGCTCCGACACCTTGGAGACGGTGGCCTCGTGGCCCATCTCCACGTCGTCCTCGCGGACGTCGACGTAGGGGTAGGTGTCGGACCGGCTGATCTGGTCGACCAGCAGCGCGTCGCACTTGACGGTGGACTTGCTGCGCTCGGCGCCCTCCTGGACCTGCACCAGCCCCCGGTAGGACGTGCGGCCTCCGCCGCGCGCCACCGACTTGGAGATGATGCTGCTGGAGGTGTTGGGCGCGGCGTGCACCATCTTGGCGCCGGCGTCCTGGTGCTGGTCCTCGCCGGCGAACGCGATCGAGAGGGTCTCGCCCTTGGCGTGCTCGCCGAGCAGGTAGACCGCCGGGTACTTCATCGTGACCTTGGAGCCGATGTTGCCGTCGACCCACTCCATGGTGGCGCCCTCGTACGCGACGGCGCGCTTGGTGACCAGGTTGTAGACGTTGTTGGACCAGTTCTGGATGGTCGTGTAGCGGACGCGGGCGTCCTTCTTCACGACGATCTCCACGACCGCGGAGTGCAGCGAGTCCGACTTGTAGATCGGCGCGGTACAGCCCTCGACGTAGTGGACGTAGGAGCCCTCGTCGGCGATGATCAGCGTCCGCTCGAACTGGCCCATGTTCTCGGTGTTGATCCGGAAGTAGGCCTGGAGCGGGATCTCCACGTGCACGCCCGGCGGGACGTAGATGAACGAGCCGCCCGACCACACCGCGGTGTTGAGCGCGGCGAACTTGTTGTCGCCGACCGGGATCACCGAGCCGAAGTACTCCTGGAAGATCTCCGGGTGCTCGCGCAGGCCGGTGTCGGTGTCGACGAAGATGACGCCCTTCTCCTCAAGATCGTCGCGGATCTTGTGGTAGACGACCTCCGACTCGTACTGGGCGGCGACACCGGCGATGAGGCGCTGCTTCTCCGCCTCGGGGATGCCGAGCTTGTCGTAGGTGTTCTTGATGTCCTCGGGAAGCTCCTCCCAGGACGTGGCCTGCTGCTCGGTGGAGCGCACGAAGTACTTGATGTTGGCGAAGTCGATGTCCGACAGGTCGGATCCCCAGGTGGGCATCGGCTTCTTGTCGAACAGCCGCAGCCCCTTGAGACGCAGGTCGAGCATCCAGTCGGGCTCGTCCTTCTTGCCTGAGATGTCGCGGACGACTTCCTCGTTCAGGCCGCGCCGCGCCGAGGCGCCGGCCTCGTCGGAGTCGGCCCAGCCGAACTTGTACCTGTCGAGCCCTTCCAGCTCAGGGTGGGCTGCAGTAGTCATTGGGACGTCCCTCCGGACTCCTCGTCACTGGTGTGTGTTCGTTCGGGGGACCGCTCCCCCGCGTCCCCGCCAGGGGCGACGCTCGCGGCGGGACCTTCCGCCTCACCCGGCCCGCCGGTCCCCGGCAGGGACCGGGAGCTGACGTGGGTGGTGCAGATCCCGTCGCCGTGGGCGATCGTGGCCAGCCGCTGGACGGGTGTGCCCAGAAGCCGGCTGAACGCCTCGGTCTCGGCCTCGCACAGCTGCGGGAACTCCGCGGCGACGTGCGCGACCGGGCAGTGGTGCTGGCACAGCTGCTCGCCGCCGCCCGGCTGGGGGGCCTTGGCCGCGGCGGCCGCGTAGCCGTCGCCCGACAGCGCCTCGGCGAGCGTGCGGACCCGCTGGTGAGGCGGGGCGTTCTGCACGACGGGCCGGTAGCGCCGCTCCAGGTCGGCGATCTGCCGCCGGGCGAACTCGGCGACCGCGTGGTCGCCGGCCGTCTCGGCGAGGAACCGCAGGGCGCTGGTCGCCAGGTCGTCGTAGGCGTGCACGAAGGCGCTGCGCCCGGCGTCGGTGATGGCGAACCACTTGGCGGGACGCCCCCGGCCGCGCCGGGTCTGCGTCGCCCGCGCCTTGCGGATCTCGATCATGCCCTCGGCCAGCAGCGCGTCCAGGTGCCGCCGGATCGCGGCCGGCGTGAGTCCGACGCGCTCCCCCAGCGTGGACGCGGTGGCGGGGCCGTGTTCGAGGATCAGCCTGGCCACCCGCGCGCGTGTGTCGCGCTCGGTACCGATGCCGGCGCCCGGTACCGGGCCGCCCCCACCGGCGTGACCGGGCGAGGACGGCACGCCGGAAGGCCGCGCGGCGGCGGCCCGGGCATGCGTCTGATCCTCGCTCACGTTTTTCACAACATCAGTGTGCCGTAATTCCTTCCCCCGAAACACCGGTTCACCGATGTCATGGCTCACGCAGGTAAGCCTTACCTAACCTGGGCTTCGTCACCCGGTGTCGCGGTCCCGTGCCCCGGTGAGCGCCCCCGTCCGCGCACCCGCTCCGCGCGGCAGGACCAGCACGGGGCACGGCGCGGCCCGGACGATCTTGCCGGAGCTCTCCCCGAGGAAGACCTTGCGCAGCGGCCCGTGATGGCCGGACTGGCAGACCAGCACCTCACCCGGAAGCATATCGACGGTGGCCAGGGCCTTGGCGACGCCCGTCCCGACGGCCGTCAGCCGCTCCACCGGCGGCCCGCCCCCGAGGAGCCCCGCGGCACGGCGGAGGTCCTCGTCGGACCGGGCCACCTGGCGTTCCAGCACGCCGTCCGCACCGTGGAACCTCGCCGCGAGCCCGGACGGCCTCAGCACCAGCGTGACCAGGCGCATCGGCGTCCCCAGCCGCGCGGCGAACCCGGCGGCCGCGCGCAGCGGCTCGTCGGCGTCGCGGCGCCGCCAGTACGCGACGGTCGTCCGCTCCAGCCCGCCCGGCGCGCCCGCGGCGAAGCCGCGCTGGGCGAGCAGGACGGGTACCGGAGAGCCGTGCAGGAGCTGGTCGGCGGTGCTGCCGATGGCGATCCGGCCCCGCCGCCCGCGCGGTGCCGAGCCGATCACGATGAGGGCGGCGCCGACGTCGCCGGCGACCTCGATGAGCCCGCGCCCGCTGCCCCGGTGCGCGTGGGCGCGCACGCCGACGTCCCGCTCCCGCACCCCCGACTCGCCGAGCCGCGCCGTCGCCTGGGCGAGGATCTCCTCCGACTGCCCCTTGAGATAGGCGACCCATTCGGCGTCCACCTTCCCGGGGCCGCGCACGGGCCAGGGCGACGGATGGACGTGCGCCACGGTCAGCGGCGCGTTCGCCGTCCGCGCGACCAGGGAGGCCAGGGCCAGGGCGTCCTCGCCGCGGTCGTCCGGCGCGTAGCCGACGAGCACCCGCGGGGCGTCGTTCCCGCTCATGGCAGCCCCTTTCCCGGGGAGCCGGACGCCAGGCGCGAACGACGGTGCCCGTAAAGGAAGTACGCGGCCAGCCCGACGAGGATCCACAGCAGGAACACGACCCAGGTCACGCCGCCGAGGCCGACCATCAGGTAGACGCACAGCGCGACGCCGAGCAGCGGCGTCACCGGGAACAGCGGGACGCGGAAGCTGCGCGGCAGGTCCGGCCTGGTGCGGCGCAGCACGATGACGCCCACGCTGACCAGCGCGAACGCGAACAGGGTCCCGATGCTCGTGGCGTCCACCAGGCGGCCGAGCGGGATCACCGCGGCGAGGATTCCGATGAACAGCGCGACGATGACCGTGTTGGCGACCGGAACCCGGCGTCCCGGGCTCACCTTCTGGAAGACCCGCGGGACGAGCCCGTCGCGCGACATCGCGAACAGGATGCGTGTCTGCCCGTACATGACGGTGAGCACGACGCTGGTGATGGCGATCACCGCGCCGAACGACAGGATCACCGACGGCCAGCTCCGCCCGGTGGCGGAGTCCAGCACATGCGCCAGCGACGCCTCGGTGCCGCTCAGCTCGAACCGCTCCCAGTGCATCGCGGCGACCGCGGCCAGCGCGACCAGCACGTAGACGACCGTCACGATGACGAGCGAGAAGACGATCGCGAGCGGCAGGTCGCGGCGGGGGTTCCTGGCCTCCTCGCCGGCCGTGGAGGCGGCGTCGAAGCCGATGTAGGAGAAGAAGACCCTGGATCCGGCCGCGCTCAGCCCCGCCCAGCCCATCGGCGCGAACGGGGCGAGGTTCTGCGACCGGAACGCGGTGAACGCGACCGCGCAGAAGAACAGCAGCACGCCGATCTTCAGGAACACCATGACCGTGTTGACGGCGGCGCTCTCGGACGCGCCGCGCAGCAGCACGAGCGCGGCGAACGCGACCACGATCACGGCCGGGACGTTGACGATCCCCCCTTCGCCGGGCGGGCCGCTGATCTCGTCCGGGATCGTGAAGCCGAACGCGGCGCCGAAGAACTCGTTGAGGTAGGAGCCCCAGCCGACCGCGACCGCCGACACCGACACGGCGTACTCCAGCAGCAGACACCAGCCGCAGACCCACGCGACCAGCTCGCCGAGCGTGGCGTAGGCGTAGGAGTACGAGGAGCCGGAGACGGGGATCGTCCCGGCCAGCTCCGCGTACGACAGCGCCGAGAACAGCGCGGTCACGGCGGCGAGGACGAACGACAGCACGACCGCCGGTCCCGCCAGCGGCACCGCCTCGCCGAGCACCACGAAGATCCCGGTGCCGAGGGTCGCGCCGACGCTGAGGAAGGTGAGCTGCAGCAGGCCCATCGACCGCTTCAGCTCGCCGCCCTCGCCCGCCCCGCCCTCGCCGACGATCCGGTCGACGGGCTTGGTCCGCAGGAGGCTCCGGGCGAACGAGGTCCCGGTCCCGGACGTCCCGGCGGTCACAGGGTGCTCGCCAGCGGCCAGGTGGCATTGGGGGTCACGATCGTCCCGGCGGTTCCCGCGAGGATCTCCACGCACTGGTCGAGGAGCCCGATCGCGGCCATGTCGCCCGTCCGCTCGACGAAGCTCGCGGCGGCCTCGGCCTTGGGGCCCATCGACCCGGCGGGGAAGTCCTCGTCCCGCAGCTCGTGCGGGGTCGTGTGGGTGATGGCCTCCTGCTCCGGGGTGCCGAAGTTCCGCATGACGTGCGGCACGTCGGTCAGGATCAGCAGCGCGTCCGCGTCCATGCTCTCGGCGAGGACGGACGCCGTGAGGTCCTTGTCGATCACCGCCTCGACGCCCTCCAGCCGCCCGACGTCGTTGCGGAACACCGGGATCCCGCCGCCGCCCGCGCAGACCACGACGGTCCCGAGCCGGACCAGCTCCCTGATCAGCCGGGTCTCGATCACCCGCTGCGGCCGCGGGGACGGCACCACGCGGCGCCAGTGCCCGCCGTCCTGCCGGACCGTCCACCCGTACTCGGCCGCGAGCTTCTCGGCCTCGTCCCGCTCGTAGACCTGCCCGACGAACTTGACCGGGTCCTCGAACGCCGGGTCCACCGCCGACACCAGCGTCTGGTTGACCATCGCGACCACCTGGCGGCCGGGCAGCGCGTTCTGCAGCGCCTGCAGCATCCAGTAGCCGATCATGCCCTGGGTCTCGGCGCCGATGGTGTCCAGCGGGTACGGCCGGGTCAGGTTCGGGTCGTTGACGCTCTCCAGCGACAGCACCCCGACCTGCGGCCCGTTCCCGTGCGTGATGATCAGCTCGTGCCTCTCGGCGAGCGGCGCCAGCGACCGCACCGCCCGGACGACGTTCGCGCGCTGCGGTCCGGCGTCGGGTATCTCACCCCGCTTGACCAGCGCGTTCCCCCCTAGCGCCACAACGACGCGCACGTTTCCTCCCCCAGGGACCGCGGCGGTCAGGCGTCCCGTTCGATCGGGCAGCTCATGCAGCGCGGGCCGCCGCGTCCCCTGCCCAGCTCGCTGCCGCGGATGGTGATGACCTCGATCCCGTTCGCGCTCAGATGGTTGTTGCTCGTCGCGTTGCGCTCGTAGGCGACGACCACGCCGGGCGAGACGGCCAGGACGTTGTTGCCGTCGTCCCACTGCTCGCGCTCGGCGGCGAACACGTCCTGCGCCGGGGTGAGGACCTTGACGTCGTCCAGGCCGAGCGCGGCGGCGATGGCCCGGTACATGTCCTCCGGGGGGTGGTCGGTGATCTTCAGTTCCTTCTCGGTGTCCCCGGGCTCGACGGTGTGCGACGGCAGCGTCCCCATCCCGGCGTAGGTGGTGACAACGCCGTGGTCGACCATCGTCATCACGGTGTCCAGGTGCATGAAGGCCCGCTTCTGCGGCATCCGCAGCGCGACGATCCTGGAGCAGGAGCCGGCGGCGAACAGGGCCTGGGCCAGCATCTCGACGGCCTGCGGCTGCGTCCGCTCGCTCATCCCGACGAGCACGGCGCCGCCGCCGAGGACCAGGACGTCGCCGCCCTCGAGCGTCGCCGGGGCCATCGCGGTGCCCCGGTTCCACACGTGGAAGCCGCCCGCCGCGGGGGCGTCGTAGCCGTCCGCGAACATCGGGTGCCACCGGTAGACCGCCTCCATGTTCACCGTCTCGCGCATCCGCGCCTTCATGCGCATGGTGTTGATCGACACGCCGTCGTAGATCCAGCAGGACGTGTCCCGGGTGAACAGGTGGTTGGGCAGCGGCGGCAGGACGAACCCGTCGGGCTCGATCGAGTGGAACGCGATCGACGCCGGCTCGGGCATCCGCTCCAGCATCTCCCGCTTGGTGATCCCGCCGACGAGGAACGAGCCCAGGTCCTCCAGGTCCATGGAGTCGAAGCAGTTGCGGATCGCGTCGGTGGCGAGCGGGCCGAACCAGTGCGGGTCGACGACGGCGTCCAGGATGTGCTTGCGGGCCTCGGGTATGCCGATCGTCTCGCGGAGCAGGTCGAGCAGGAGGTAGGTCCGCACGCCCTGGGAGCGCAGCACGTCCTCGAACTCCTCGTGCTCCTCCACGGCCCGCCTGACCCACGGCACGTCGTCGAACAGCAGGCCGCGCGCGTTGGACGGGGTGAGCCGCTTCAGCGACAGCTCCGGCCGGTGCAGCAGGACGCTCCGCAGCCGCCCGGTCTCCGAATCGACGTGGAACGCCATCCCCCACCTCCTCGGGGCGCGGCCACGGCGCCGCGAAACCCCAGGTCGCCGGGGACGGCCCGGCGACAGGCGGTGGATTCCCCAGGCTCCGGCGGGTGAAACCAGGCCGTTCCGGGGGTGTTTGGGGGTCGTCCCCCCAACCGGAAACACGGATCGGCGTCAACCCGGAGGCTTTACCCGGCCTTCACGCGGCGCACCGGCGGGACCCGGCGCCGACCGGTCGCGCCCCAGACCTAAACTCGTCGGCATGACACCCCCCGGAGACGGCGCCGTCGAGCTGGACGCGCTCGTCAAGCGCTACGGCGCGGCCGGCCGGGAACGGCGGGCCGTGGACGGCCTGTCGCTCACCGCCGCCCGGGGCGCCGTCACCGCGCTGCTCGGCCCGAACGGCGCCGGCAAGACCACCACGATCGAGATCTGCGAGGGGTACCGGCGCGCCGACTCCGGCACCGTCCGCGTCCTCGGCCTCGACCCGGCCGCGGACGGGCGGGCGCTGAAGCCGAGGGTGGGCGTGATGCCGCAGTCCGGGGGCGTGCCGGGCACGGCCCGCGCCGGCGAGTTCCTCGGGCTCGTCGCCTCCTTCCACGCGACGCCGCTCGACCCGTCCGCCCTGCTGGAGCGGCTCGGCCTCACCGAGCACGCCCGCAGCCCCTTCCGGCGCATGTCGGGCGGGCAGCAGCAGCGGCTCTCACTGGCCGTCGCCGTCGTCGGACGGCCCGAGCTGGTCTTCCTCGACGAGCCCACCACCGGGCTGGACCCCCAGGCCAGGCACGCCACCTGGGAGCTCATCGGGGACCTCCGCGCCGCGGGGGTCTCGGTGGTGCTCACCACGCACAACATGGAGGAGGCCGAGCGCCTCTCCGACCACGTCGTCATCGTCGACCGCGGCAGGGTCGTCGCCGAGGGCGCGCCCGAGGAGCTGACCGGCGCCGAGCGGCAGCTCCGCTTCCGCGCCCGTCCCGGCCTCGGCCTGGAGGAGCTGCTGTCGGCGCTGCCCGCGGGCTGCGCCGCCAAGGAGTCGCCCGCCGGGCACTACCTGATCGAGGCGGACGTGCGGCCCGAGCTGCTGGCCACCGTCACCGCCTGGTGCGCCTCGCACGGCGTCATGACCGAGGACCTGCGGATCGAGCGCCGCACCCTGGAGGACGTCTTCCTGGAGCTGACCGGACGGGAGCTGCGCCCGTGACCGCCCCGCTCGACCTCACCCCGGCCCCGGCGGCCGTCCCGCTGCCGCGGATGATCCGCTCCCAGGCGGCCTACGAGTTCCGCGCGACGCTCCGCAACGGCGAGCAGCTGCTGCTCACGCTGATCATCCCCGTCGTGCTGCTCATGCTGTTCAGCGCCACGTCCCTGCTCGACCTGGGCGAGGGACGCCGCGTCGACTTCCTCGCCCCCGGCGTCCTCGCGCTCGCGGTGATGTCCACGGCGTTCACCGGGCAGGCGATCGGGACCGGCTTCGAGCGGCGCTACGGCGTCCTCAAGCGGCTCGGCGCCACCCCGCTGCCGCGCGGCGGGCTCATCGCCGCCAAGACCCTCACCGTGGTCGCCGTCGAGGCGGTGCAGGCCGCGGTGATCTGCGCGGTGGCGCTGGCGCTCGGCTGGCAGCCGCACGGCGACCCCTTCTCCGTGCTCGTCCTGCTGCTGCTCGGCACGGCCGCGTTCAGCGGCTTCGGGCTGCTCATGGCCGGGACGCTGCGCGCCGAGGCCACCCTCGCCGCCGCGAACCTCGTCTACGTCCTGCTGCTGGCCGCCGGCGGCGTCGTCTTCCCGCTGGAGGAGTTCCCCGGCCCGGTCAGGGCCGCACTGGAGCTGCTGCCGATCTCGGCGCTCGCCGAGGGGCTGCGCGACGTCCTGCGCGACGGCGCGGCGCTCCCCGGCGGTCCGCTGCTCGTCCTCGCGGTATGGGCCGTCGCGGGCCTCGCCCTGGCCGCACGGTTCTTCAGGTGGGAGTAGCGCATGGCGCTCGCTGACGCGCCCGGGTCGCTCGGCGGCTGGTCCAGGGCGGCCGGGGCCGGGCGCGCCCGGCTCCTGGCGCTGGGGTCGGTGCCGCCGCCCGCGCTCATCCTGCTCGGGATCATCTCCGTGCAGGTGGGCGCGGGCCTCGCCAAGAACCTCTTCGACCGGCTGCCGCCGAGCGCGGTCGTGTCGCTGCGGCTGCTGACGTCGGCGATCGTCCTGGCGTTCCTGGCCCGCAGGGTGCTGCGGACCGTCCTGCGCGACCACACCCGGCGTGACCTGCTGGTCGCCGCCGGGTTCGGGCTGACGCTCGCGGGCATGAACTTCGCGATCTACCAGTCGTTCGCCCGCATCCCGCTGGGCGTCGCGGTGACGATCGAGTTCCTCGGCCCGCTCGGCGTGGCGCTCCTCGCGTCGCGGCGCCCGCGGGACGTCCTGTGGGCGGTGCTGGCCGGAGCGGGTGTGGTGATGCTCGCCCGCGGCGGCGGTGATCTCGACCCGGTCGGCGTCGCGTTCGCGCTGGCCGCGGGGGTGTGCTGGGCCGCCTACATCCTGCTGTCCGCCGCGACCGGGCAGCGGTTCGCCGGGTCGTCCGGCCTGGCCGTCGCGAGCATCGTCGGCACCGCGGCCGTCCTGCCGATGGGCGTCGCCGAGGGCGGCGCGGAGATGCTCGACCCGCGGCTGCTGCTGATCGGCCTCGGCGTCGGGCTGCTGTCGTCGGTGATCCCGTACACCCTGGAGCTGGAGGCGCTGCGGCGGATGCCCACCCGGGTCTTCGGCGTGCTGATGAGCCTGGAGCCGGGCGCCGCCGCGCTGGTCGGGATGGCGCTGCTCGGCGAGATCCTCACCGGGCGGCAGTGGGTCGCGATCGTCTGCGTCGTCCTGGCGAGCGTGGGCGCCACCCGGAGCCAGAAGGATCCGCCGCAGGCGCCGGAGGCGTGAGAGTGGCAGGCGCGTGTGGCAGCGTGGAAGGATCGGAGCGCGAGGACCGTCCAGCACGGTTACATCCAGCACGGAGACGGAGAGGAGCCGCCGTGATCGGCCGGACCGAGGACCAGGGGATGCCGCCCGAGTTCTTCGAGGCGGGGTCGGCGTCGTTCGTCGACCTCCTGCGGCTCCACTCCCCCGAGCTGCTGCCCGTGAACCGGGTGCCGGACGGGGACGTCCCCGAGCTGCCGCACGGCACGACCGTCCTGGCGCTGACGTTCGCGGACGGGGTCATGATGGCCGGCGACCGGCGCGCCACCCAGGGCAACCGGATCGCCTACCGGGAGCTGGACAAGGTGCAGCGCGGCGACGAGTACTCCGCCGTCGCGTTCGCGGGCACCGTCGGGCTGGCGCTGGAGATGGTCCGGCTGTTCCAGGTCGAGCTGGAGCACTACGAGAAGATGGAGACGGTCCCGCTGTCGCTGCCGGGCAAGGCCCGCCGCCTCGGCGCCGTCATCCAGGCCAACCTCGCCCAGGCCCTCCAGGGCCTCGCGGTCGTCCCCCTGTTCACCGGGTACGACCCCGACTCCGGTGAGGGGCGGATCTACACCTACGACATCACCGGCGCCCCGCAGGAGGCCCGCGACTACCACGCGGACGGCTCGGGCTCCCCGTACGCGATCGGCGCCCTGAAGAAGCTCTACAGGCGCGGCCTCTCCCTGGAGGACGCCGCCACCGTCTGCGTCCAGGCCCTCTACGACGCGGCCGACGACGACGCCGCCACCGGAGGGCCCGACCCCACGCGCCGCATCTACCCGACCGTCGCGGTCGTCACCGACGACGGCTACCGGCGCCTTCCCGAGGACCAGGTGTCGGCGATCGCCGACGAGGTCATGCGCGCCCGGATGGACAGTCCGGGCGGCCCGGTCGCCCCGCTGCGCTGAGCGCGGGGAACCGACCACGGGGAACCGGCCCGGGGAACGTCGTACCCGGCTTCTAGACTCGGCCTCATGGCACGGGCGAACGACGAGGCGGCGGCCCTCATCCAGGAACTGGCGGACCTGCTGTCCATCACGGGCGGCGACGCCTTCAAGATCAGGGCGTACGAGAAGGCCGCGCGGGCGATCGCGGGCCATCCCGACGACATCTCCGGCCTCGACCTGGCCGGGCTGCGCACGATACCGACGGTGGGCGAGGCGATCGCCAAGAAGGTCCTCGACTACACCACCACGGGCACGATCCGGCAGGTGGAGGAGCTGCGCACCCAGATCCCCGCCGGGGTCAGGGCGCTGACCGCCATCCCCACCCTCGGCCCGAAGAAGGCCCTCACCGTGTACGAGGAACTGGGCATCTCCTCGGTGGACGAGCTCGCCACCGCGATCGGTGAAGGGCGCCTGCGCGGCCTGAAGGGCTTCGGCGCCAAGACCGAGGAGAACATCCTCCACGGCATCGACCTGATGCGCAGCTCCGGTGAACGCGTCCTCGTCGACGCCGCGGCCGGTGTCGCCGACGAGATCGTCGAGAGGCTGTCCGCGCTCCCCCAGGTGGAGCGCTGCGAGCACGCCGGCTCGCTGCGGCGGATGCGGGAGACGATCGGCGACGTCGACGTCCTGGCGGCGTCGCGCGACCCCCGCCCGATCATGGAGGCGTTCACCGCGCTGCCGTTCGTCGCGGAGGTCGTCGCGAGCGGCGAGAAGAAGACCTCGATCCGCACCGCCAAGGGCCTGCAGGTCGACCTGCGCGTCGTGCCGCCCGAGTCCTGGGGCGCGGCGCTGCAGTACTTCACCGGGTCGCAGGCCCACAACATCCGCACCCGCGAGATCGCCGTGAAGGCGGGCCTCAAGCTCTCCGAGTACGGCCTGTTCGACGCCGAGTCGGACGAGCTGATCGTCTCCGAGACCGAGGAGGAGGTCTACGAGCGGCTCGGGCTGCCCTGGGTCCACCCCGCGCTGCGCGAGGACACCGGCGAGATCGAGGCGGCCCTGAAGGACGCGCTGCCCCGGCTGGTCACGGTCGAGGATCTGCGCGGCGACCTGCACAGCCACACCGACCTCACCGACGGCATCGCCTCCCTGGAGGACATGGCCGCCGCCGCGCACGCCCGCGGCCTGGAGTACTACGCGATCACCGACCACGCACCCGACCTGGTCATGCAGCGGATGACCGACGAGAAGATGCTCGCCCAGCGCGAGCGGGTCGCCGCGCTCCAGGGCCGCTACCCCGGCCTCACGCTCCTGCACGGCACCGAGCTGAACATCGGCCCGGACGGCGAGGTCGACTGGGACGCCGATTTCCTGTCCGCGTTCGACGTCTGCGTCGCCTCGATCCACTCCCACTTCACGCAGGACCAGGACGTCATGACCCGGCGCCTCGTCCGCGCGTGCGAGAACCCCCACGTCCACGTCATCGGCCATCCGACCGCCCGCAGCATCGGCCGGCGCGCCCCGGTCGACGCCGACTGGGACACGGTGTTCCGCGCCGCCGCCCGCACCGGCACCGCCATGGAGATCGACTCGTTCCCCGACCGCCTCGACCTGCCCGCCGACCTGGCCCGCCGCGCCAAGCGGTTCGGGGTGAAGTTCTCCGTCGACACCGACGCGCACTCCCTCGGCCACCACCGCAACATCCGCTACGGCGTCGGCACGGCCCAGCGCGGCTGGCTGACCCCCGAGGACGTCATCAACACCTGGCCCCTGGAGCGCCTGCGCGCCTTCCTCGACGAGAAGCGCTGAGCCGGGCGGGTCAGGCGGGCTGCGGAGTTTCGGCGGCCGCGGCCTCGGCCGGTGCCGGGGACGCCCCCGGCTCGGGGACGGGGCCCCGGTCGCGGAGGGCGAGCAGGAGGCGGAAGGCCGTGATCCACATCAGGATCGAGCCGAGCATGTGCAGGAGCACCAGGCCCTCGGGGACGCCCAGGAAGTACTGGAGGTAGCCGACGGCGCCCTGGAAGACGACGAGCGCCACCAGCTCGCGGCCGCGCCGGCGCGCGGCGGAGGCGCCCGTGCGGTACAGGGCGACGAGGACGGCCACCGTCAGGGCCGCGGTGACCCAGGCCAGCACGCTGTGGTACCGGACGACCTCGGTGATGTCGAAGCCGTACCGGCGGGCGTCGGCGTCGCCCGCGTGAGGGCCGGTGCCGGTGACGACGGTGCCGGCGACGAGCACGGCGGCGCACGACACCAGCAGCGCGGCGGCGAGGAGCCGCGTCCCGGTGCCGGCGAGCCGCCGGGGCGGGTCGTCGCCCTCGCCGGCGCGGACCCACAGCGCCACGCAGAAGACCAGCAGGACGGGCGAGACGAGGAAGTGCAGCGATACGGCGGTCGGGTGCAGGTCGGTGAGGACCACGATCCCGCCGATGACGGCCTGCGCGACGACGCTCATCGGCTGGGCCAGCGCCCACCAGACCAGTTCCTTGCGGCGGGGGCGGAGCCTCAGCGCCGCGACGAACACCGCCAGCCCGGCGGCCAGCACCACGAAGGTGACCATCCGGTTGCCGAACTCGATCGACATGTTGAGCAGGTGGTGGTCGGGCGTCGGGGTGGGGACGAGGCTGTCGCCGGAGCAGCGCGGCCAGTCGGGGCAGCCGAGCCCGGACTTGGTGACGCGGACCGCGCCGCCGCTGACGACGATCGCCGTGTTGCCGATGACGCCGAGGAGCGCGAGCAGCCGCAGCGACCGGGGCGTCGGACGCCACACGGCGTTCCACATCCGGACCGGGAGGTTGGACGACTGTCGCTCTGCCACGGCATCAATCGTATGGCCGGGTCCCGGTGACCGCGATCCGGCCCCCGGTCACCCGCCGTAGGGGCCGGGCGGCTCGGGCGCGCGGAAGCCGGACGGGCCGCGGCCGGCCCACGGCGGGCCCGCCGCCCGGCTCGTGCCGCGGCGCGGCGGGGCGCGCAGGAACGCCTGCCTGGCCACCGCCATCAGGTCGAGGAGCGCGTCGCGGCGGGTGACGAACCAGCGCTCGTCGGCGACGCCCCGGTCGGCGCGCTTGTGCAGCAGCGCCAGCTCCGTCGCGGCGAGCTGGTAGTCCGTCATGGCGCGGGCGGCGCGGTGGCCGCCCACGAGGCGGGCCCAGCGGCGCGCGGCGCGGCGGGCCGGGAGGGAGCGCAGCATCCGGATGTCCTGCGGCGTCACCAGGCCCGTCGCGGCGTACGTCGGCAGGTACGTCTCGATGCGGCGGACGGTGCTCCGGCGCTCGACGAAGACGATGGCGATCAGCGCGATCAGGATGCAGAAGTCCAGCACGTAGACGATGACGAGGCCGCCGCCGATCGAGGCCGAGCCGTTCCACAGCCCGTGCAGGACGATCGCGCCGAGCAGCCCGGCCAGCGGCGCGATCACCTGGCCGCGGCGGTGGGTGGCCGCGTAGGCGACTCCGAGACCGGTCATGGCGGTGAACAGGGGGTGGCTGAGCGGCATGATCAGGCCGCGCAGGATGAACACCGCCTGGAGCTGCTGCGTGCCGCCCTCCTCGTACGCCCGCATGTAGTAGGTGATGTTCTCCATCATCGCGAAGCCGAGGCCGACCATGGCGGCGTAGACGATCCCGTCGGCGAAGCCGTCGATCTCGTTGCGGCGCACCCACAGCATGCCGAACAGGACGGCGCCCTTCAGCGCCTCCTCGATGACGGGCGCCCCGACCGTGGCGCTGACGAGGTGGCCTTCCTCCTCGCCGAAGATGGGCACGGTCACGTACAGCAGGCCGGCGGTGTTGAGCACCAGGGCGCCGAGCACGGCGACGCCCGCCCCCCACATGAACGCGAAGGCCAGGGCGCGCGGCGGTTCCGGTTCCAGCCGGTCGAGGGTGAGCGCGAGGGCGATCAGCACCGGGATCGGGACGAAGGCGAGCAGCACCCCCACCCAGAAGCCGGGGCCCCCGTACAGGGCGGTGAACCCGAGCGCGATCACGGCGCAGAGCCCCGACACGGTCATGCCGACGATGAGCCCGACCGGGGGCCGGCCGGGGATCCGCCCTTCGAGAACCGCCTTGGGGTCGACACGCGCCATGACGCGAAGCGTAACGGCAGGTCGCGCGAATGGCTAAGCCCGGCCCGTCACGAATGGCGACCGTCCGGTCACGGCTTCTCCCGTCGGTGCAGGAACGGCCGTCGGTGCAGGATCGGCCGTCAGTGCAGGATCGGCCGTCAGTGCAGGATCGGATCGACCGCGACTGCCGTGAAAAGCAGCGCCAGGTAGACGTTGGAGAGGTGGAAGAACCGCATCGGCCGGAGATGGACGCCGGTCACCCCGGCGCGGACCGCCTTCAGCAGCCGGTGGCCCTCGGCGAGGAACACCGTGCCCAGGACGACCGCGACGGCGGCGTACACGGGCCCCATGCCCGCCACCGGCCACAGCAGCAGCGAGCAGGCCACGGTCGCGTAGGTGTAGAGGAGGCTCTCGGTGACGACGCGCCGCTCGGTGGCGACGACCGGCAGCATCGGGACCTTGGCGACCGCGTAGTCCTCGCGGTAGCGCATCGCGAGCGTCCACGTGTGCGGCGGCGTCCACAGGAACACGACGCCGAACAGGACGAACGGGGTCCAGGCGAGGTCACCGGTGATCGCGGCCCAGCCGATGAGGACGGGCATGCACCCCGCGATGCCGCCCCACACGACGTTCTGGGACGTCCGCCGCTTGAGCAGCAGCGAGTACACGAAGACGTAGAACAGGATCGCGAACAGCGAGCCGACGGCGGCGACGGGGTTGACGGCGAGCAGGAACCCCGCCGTGGACAGCGCGGCGAGCGTGACCCCGAAGATCAGCGCGCGGGCCGGCGTGACCTGGTGGCGCGCCAGCGGGCGGCGCCGGGTGCGGCGCATCTTCGCGTCGATGTCGCGGTCGATGTAGCAGTTGATCGCGTTGGCGGCCCCGGCGGACATCGTCCCGAACGCCAGCGTCAGCAGCACGGTGGACAGCGGCGGAAGGCCCCCGGCCGCCAGGAACATCACCGGGATCGTCGTGATCAGCAGCAGCTCGATCACGCGCGGCTTGGTCAGCGCCACGTAGGCGCGCACGCTCGCGCCGATCGTCCTGGGCGCGGCCTGCTCGGCGGTCGCCGGAGCGAGCGGCGCGGCCGGCGCCCCCGGCACCTGCTCGCCGTCCTCCAGCCCCCACTCGCCGCCGATCACCCTGCCGCCGGCGAGCTCGTAGTCGGCCTCGCGCTTGTTACTGAGCACCGTCACAATCGGGTCCACGTCCAACGTAGGGATGAGAAATCGCGTACCACCTCGGCGGCGCCCCCGCGATCCGGGCCGGCCTCGGCTGGGTGCGACTTCGGCTTGGAAATCCTGCCGCGGCCATCGTCGTCAACCGCGCAATCACTGTAGTCCGCCCCCTCCGGAGGTCGCGCACCGGGTCACCGGATCACCCGCGGGATCACCCGTGCGGGGGGTTAGCCCGCGGGGTGTCCGGGCAAGGGTGCTTGGAGCGGCGCGGCCCCGCCCCCGGGGACGCGGTGACACGCGTTCACGCCGGTCCCGTGCCGGTTTCGCGGCAGCCTGGGCGGCCCTCCCGCGCGATAGGCTCGCCGAAGGGGCGCGGCGCGATCTTGACCGGCCGCGGAATGCGGTCGGCGCCTGGCCGGCGCGAAGACGGTCGCGTCGCGGCCGTGCCCCGGCCGCAGCGGCACAACCGAGTGGTCAGTACGTATACCGGTTCGAGAGGAGCCTGGCGTTTCCGTGAGCAGGGACAACAGCACGTTTGAATGGTCCGACCAGGACCGGCGGGCGGTGGACGTGATCCGCGCCCTCGCCATGGACGCGGTCGAGGAAGCGGGCTCCGGTCACCCAGGGACGGCGATGAGCCTCGCGCCCGCCGCCTACCTTCTGTTCCAGCGCTTCCTCAGGCACGATCCGACCGACCCGCACTGGGCGGGCCGGGACAGGTTCGTGCTCTCCTGCGGGCACTCCAGCCTCACCCTTTACATCCAGCTCTACCTGTCGGGCTACCCGATGACGCTGGACGAGCTGAAGGCGCTGCGCAAGTGGGACAGCCTCACCCCCGGCCACCCCGAGTACGGGCACACGGCGGGCGTGGAGACGACCACCGGCCCGCTGGGGCAGGGCGTCGCGAACGCCGTCGGGATGGCGATGGCGGCGCGCCGCGAGCGCGGCCTGTTCGACCCGGACGCGCCGCAGGGCGAGTCCCCCTTCGACCACACCGTCTGGGCGTTCGCGTCCGACGGCGACATCATGGAGGGCATCAGCCACGAGGCGAGCGCCCTCGCGGCCCACCAGCGCCTCGGCAACCTGGTCCTGCTCTACGACGACAACCACATCTCGATCGAGGACGACACCGCGATCGCGCTGTCGGAGGACGTGCGGGCCCGGTACGCCGCCTACGGCTGGGACGTCCACAACGTCGACTGGACGGCGAACGGCGACTACGAGGAGAACGTCGCCGCGCTCGCCGAGGCGTTCGCGGCGGCGCAGGCCGAGACGTCCCGCCCGTCGTTCATCGCGCTGCGGACCATCATCGGCTGGCCCGCGCCGAACAAGAAGAACACCGGCAAGGCGCACGGCTCGGCGCTCGGCGCGGACGAGGTCGCCGCCACCAAGCGGATCCTCGGCCTGGACCCGGCCGAGTCGTTTGAGGTCCCCGACGACGTCCTGGAGCACGCCCGGAAGGTGCGCGACCGCGGCCGCGCCGACCACGCCGAGTGGAACACGGCGCTGGAGGCGTGGCGCAAGGCGAACCCCGAGCGCGCCGCCGAGTTCGACCGGATCTCGTCCCGCACGCTGCCCGCCGGCTGGGAGGCCGCGCTGCCGGAGTTCGAGGCCGGTGCCGCGGTCGCGACCCGCAAGGCGTCCGGGGAGATCCTGGCGTCGCTGGCGCCGGTGCTGCCGGAGCTGTGGGGCGGCTCGGCGGACCTGGCCGAGAGCAACAACACCACGATGAGGGGCGAGCCGTCCTTCGTCCCCGAGGAGTTCCAGACCAAGGAGTTCCCCGGCCACCGCTACGGTCGCACGCTGCACTTCGGTGTCCGCGAGCACGCCATGGGCGCGATCTGCAACGGGATCGCGCTGCACGGCGGGACCCGCCCGTACGGCGGCACGTTCCTGATCTTCAGCGACTACATGCGCCCGGCGGTGCGGCTCGCGGCACTGATGAAGCTGCCGGTCACGTTCGTGTGGACGCACGACTCGATCGGCCTCGGCGAGGACGGCCCGACGCACCAGCCGGTCGAGCACCTGTGGGCGCTGCGGGCGATCCCCGGCCTGGACGTCGTCCGGCCCGCGGACGCCAACGAGACCGCGGTGGCGTGGCGGACCGTCCTCGGGCACACCGACCGCCCGGCGGGCCTGGCGCTGACCCGCCAGGCGCTGCCGACCCTCGAACGCGGCGGCGAGATCGCGTCCGCGGAGGGCGTCGCGAAGGGCGGCTACGTGCTGGCCGACGCCGACGGCGGCGACCCCCAGGTGATCATCATCGCGACCGGCAGCGAGGTCCAGCTCGCGCTGGAGGCCCGGACGTCGCTGCAGGCCGAGGGCACCCCCACCCGCGTCGTGTCGATGCCGTGCGTGGAGTGGTTCGAGGCGCAGAGCGACGCCTACCGGCAGGAGGTCCTGCCGCCCGGCGTGCGCGCCCGCGTGTCGGTCGAGGCCGGGGTCGCGCTCGGCTGGCGCACCTACGTCGGCGACGCCGGCGAGTCGGTGAGCCTGGAGCACTTCGGCGCGTCGGCCGACCACAAGACGCTGTTCCTGCAGTTCGGCATCACCTCCGAGCGGGTCGTCGCGGCGGCGAAGGCCAGCCTGATCAGGGCCGGCGTCAGGGACGCCGGGCGGGGCTCGACCACCGGCAACTAGGACGTGCTGAGGAGTATGCGATGAGTGAGATTCTGAAGAGGCTCTCGGACGAGGGCGTGTCGATCTGGCTGGACGACATCAGCCGGGAGCGGCTGCGGACGGGCAACCTGGCCGAGCTCGTCAAGGACAAGCACGTGGTCGGCGTCACCTCCAACCCGACGATCTTCGCCAAGGCGCTGAGCAAGGGCACCGCCTACGACGACCAGGTCCGCGACCTGGCCGTGCGGGGGGTGGACGTCGAGGAGGCGGCCCGCGCGATCACCACCTACGACATCCGCTGGGGCTGCGACGTGCTGCGCCCCGTGTACGACCGGACGGACGGCCTCGACGGCCGCGTGTCGATCGAGGTGGACCCGCGGCTGGCCCGCGACACCCGCCGGACGGTCGCCGAGGCGCGGGCGCTGTGGTGGCTGGTGGACCGGCCCAACCTGTTCATCAAGATCCCGGCCACGAAGGAGGGCCTGGCGGCGATCACGACGGCGCTCTCGGAGGGCATCAGCGTGAACGTGACGCTGATCTTCTCGCTGGAGCGCTACGGCGAGGTCATCGACGCGTTCTTCGCGGGGCTGGAGCAGGCACGGGCCGCCGGCCGCGACCTGTCGAAGATCGCCTCGGTGGCCTCGTTCTTCGTCAGCCGCGTCGACACCGAGATCGACAAGCGGCTCGACAAGATCGGCTCGGCCGAGGCCGAGGCGCTGAGCTCGAAGGCGGGCCTCGCCAACGCCCGGCTCGCGTACGCGCTGTTCGAGGAGAAGTTCGGCACGGACCGGTGGAAGGCGCTGAAGGACGCCGGGGCCCGTCCCCAGCGCCCGCTGTGGGCCTCCACCGGGGTGAAGGACCCCGACCTCAACGACACGCTGTACGTGGACGAGCTGGTCGCGCCGGGGACGGTCAACACGATGCCGGAGGCGACGCTGGTCGCCGAGGCCGACCACGGCCAGGTCCGCGGCGACACCGTCCGGGACGCCTACGACGACGCACGCGCCCACATGGCGGCGCTGAAGGACGCGGGCGTCGACTACGACGACGTCGTGAGGGTCCTGGAGGACGAGGGCGTCGAGAAGTTCGCGGTGTCGTGGAAGGAGCTGCTCGACTCCATCACCGGCGAGCTGGAGTCCAAGAGGGCCGGGGCATGACCTCGGTGGTGACCGCCGGGGGGATCTCGGTCACCATCCGCGGCGTCGTCGTCGACGAGAGCGAGACGCTCCTGGAGCGCCTCGTCTCCGACGGCGTGCCGGGCTCTCTGACGTCCGGGAACGCGAAGCTGTGGGGGCCGGACGCGGCCCCGCTCGCCGCCCGGCGGCTGGGCTGGCTGGGGCTGCCGGAGACCTCGCGGTCGCTGGCGGACCTGCTGGCCGAGCCGGCGGGCGAGGCCCGTGCGGCGGGCCTGGACCGGATCGTCCTGGCGGGCGCGGGCGGTTCCGCGCTCGCCGCCGAGGCGATGTTCCGGACCGCGTTCCGCTCCGCCGAGGGGGCGGCGGAGCTGATCGTCCTGGACACGACCGATCCACACGAGGTGTCGGGCGTGCTGGCCGGCGACCTGCACCGGACGGTCGTGGTCGTGTCGGGCGAGAGCATCGAGACGGAGTCGCTGCGGCGCGTCTTCGGGCGCGCGTTCTCCAAGGCCGGGCTGGGGGGCGCCGAGCTGGCCCGCCGGTTCGTCGTCGTGGCCGGGCAGGACTCCGCGCTCGGCCGCGCCGCCGGCGAGGTCGGCCACCACCTCGTGCCCGCCGAACCCGACGTCGACGGGCGGTACGGCGCGCTCGGCGCCCGGGCGCTGGTCCCGGCGGCGCTCGCCGGGGTCGACGTGGACGTCCTGCTCGACGACGCGGCGCGGCTCCTCGCGGCGCTCCGGCAGCCCTACGACAACCCCGCCCTCGCGCTGGGCGCCGTGCTGGGCGCCTCCGCGCTCGGCACCCGCGACAAGCTGGTGATCGCCGACCACGGATCCGGTCTGGACGGCTTCGCCGGGTGGGCGGAGCAGCTGGTCGGCGGCGCGCTGGGCAAGGACGGCAAGGGCCTCCTGCCGGTGGTGGTGGAGGGCGTCGACGCGCCGGGCTTCGAACTGGCCGACGACCTGCGCCGCGTCATCCTGGGCCGGCGCCAGGACGAGCCGGGTCCCGGACGCGAGGCGGGCGTGAGCGTGGCGGGCCCGCTCGGCGCGCAGTTCCTGCTGTGGGAGTACGCCGCCGCGGTGGCGGCGCGCGTGCTGGGCGTCGACCCGTTCGACGAGCCGGACGTCGGCGAGTCGCAGGAGAGCACGGCGGCGCTGCTGAGGTCGGAGGAGGGCACGGCCCCCACGGTCGTGAGCAGGCCGCCGGAGCTGGTGTCCGGGGCGGTGGAGGTGCACGGCGCCGCTCCTCAGGCGCAGGACGCGCTCCGGGGCGCGCAGACCTTGACCGAGGCGATGGACGCGATCCTGGAGGGCGTCCCGGACGGCGGGTACCTCGCCGTTCTGGCGTACCTGGACCGCCACGGCGACGCGGCGGCGGCCGGGCTGCGGCCGCTGCTGGCGGCGCGGGCCGCGAAGGTCCGCCGGCGTCCGGCGCCCGTCACGTTCGGGTGGGGGCCGCGCTACCTGCACACGGTCGGCCAGTACCACAAGGGCGGCCCGCAGAACGGCGCGTTCTTGCAGGTCACCGGCGCGGTCACCGGCGACGTCCCCGTCCCGGGGCGGCCGTACAGCCTGGGGGAACTTCAGCTCGCGCAGGCGTTCGGCGACCTGCGGGTGGTCCGGTCGCTGGGCCGTCCCTCCTTCCGCCTCCATCTGCGCGACCGGGCGGAGGGTCTCGCGCAGCTGGCGGAGGCGCTCGCCTGACGCGCTCCGGCACCGAAGAAGATCGACGGATAGGTCGCCAATGCGCATTCTCTCCTGAAACGATGGGGGGCAGGAGGGAACGGTGTCCGGATTCGACGTACTGACGCGCGGCGACGTGCTGGACTTGGCGCTGCAGGCGAGGGACTACCTCGTCAGCTGCGGCGTCCCCGGCGCGCTCGCCGCCAAGGACCCGCGGCTGTGGGGGCGGCGCGCGGTCGACCACAGCAGGCTGGGCTGGCTCGACCTGCCGTTCGCCTCCCGGGGGCTGCTGAACCAGGTGGACGGGATGGTCGCCGAGGCGCGCCACTCGGGCCTCGACCACATCGTGCTGATCGGCGTCGGGGCGGAGAGCCTCGCCGCCCAGGCGATCATGGAGGCGCACGCCCACGCGCCCGCGGTCGCCGTCGGCTCCGGCGCCGCGCGGCCGGGAGCCGCGGGGCAGGACGCCCCCGGCCGCGCGACGGGCGAGCTGACCGTCCTGGACGGCAGCGACACCGCCGCGCTCGCGTTCGCCATGGAGCGGCTCGACCGGACGCTCGTCGTGCTGGCCAGCAAGGCGGGCGTGTCGCTGGAGGGCGACGCCTACCGCAGGATCTTCTCCGCCGCGTTCCGTGAGCACGGCATGTCGGAACGGGAGGCCGCGGGCCGGTTCCTGGTCATCACCGACCACGGGAGCCCCCTGCACGACTTCGCGCGCCAGTGCGGCTACCGGATCGGGCTGACCGACCCCTACCTGCCGGGGCACTACGGGGCGCTGTCGGCCTACGGGCTCGTCCCGTCCGTGCTCGCGGGCGCCGACGCCGAGCGCCTGCTGGACGAGGCGGCGTCGCTGGTGCCGTCGCTGGGCAAGGACGAGGACAACCCGGGCCTCCTGCTCGGCGCGGTCCTCGGCGGCTGCGCGCAGCAGGGCCCCGGCGGGCTGGCCCGCGACAAGGTGCTGCTGCGCGAGCCCGGCGGGCCGGGCGCGCTGAGCGCCTGGATCTCCCAGCTCCTCGCGGTCGGCACCGGCAAGCGCGGCCGCGGCGTGGTGGCGTTCGAGCCGCCCGGCGGACGCGGCGACTTCCCCGACGTGCACGGCGTGTCGATCAATCCGAGGTCGGCGGTCGAGGACGAGTCCGACACCTCCGTGTGGGCCCCGCTCGGCGCGCAGTTCCTGCTGTGGGAGTACGCGACGGCGGTCTCCGGGTGGCTGCTCGGCGTGAACCCGTTCGAGGCGGGCAGCACCGTCGTCCAGGAGTCCGAGGACGACGCGGCGACGATGCTGCGCTCGGCGGGCTCGGGTCCGCTGACCGCGGAGGAGCCGGTGTACGTCGAGGACGACATCGAGGTGTACGCCGACTTCCCGTGGCCGCCCGGCGCGGAGCTGCGGACCGTCCTCGGCGGGCTGGTCGCCTCGGTCCCCAACGACGGGTACCTGTCGGTCATGACGTACCTGTCCGGTGACTTCTCCGGGCGCTACCTCGCGCCGTCCATGGCCCGCGGGTCAGGGCGCCCCGTCGCCTACGGCCCGGGGCCGGCGTACCCGCACGCGACCGGGACGGTGCACAAGGACGGTCCGGGCAACGGCGCGTTCCTCATCATCACCGGCGACCCGGCGCCGGGTGACACGCTGGCCTCGCACCCCGTCCCCGGCCGCCCCTACAGCCTGGCGAAGCTCCAGCTCGCGCGGGCGCTGGCCGAGCTGCGGGCGCTGCGCGAGCGCAGGCTGCCGGTGATCCGGCTGCATCTGCGCGACCCGGTCGAGGGCGCGGGCAGGCTCACCGAGGCGATGCGCTCGGTGGCGGGGGCGCGCAGGCCGTGACCTCCAACGCCGTCGTCTCGGGGGGAGGCGGCCGTCACCGAGCGCGTTTGCCCGCCGGTCACCGGGAACGTCGTCCCGACGTGCCGGATCCGGGTCGGCGCCGCCGGTCCGGCGTACCGCCATGCGCGGGTTGCCGCGCGAACGCGCGCGGTCGCAGAGAATGAGCAGTGAGGGCAGGATGCTTGCAGGAGTAGTAGGACTTGAGGCGGCGCAGCGGGCTGCAGCGCGACCAGAGGGGGCCATGTGACCGACCCGACGAATCCGCTCCGCGACCCGCGGGACAAGCGCCTGCCGCGGGTGGCGGGACCGTGCGTGCTCGTGCTGTTCGGCGTGACCGGCGACCTGGCCCGCAAGAAGCTGCTGCCGGCGATCTACGACCTGTCGAACCGGGGGCTGCTGCCGCCGGGCTTCTCCCTGGTCGGCTTCGCCCGCCGCGAGTGGGACCACCAGGACTTCCGGCAGATCGCCTACGAGTCGGTCAAGCGGCACGCGCGGACCCCGTTCCGCGAGGACGTGTGGACGCACCTGTCGGAGGGCATGCACTTCGTCCCCGGCACGTTCGACGACCCGGGGGCGTTCGACGCGCTGTCGATGGCCGTGAAGGAGCTGGACGAGACCCGCGGCACGGGCGGCAACTACGCCTTCTACCTGTCGATCCCGCCGAAGTTCTTCGAGAAGGTCGTGGAGCAGCTCCAGCGCAGCGGCCTCGCCGACCGCACGCAGGGCGCCTGGCGGCGGGTCGTCATCGAGAAGCCGTTCGGCCGGGACCTGAAGACCGCGGTGGAGCTGAACGACACCGTCCACCGGGTCTTCCCCGAGGAGTCGATCTTCCGGATCGACCACTACCTCGGCAAGGAGACGGTGCAGAACATCCTGGCGCTGCGGTTCGCCAACGCGATGTTCGAGCCGATCTGGAACCGGTCGTTCGTCGACCACGTGCAGATCACGATGGCCGAGGACATCGGCATCGGCGGCCGCGCCGGGTACTACGACGGGATCGGCGCGGCGCGCGACGTCATCCAGAACCACCTGCTGCAGCTGCTGGCGCTGACCGCGATGGAGGAGCCCACCTCGTTCAGCGCCGAGGCCGTCCGGGCCGAGAAGGCCAAGATCCTCTCCTCGGTGCGGCTGCCCGGCGACCTGGCCGAGTCCACCGCGCGGGGGCAGTACGCGGCGGGCTGGCAGGGCGGCGTGAACGTCCGCGGCTACCTGGACGAGGAGGGCATCCCGGCCGACTCCCGGACCGAGACCTACGCCGCGATCAAGCTGGAGATCCAGAACCGCCGCTGGGCGGGCGTCCCGTTCTACCTGCGCACCGGCAAGCGCCTCAGCCGCCGGGTGACGGAGGTGGCGATGGTGTTCCAGCAGGCGCCGCACCAGCCGTTCTCGGAGACCGACACCGAGGAACTCGGGCAGAACGCCCTGGTCATGCGGGTGCAGCCGGACGAGGGCATCACCGTCCGGTTCGGCTCGAAGGTGCCCGGCACCTCGATGGAGATCCGCGACGTCAACATGGACTTCGCCTACGGCGAGTCGTTCACCGAGACCTCCCCGGAGGCCTACGAGCGGCTGCTGCTGGACGTCCTGATCGGCGACCCGCCGCTGTTCCCCCGGCAGGAGGAGGTCGAGCTGTCCTGGAAGATCCTCGACCCCATCGCCGAGTACTGGGCGAGCCGCAGCGGTCTCGACCAGTACAGGTCCGGCGGTTACGGGCCGGACAGCGCCGACGAGCTGATGGCGCGCGACGGGCGCGTCTGGCGGCGGCTCTAAGACGAGACGGGGGCTTAGTCACATGAACATCGACCTCACCGGGACCACCACCCGCAAGATCCAGGACGCGCTGACGCAGTCCCGGCATCTGATGGGCGGCCCCGCCGTCGGGATGGTGCTCACCTTGATCATCATGACCGACGAGTCGGCGCAGTACGACGCGGTGCGCGCGGCGACGGAGGCGGCGCGCGAGCATCCCTGCCGGGTGCTGACCGTCATCTCCCGCGACCCGCGCGGCGGCTCCTCCCGGCTGGACGCCGAGATCCGCATGGGCGAGACCGGGCCGGGCGAGACGGTCCTGCTGCGCATGTACGGGCCGCTCGCCGAGCACGCCGACTCGGTGGTCGTCCCGCTGCTGATGCCCGACACCCCGGTGGTGACGTGGTGGCCGGGCGGCAAGGTGCCGAAGGTGCCCGCCAAGGATCCGCTCGGCATGCTGGCGCAGCGCCGGGTGACCGACTCCTACGCGGCCCGGGACCGGCTCGGCACCCTCGCGCAGCTCGCCGAGGGGTACCGTCCGGGCGACACCGACTTCACCTGGACGCGGCTGACCTCCTGGCGGTCGCTGCTGGCCGCGGCGCTGGACCAGAAGCACGACGAGATCACCTCCGGCGAGGTGACGGCGGAGCCGGACAGCCCGAGCGCGGAGCTGCTGGCGGCGTGGCTGTCGCTCCGGCTCGGCGTCCCGGTGACCCGCGCGGTCTCGGAGGGGCCCGGCCTCACCGGCGTCCGGATGACCACGACCGGCGGCGACATCCAGATCCACCGCCCGGACGGGCGGGTCGCGACGCTGTGCCGGCCGGGCCAGCCCGACCGGCAGGTGTCGCTGCTGCGGCGCCCGATGGCGGAGCTGCTGGCCGAGGAGCTGCGGCGCCTCGATCCCGACGAGGTGTACCACGAGGCCGCCGCCCGGTTCGCCACGGACCTCGCCGGCGGCGCGACGGACGAGGGCGTGGCGAGCGACCCGCTGTCGGCCACGGCCGACGCGGACACGGAGGCGGAGGCGGACACGGAGGCGGAGGCGGACACGGAGGCGGAGGCGGACTCCGCCGGGGAGGAAGCCGGCGGGCTTCGCGAGACGGGGGACGCGTGAGCGCCCCGGCCGTCCTGGTCCACCCCGGCCAGGACGTCCTCGCCGAGGCGGCCGCCGCGCGGCTGGTGACGCGGATCGCCGACGTCCAGGCGGCACGGGGCTCGGCGTCGGTCGCGCTGACCGGCGGCGGGGTCGGCACCGCGGTGCTGTCGGCGCTGGCCGCCTGCGGGGCGCGCGACGCGATCGACTGGGCGCGCCTGGACGTGTGGTGGGGCGACGAGCGCTTCCTGCCCACCGGGGACCCGGAGCGCAACGAGACCGGCGCCCGGGAGGCGCTGCTCGACCACGTCCCGGTGGATCCCGCCCGGGTGCATCCGATGCCGGCGGCGGACGGGCCGGACGGCGCCGACCCGGAGGTCGCCGCGGAGCGCTACGCCGCCGAGCTGGCGGCCGCCGCGCATCCCGAGGACTCCCCCGCGGCGCCGCTCGGCTTCCCCTCGCTTGATGTGGTGATGCTGGGCGTCGGGCCGGACGCGCACGTGGCGTCGCTGTTCCCGGGGCTGCCGGCGCTGGGCGACGACCGTCCCGCGGTGGCCGTGCGGGACGCCCCGAAACCGCCGCCGACGCGGATCACGCTGACGTTCCCGGTGCTGCGCGCCGCCCGGGAGGTGTGGATGCTGGCGGCGGGCGAGGCGAAGGCCGAGGCGGTCCGGCTCGGACTGGCGGACGCGGACCGCGCGAAGGCCCCGGTCGCGGGCGCCCGGGGCCGGGAGCGGACCCTGTTCCTGCTGGACCGGGCCGCAGCCTCGCGGCTTTGACGCGCCTTGGGGGAACCTGTGCCCGGAGGAGAGGGAGCCGATTAGTACCCGCCGTTCCGCATGCCTTCCGTAAAACCGCGCATACCCTGACGAGGGGATAGCCCGCGTCGAGCGTGAGGAGTTCTCAGGTGCGCAAGGGTCGGACGGGGAGGGCGTGTGCGGCGATCATCGGGGCGGTCGTCATCGCGGCCGCCGGCTGCTCGTCCGGTGGCGACGGCGGCGGAAACGGCGGAGGCGGAGGCGGAGGCAAGGCCGCGGAACAGGTGAAGCTCTCCATCACGCCCGCGACCGGCACGAAGCGGGCCGCCCCGGAGAAGCCCGTCACCGTCACGGCGGACAACGGCAAGCTGACGAACGTGACCCTCACCTACGGCAAGAAGCGCAAGAAGGCCGAGGGCCGGCTCGCCCGGGACGGCACGTCGTGGAAGTCGTCGTGGACTCTGAAGCCGTCCACGACGTACACGGTCACCGCCAAGGGCACCGGTGACGGCGGCAAGGAGGTCACCGCGACCTCCACGTTCACGACGCTCAAGCCGGACGGGAAGCTGGAGACCGGCATGTCGCCGCTCGACGGCGAGACGGTCGGCGTCGGCATGCCGGTCCAGTTGCTGCTGTCCCGGCCAGTGAGCACGAAGGCCGGCAAGGTGGCGGTGGAGAAGGCCCTTGAGGTCCAGATGTCCAAGCCGGTCCAGGGCGCCTGGTACTGGATCGACGACGAGCACGTCCAGTTCCGTCCCCGCGACTACTGGCCGACCGGCCAGAAGGTGAAGGTCACCGCGCACCTGGCGGGAGTGAAGATCGCCGATGGCGTGTACGGGGTGGAGGACCGCAGCGCGAGCTTCACCGTCGGCGAGAAGCACATCACCACCGTCGACGCCCAGAAGCACCGGGCGACGGTCACCGAGAACGGCGAGACGGTGAAGACCATCGACGTCAGCCTCGGCAAGCCCGGCCACGAGAGCTACAGCGGCACGATGATCGCCCAGGAGAAGGCGAAGGACATCATCATGGACTCGGCGACGACCGGTAACCCGGGCGAGTACCGGATACCGACCAAGTGGAACGTCCGCCTCACCTACAGCGGCGTGTTCGTGCACTCGGCGCCGTGGTCGACCACCTCGCAGGGCAGCGACAACGTCAGCCACGGATGCGTGAACATGTCCGCGGCGAACGCCAAGTGGTTCTTCGACTTCACCGACCGGGGCGACATCGTCAAGGTGCAGGGAACCTCCCGGAAGCTGGAGTTCGGCAACGGGCCGACGCCGTGGGCGAAGTCGTGGGAGGACTGGCTGGAAGGCAGCGCGGTCGGCAAGCCGGTCACGGGCACGCCGCTCGGCTGACCCGCGCCGACGGCGTCCGGTGAGGCACTGGCACACTTGGCGGCATGCAGAAGCTCTCGTTGGACGCGCTGGTCCGGGACCACCTGAAGCGCGCCGCCGCGACCTCCACCGGACGCAGCGCCGGCACCGTCTACGGCGGCCACGAGCACGTCCTGCGCCAGACGCTCATCGCGCTGACCTCCGGCACGACGCTGTCGGAGCACGAGAACCCCGGCGAGGCGACGATCTCGGTCCTGCGCGGACGGGTGCGGCTGCTGAGCGGCGAGGACTCCTGGGACGGGATCGCCGGGGACCTCCTGATCGTCCCGGAGGCGCGGCACGCCCTGGAGGCGCTGGAGGACTCCGCGATCCTGCTCACGGTCGCCAAGACCGGCTGAGACCGCCGCGGCTACCAAAGTCGATGCCGCACCGACCTGCGGCCGCTCCCCCCGCGGAGCGGCCTGGCTAACGTTGGCGTCGTGAATCTCAGGCGACCACTGCGCGACTGGCTCGGCGACGCGGGGGCCACCGCGGCGGCGGCGCTGCTCGGCCTGCTGCTTCTCCAGGCGACGATCGAGGATCCGGTGCCCGGGGAGACGATCTCGGTGCGGTTCGAACTGGCGGCGGGCGCGGTGTCCCTGGTGGTCCTGCTGCTGTTCCGGCGCCGGCGTCCGGTCGCCGTCGCGGTCGCCCTGCTCGTGACGCAGTGGGTCGCGACGACGATGTTCGGCACCGCCGCGATCGCCATGTACGCCCTGGCGATGCTGCGGCCCTGGCGGACGGCCCTGCCGATCGCCGGCCTGAACCTGGCGCTGATCATCACGATGTTCTGGCTGGTGTCGTCCGGGACGGACTTCGTGGAGGGCGCCGTCGTGTTCACGCTGCTGCACGCGACGCTGGTCACGGCGGGGATGCTCGTCCGGTCCCGGCGGATGCTCATCGAGTCGCTGGAGGAGCGGGCCCGCGCCGCCGAGACCGAGCAGCGGCTGCGCGTCGAGGAGGGGCGGCTCCTGGAGCGCGAGCGGATCGCCCGCGAGATGCACGACGTCCTCGCGCACCGGATCTCGCTGCTGGCCGTGCACGCGGGGGCGCTGGAGTTCCGCCCGGACGCGCCCGCCGACCAGCGCGAGGCCGCCGGGGTCATCCGGCAGAGCGCCTTCGAGGCGATGGAGGACCTGCGCGAGGTGATCGGCGTCCTGCGCGACGACTCCCCCGGCACGGAACCTGAACGCCCGCAGCCGACGCTCGCCGACGTGCCCGAGCTCGTCGAGGAGTCGCGGCGCGCCGGGGGCGACGTCACGCTGGACGAGCACGTGCCCGACCCGGACCGCGTCCCGTCCCGCGTCGGCCGGCACGCCTACCGCATCGTCCAGGAGGGGCTGACCAACGCCCGCAAGCACGCGCCCGGCGCCCGGGTCCGGGTGCGCCTCGCCGCCGGGACGGATCTGGACATCGAGATCGTCAACGCGCTGCCGCCCGGCCCCTCCGCGCTCAAGATCCCCGGCTCGGGCGCGGGGCTCGTCGGCCTCGCCGAGCGGGTGGCCCTGCTCGGCGGCACGCTGGAGCACGGCGGGACCGGCGACGGCCGCTTCCGCCTGCACGCCCGCCTGCCCCTCTAGCGCATGGCGGTCCGGGACGGTGGGAAGGGTGGGAGGCATGGCATCGAACTCCTCGGCACAGCCCGTCCTGGAAGAGCTCGGCCGCACCGACTGCATGGAGCTGCTCGGCCGGGGCGGCATCGGCCGCGTGGCCTTCGACGACGGCGAGGGGCCCACGGTCGTCCCGGTGAACTACGCCGTCGACGGCGACGCGGTGATCTTCCGGACGTCGGTCACCGGCCGGCTGAACCGCAGCCTGCTGACGTCCGTGGCGGGCGGCGAGGTCCGGGCGGCGTTCGAGGTCGACCGGTTCGACGAGTCGAGCCACGAGGGGTGGAGCGTCCTGCTGCGCGGCGGCGCCCACCCGCTGACCGACGAGGAGCAGGCGTCCGTCGCGCGGGTCGACCCGTGGCCGGGCGGCGACCGCGAGGCGTGGTTCCGGCTGTCGGCGCGCGAGGTCACCGGGCGGCGCCTGCACCGCCCGTAGTTCCCGGGCAGGCCCTAGGGTGACGCAATGGACTCCGCGCCCACCCGTGTGCTGATCGTGGACGACGACGCCCTCGTCCGCGCCGGCCTGTCGATGATGCTGTCGAACGCCGAGGACCTGGAGGTCGTGGCGGACGTCGCCGACGGCGCCGAGGTGGTGCCCGCCGTGAACCAGCACCGGCCCGACGTCGTCCTGATGGACATCCGCATGCCCCGCATGGACGGGCTCGCGGCGACCGAGCTGCTGCGCTCCCGCCGCGATCCACCCGAGATCATCATCCTGACGACGTTCGACACCGACGACCACATCGTGCGCGCGATGCGGGCGGGCGCGAGCGGCTTCCTGCTGAAGCACACCCCGCCGCCGGAGATCGTCCGGGCGATCCGGGAGGTCGCGGCGGGCGAGCCGATGATGTCGCCGGCGGTGCTGCGCAAGATGATGTCGTACGTCGCCGAATCCGGCGCCGACCCGCGCCAGGCCCGCGCGCGGGAGCTGCTGGACCGGCTGAGCGAGGGCGAGCGCGCCGTGGCCGCCCTGGTCGGCCGGGGCCGCACCAACAGCGAGATCGGCCGGGAGCTGTCGCTCAGCGTCGCCACCGTGAAGGCGTACGTGTCGCGGCTGCTGACGAAGCTGGAGTTGAACAACCGCGTGCAGATAGCCCTCCTCGTCCACGACGCCGCCCTCGACGACTAACTCCCGGCCCGCGCGATACCCGGCATTACATGCATGAGACATGGGAATGCTGATCACACATACATGAGGGACGAAGCTGGCTAGAGTGGTTCTCCATGCGCGAAGAGGCGGTGCACGACGGAGCGGTGGACGCCGTTGAGCGGAGCATGGTCAGGCTGCGGCGCGGGATGTCGCGCCGGCGCCTGGGCAAGGCGGCGATCCGGGAGCACAACCTCCCCGTGGACGTCCAGGTCCTGCATGTGGTGGACGTCGTCGACGAGGGCCCCGACCACGACGGCCAGGAGATGAGCGTCGGGCTGGTCGCCGCCCGCCTCGGCGTCGACGCGTCGCGCGGCAGCCGCATCGTGGCCGAGGCCGTCAAGTCCGGCTACGTGCGCCGCGTCGCGTCCCAGGCGGACGGGCGGCGCATCCACCTGGAGCTGACCGACGCCGGGCAGGCCGTCATGGAGGCCACCCGCCGCACCCGCCACGAGCACTTCGCCAAGGCCATGGGCGGCTGGACGGACGAGGAGCGCACCGAGTTCGCCCGCCTCCTGTCCCGTTTCGTCCACACCTACGAGGACTGACGCGCGGTCACGCGCTCGTGGTCGAGCCCGGCCGGACGATCATGAGGACGACCACGATCACCCACAGCAGGTTGAACACGCCGGTGAGGCCGGTCAGCCGGCTCACCGCGCCGCCCGCCCCGGGCGCCTTCAGGAGCCGCTGCTGGGCGGGCAGGATCGCCACCGCGAGGATGCCCGCCGCGACCGCGGTCAGGACGATCGAGGCGATCAGCCAGGCGTCGGTGAGCACGCCGAGCTGCGCGGCGGTCGCGAACCCGAAGGCCGGGACGGCGAGGCCGACGAGGGCGTAGCCGCGGCAGATCCGGTGCAGGAACGCGGCCGTCCCGGCGTCCGCCCCCTCGGCCGCCGGCTCCTTCACGTAGCGGGGGAACAGCGACGCGGCCACGGTGATCGGCCCGATCGCCAGGATCGCCGCCAGCACGTGCACGGACAGGAGAAACTTCGCCATTGCGTACCCTCCAAATGTGTTGGCTACCAATACGTACCATGCCTACGCGACCATTGTGTAGGCTGCCTACCTATGAGGGCTGACGCGGTACGCGGGCATCTGGACGGGCTGCTGCTCGCCGTGCTCGAAGGCGGCCCGCTGCACGGCTACGCGATCATCGCGGCGGTCCAGGAACGCAGCGGGGGGACACTGGAACTGCGCACGGGCACGATCTATCCGGCGCTGACGAAGCTGGAGCGGCTCGGGTTGCTGCGCAGCACGTGGGACTCGGTCGGCGAGCGGCGCCGCCGCTCCTACGAGCTGACCGACGCCGGACGCCGCCGCCTGGCCAGCGAGCGCTCGGCGTGGGAGGAGTTCACGGCCGCGATCGGCTCCGTCCTGAACCCCGCCGCTCCCCCGCACCCGGCCTCATGACCGCCACCGGAGACGTGGTCGAGGACTACGTCGAGTCCCTGGCGGCGAACCTGCACGGCCCGTCCCGGGTCAAGGCGCGGCTGGTCGAGGAGATCCGCGATGGCCTCCACGACACCGTCGAGGCGCACACGACCGGCGGGATGCCCTTCGACCGGGCCGCCCACCAGGCCGTGCGCGAGTTCGGGACCGGCGAGGAACTCCTCCCCCACTGCCAGCGGGAACTGACCATCGCGCAGACCCGGCACACCGCCCGCGCCGCCGCCCTCAATATCCCGATCCTGGCCGGGTGCTGGCTGCTGATCTGGACGGCCGGGCTCGGCGAGGGCTGGCCGTCGCGGCTGCTGACCGTCCACCTGGCGGGCGTCGCCGTCACCGCCGCGCTCCTCGCCGC
>NZ_SMKH01000139.1 GCF_004348515.1 Actinomadura sp. KC345 | reverse complement strand
TGTGTATAAGAGACAGGTGGTGCCCCGAGCGCTCCCCGACCTTCAGGACGGTCTCGTAGCGGCCGGGGCCGACGTGCTGGCGGCCGTGGGCGAGGGCCCGCGAGAGGTCGTGGTCGGCGCCGACCTCGCGGTGCATCTCCTGGGACAGGACGTCGCAGAATTGGCGGCGGGTCAGCAGGTAGGCGCGGGCGGCGGCCCGCCCGGGGAGGTCCGGGTCGTAGAAGGCCGTCCCGCCGCCCCAGGTGCGGGAGTCGTGCGCGAAGTAGATGCCGCCGGGCACGGTGATCGACCGTTCGGCGCGGGCGGGACGGGGGTCGCGGCAGCCGGCCTGGCGGCGGGCGCCGCCCTCGGGACGGCCGCCCGACAGGTAGCAGCGGAACCTCTCGCGGAACAGGTTCGAGCCGTAGGCCACGTACCAGAGCGGTTCGTCGTTCATCTTCCCCAGTATCCACGCTGGTCAGGAGTCGACGCGGGACGAGGCGGGACAGGGATCCGATTCGCGAGGTTTGGCGGGAGGTAGGGGCGGAAATGAAACTGTCCGAGCAGGTGTCTACGACGCAGATACCTCCGTGCTTCCCCTGTGATGTACCGGAGGATCCGTCATGCACCGCCCGCTGAACATCGCTCTCGTGTCCGCCTCCGACCTCGACGGCGAACACCTGCAGTCAATCCATGTACGGGACCTCGCACGTTCGCTCACCCGTCCGCTGACCTCGGACGGAGAGCCGAACCAGGTCACGGTCTACGCCCGGCGCCAGGAGAAGGGCGCCCGCGGCCGGGTCAAGCTCGCGCCCGGCGCCGTGCTCGTCCATCTCGACGCCGGGCCCGCCCGCCCGCTGTCGGACGAGCAGATGCTGAAGCACGTCCGCGATTTCGCCGACGAGCTGCGCCGCCGCTGGTCGGGCGGCGGACGCCCCGACATCGTGCACGCGCACGGCTGGATCGGCGGCCTCGCCGCCTGCGCCGTCGCCCGCGAGCTGGACATCCCCTTCGCGCAGAGCTACCACGGTGTCGCCGCCGCCGAGCGCCGCGCCGGGCACCCGGTCCACCCCCACCGGGACCGGCTGGAGAAGGCCATCGGCCGGGACGCCGACGTGGTGCTGGCCGGGCATGCCGAGGAGGCGGGCGCGGTGGTACGCATGGGCGTCCCGCGTCCCACCGTGGCCGTCGTCCCCTACGGCGTCGACGGTGAGCAGTTCGCCCAGTCCGGCCCCTCGATGCCGCGCGGCGACCGGCGGCGCCTGGTGATGGTCTGCGACGACCTCGCCGCCGGGGACGTCGAGACCGCGCTGCACGCGCTGGTGCACATCCCGCACGCCGAGCTGACCGTCGCGGGCGGGCCGGCGCGCGAGGAGCTGGACAACGACCCCGTCGTGCACAAGCTGACGCTGCTGGCCAAGGAGCTGCACGTCGCCGACCGGGTGATCTTCCTGGGCAGGCTCCCCCGCAAGGCGCTGCCGAAGCTGCTGCGGACGGCGAGCCTCGCGCTGTGCCTGACGCCGCACCAGCCGTGCCCCTCGGTGCCGCTGGAGGCCATGGCCTGCGGCGTGCCCGTCGTGGCGACCCCGGCGGGCGGCAACGCCGACGAGGTGCTCGACCGCATCACCGGCCTGCACGTCCCGGCGGGACGGCCCGTCGTGATCGGCCGCGCGATCCGGCATCTGCTGGCCGAGGAGACCACGCTGCACGGCTACTCGATCGCGGCCGCCGACCGCGCCCGCTCCCGCTACTCGCTGGAGCGGATCGCCGCCGAGACGCTCCGCGCCTACCAGAAGGTGCTGCCCGCACCCGAGCCCGAGCCCGAAGCCCAGGCCGAGCCCGCCGCCGAGCAGGCGGCCGAGGACGAGGCGGTGCACGAGACCGACAGGACCCCCGCCCTGGTCGGCTGACGCGCACCGTCCGCGCGGGCCCCGGTTCCCTTACGGTTCCGGGGCCCGTTCATGCCCGCCCCCTTCATGCCCGGTCCGGTGGGATACTGGGCGGAATGACCGGAGGGGACGGCCGATGCTGATCGGCAGGGGCGCGGAGTTCGCGGAGCTGGCCGCCGCGCTGGAGCGGGCCGCGGGGGGCGGCGCCGCGGTGGTGCTCGTCAGCGGCGACGCGGGCGTCGGCAAGACGCATCTGGTGTCCGCGCTCGCCCGCGCCGCCCGGGACGAGGGGTGCGCGGTCATGGTCGGGCAGTGCGCCGAACTCGGCGAGAGCATGCCGTACCTGCCGCTCACGGACGCGCTGTGGGCGTCCGCGCAGTCCGGCGCCCCCGAGGCGGACGAGGTCCGCGCCGCGATCGGCGCCCGGCCCGTGCTGGGACGGCTGCTGCCGGACGGCGACGGGGGCCCGGCCACGGCGTCCGAGCTGAGCCAGCAGCAGCTCTTCGGGGCGGTGCTCGGGCTGCTCGGCGAGCTGGGGGCGGAGCGGCCCGTCCTGCTCGTCCTGGAGGACCTGCACTGGGCCGACCGCTCGACGCGTCATCTGCTGACCTTCCTCAGCCGCGTGCTCCAGCGCGAGCGGATCTGCCTCGTCGGCACCTACCGGTCCGACGACCTGCACCGGCGGCACCCGCTGCGGCCGGTGGTGGCGGAGCTGCTGCGGCTGCCGAACGTGACCGGCGTCGAGGTCGCCCCGTTCGGCCCCGGCGAGACCGCCGAGTACCTCGCCGCGCTGTCGCACGGGACCGCGCCCGTGGCCACCGAGGTCATCGAGCGGGTGCACCGGCGCTCGGAGGGCAACCCGTTCTACGCCGCCGAGCTGTACTCGGCCGGACTCGGCGGCGAGCCCGCGGAGCTGCCGTCCGGGCTCGCGGACCTGCTGCTGTCGCGGATGGAGCGGCTGTCGGACGCCGGGGAGCGGGTCGTGCGGGTCGCCGCGGTCGCCGGGCGCCGCATCGACGACGAGTTCGTCCGCCGGGTCTCGGGGCTGGACGAGGCGGCGGTCGGCGAGGCGCTGCGCGAGGTCGTGTCGCACCAGCTGCTCGTCCCGTCCGGGGCGGGGTACACGTTCCGGCACGCGCTGCTGCGCGAGGCCGTCTACGCCGACCTGCTGCCGGGCGAGCGAACCCGGCTGCACGCCGGCTTCGCGCGGCTGCTCGCCGGCCTCCCGGAGGGGACGCGCGGTTCGGCGGCCGAGCTGGCGCACCACAGCCTCGCCGCGCACGACCTGCCCGCCGCGTTCGCCGCGTCCGTCCGGGCCGGGCGGGAGGCGGCGCGGCTCGGCGCGCCCGCCGAGGCGTTCGGGCACTACGAGCGGGCGCTGGAGCTGTGGGACGCGGTCCCGGACCCGGAACGGGCCGCGGGCACCGACCGGGTCCGGCTGTCGCTGACGGCCGCGAAGGAGTCGGCGCGGGCCGGGGAGCCGCGCCGCGCCGTGCACCGGCTCCGCCGGCTGGCGGACGCCGCCGGCCCCGCGGACCGGCGGCTCGGCGCGGAGATCCGCGAGCATCTCGCGACGTATCTGAACGACATCGACGAGCTGGAGGAGTCGCTGGCGGCCGCGCGGGAGGCGGTGGCGATGCTGGCGGACGGCCCGGCGTCCGCCGGGCGCGCCTGGGCCCTGGCCACCTACGCCCGGTCGCTGCTCTACCGGGACCCGGACGGGGAGATGCCGGAGCTCGCGGAGCGGGCCGTCGCCGAGGCCCGCGCCGCGGGGGCCGCCGGCGCCGAGGCGGCCCTGCTGGTCACCCTCGGGCTCCACCGGGAGTCGCGGGAGGCCGACCCGGCGGTCGCGGAGGTGTTCGCGCGGGCGGGCGAGCTGGCCGAGGCGGCCGGGGACAGCCCGCACACGGCGGTGCGGGCCAGGTACCACCACACACGGACCATGTTCGATCGCGGCGACCTCGCGGGCGCGGCGGCCGCCGCCGACGACGGCGTGCGGTTCGCGCTGGACAAGGGCCTCCGATGGAGCACCTACGGCATCATCATCCGGTCCCTGCGGTACCTGATCCACTACACGACCGGCGACTGGCCGGAGGCGAACCGGCTCGCCGGGGAGTTCGCCGTCCAGGTCGTCCGGGTGGCCGAGGCGCAGACCTCCGCGTATGCGCTGTTCGTCGAGGTCGCGCAGGGCGCGCCGAACGCGGACGAGCGGCTGCGGTGGATCGAGCCGCTGCTGGGGCAGGACCTCTTCCTCGACTACCTCGCCCGGGGCCTGGCGGCCGAGCACGCCCTGTGGCGGGGCGATCCGCATACGGCGGTCGAGCACGTCGCGGACGTCCTCGCCGGCCCGTACAGCGACACGGACGGAATGATCCGGCTCGCGGCGACGGGCCTGTGGGCCCACGCCGAGATCGCGGCACGCGCCCGCGCCGCCGGCGACGGCGGCGCGGTGCGCGCGGCGCAGGAGGCGGGCGACGAGCTGCTGCGCGTCGCCAGGACGGTGTTCACGGTCACCCCCGCCGGGCATCCCCGCGCCTGGCTCGGGCTCGAGGGGCATGCCTGGCTGGCTCGGGCCGAGGCCGAGCGGCGCCGGGTGGACGGCGTCCACGACGTGGAGCTGTGGCGCAGGGCGACCGACCTGTTCACCTACGGCGACCCCGACGGCGGGTTCGTCTACGAGGCGGCGCGGTCGCGGTGGCGGCTGGCCGAGGCCCTCGCCGAGAACGGCGACCGTGAGGGCGCCGCCGCGGAGTGGCGGTCGGCCGCCGGCACCGCCGAGCGGCTCGGCGCGGCGCCGCTGCTGGGGGCCCTCCGCGATCTCGGTGACCGGGCCCGGCTCGGCGCCGCGCGTCCGGAGCCCCGCCCGGCCGGCCCGCTGGGCGGCCTCACCGGGCGGGAGCGGGAGGTGCTGAAGCTGGTCGCCGAGGGCCTGGGCAACCGGCAGATCGCGGCGGCGCTGTTCATCTCGCCGAAGACGGCGAGCGTCCACGTCTCGAACATCCTCGCCAAGCTGAACGTCGCGAGCCGCACCCAGGCGGCGGCCGTCGCGCACCGCGAAGGCATCTGATCTTGCGTCGAATTGACCGCGCGGGTAACGTCGGTTCCGTGACTGCCGGGTCGGCCATGGGCCACGAGCGAGTGAGGTTCCCGGCCTCCGAGTGAGGCCGGGGCGGGCGAGAGGCCCGCCTTTTCCATCCTCGCCTTCTCTTACTTCCATCTTGCGTTCGCGCGCCATCGCGCGACGTCATCGGGCATGCCCGACGCTTCGACATGCCCTGCTCCGCCATTCTTCCAGCCATGGACACGCGCCATTTCCATGGCCGATTCGTCATGCCCCAAACAGTCCAGGAGATATATGGATTTCAACAGTCAGGTCATCGAGGAGTTCCGTGCGAACGGCGGCCGCGTCGGCGGCATGTTCGAGGACGGGCGGCTCCTCCTGCTGACCACGACCGGGGCGCGTTCCGGCGCCCGGCACACCACGCCGCTCGGTTACCTGCCGGACGGCGACCGGGTCCTGGTGATCGCCTCGGCCGGCGGCTCGCCGAAGCACCCGGCCTGGTTCCACAACCTGGTCGCGAACCCGCGCGTCACGGTCGAGAGCGGCGACTTCCACTACGAGGCGGACGCCGTCGTCCTGGAGGGCGGTGAACGCGACGCCGCCTTCGCGCGGGCCGCCGAGGCCGACCCGGGGTGGGCGGAGTACGAGACCAGGTCGGGTCGGACGCTCCCGGTCGTCGCCCTCGTGCGTCTCCAGCCCGGGCCGCCGGCCGGACCGGAGACGCTCGGCGGGATGATCCTCGCGGTGCACAACGCGTTCCGCAGGGAGCTGGACCTGATCCGCAAGGAGGTCGCCGCGTCCGGGGCCGGTCTGGGCGCGCAGCTGCGGATCAACTGCCTCACCCTGTGCCAGGGACTCGGCAACCACCATCTGGGCGAGGACACCATGGTCTTCCCGCTCGTGGAACGCCACCACCCCGAGCTGGAGCCGACGCTGGCCCGGCTGAAGGACGAGCACAAGACGATGCAGAGGCTCCTTGAGGAGCTGCGCCTCGTCCTCGACCACGGAGACGCCGCGTCCCTGCTCACCGAGGTCGAGCGGCTCACCAAGGCCCTCAACGCCCACCTGGACCACGAGGAGGAGACGGTCGTCCCGCTCCTCGCCGCGATCGAGCTCTAGAGCAGGCCGCGGCCCGGGATCAGGGGGAGGTCGAGGGCGGTGAGCAGGCCGGGCGGCGCCTCGACGACGGCGGGCACGGCGTTGACCAGGCGCATCGCGGTCGCCTTCAGCCCGGCGGTGTTGTGGTCGCCGTCCGTTCCGAGGAGCCGGAGGTCCACGGTGTAGTTCGGCTCGCCGTGGACCTCCACGCGGTAGCAGCCCTGGCCCGCAGGCTGCGGCCAGTCGGGGGCGAGGTCGTCGCGGAGCCGGGTGACGTGCTCCAGGACGATCACGGCCTCGCCGCCGCGCATCCCCCGCACCTCGAACCGCAGGGCCGCCGCCGTGCCCTTCTCGATCGTCCCGGCGGAGACGGCGAAGGTGTCGGGAGCGGGGAGCCGGGTGTGCCACTCGGCGACCTCGTCCAGTTTCACGCCGAGCCCCGCCGCGATCTGCCGGACGACGCTGCCCCACGCCATCGTCAGGACGCCGGGCTGCAGCAGCATCGGCGTCTCGTCCAGGGACCGGCCGAAGCCCATGATGTCGAACAGCACCGTGCCCTGGTCGTAGGTGGCGTAGTTGAGGATCTCCACGCAGCGGACCTGGTCGATGCGCTCGCTGATGCCGGTGACGGCGAGCGGGAGCACGTCGTTGGCGAAGCCGGGGTCGATGCCGTTGACGAAGATCGACGCCCCGCCCTCGGCGGCGGCCTCCCGCACCGGCTCGGACATCCCGGCGGGCACGACGCCGTCCGGGAACTGGAGGAACACGGGGCTGCTGGAGACGACGTCGACCCCGGCGCGCAGGATGCGGCACAGGTCGTCGATCGCCTCCATCAGCCGCACGTCGGCCATCGAGGTGTAGACGACGCAGTCCGGCCGCAGCGCGAGCAGCGCGTCCGCGTCGCCGGTCGCGGTGACGCCGAGGTCGCGCCCGAGACCCGCGAGCTCCCCGGCGTCCTTGCCGACCTTGCCGGGGTTGGAGACCCAGACGCCGGCGAGGTCGAGGTCGGGGCGGGCGTCGATGCCCGCGATGGCGTGCCGGCCCACGTTGCCGGTGCTCCACTGGACGACGCGGTAGGTCACAGATCCTCCAGGCCGAGGTCGAGGTTGGGGTGCTCGATGCCGCCGTCCACACGCAGGAGGGCGCCGGTGACGTAGGCGGACGCGGGCGAGGCGAGGTAGAGGACGGCGGCGGCGACGTCCTCGGGGTCGCCGACGCGGCCCAGCGGCGTCTTGCGCTCCATCTCGGTGCGCAGCTCGTCGCTGGTCATGACGATGTCGAGCGCGGACGTCGCGACGGACCCGACGGCGATCGCGTTGATCCGGACGCGCGGCGCCAGGTCGAACGCGGCGAGCCGGGTGTAGTGGGCGAGCGCGGCCTTGGCACTGCCGTAGGCGAGGTAACCGCGGCCCGCGATCCGGCCCATCACCGACGAGATGTTGACGACGCTGCCCGCGCCCGACTCCAGCAGATGCGGGACGGCCGCGCGGGTCAGCGCGTGCGCCGTGCTGACGTTGAACTGGAACGCGTTCTCGAGGTGGCGCGGCTTGGTGTCCATGAACGGGGCCGGCATCGCGCCGCCCATGTTGTTGACCACGATGTCCAGGCGGCCGAGTTCGGCGGCGGCACGGCCGGCCAGCTCGGCGGCGGCGTCCGGGTCGGCGAGGTCGGACGGGACGACCACCGCCCGCCGCCTGGCCGCCTCGATTTCGGAGGCGACCTTGCGGAGTTGCTCCTCGGTCCGGGACGAGACCACCACGTCGGCGCCGGCCTGCGCGAGCGCGACGGCGGTGGCCGCGCCGATGCCGCGGCCGGCGCCGGTCACCACCGCGGCCTTGCCGTCGATTCGGAATCGATCCAGGATCACCGGTGCCACCTCCGGGCCGCCCGCCTCTGGCGCCCCAGCCTACGCAGGAAGTAGAACATGTTTCAATATCCGTGCGAGGTCCGCCGCCCCGTCAGGCGAGGAAGTCGAACTCCACGCCGGAGCCGGCGGCGCGGGCGGCCTCGTAGGCGCACCAGCTCACCGCGAGGTCCTGCCAGGGCAGCCCGACCGGCGCGTACACGGTGACCTCGCCGCCCTTCACCCGTCCCGGCACCTGGCCGCGCAGCAGGTCGCGGAGCGTCCCCGCGGCGTGCTTCACGTCCAGCCCGGCCCCGGCCAGCACGCCCATCTCGACGGCGAGGGGGACGTCGTCGACGACGACGCGGGCGCCCTCGATCAGGTCGGTGCCGAGTTCGGCCTTGCCCGGCTCGTCCGCGCCGAGCGAGGTGAGGTGCGTTCCGCGCGTCACGTCTCCGGCGTGCAGGATGGGGCGGCGCGCCCAGGTCGCCGTGACGACGATCTCGGCGTCCTGGACGGCGACGCGGGGGTCGGCCGCGACAGAGGCCGGCAGCCCGAGCCGGGCGCCGTGCCGTTCGGCGAAGTCGGCGGCGCGGCCGGCGTCGAGGTCGCAGACGGTGAGGGCGCGCACCTCCCGCAGCTCGGCCAGCCCCCGCATGACCAGTTCCGCCTGGGCCCCCGCGCCGATCACCGCGACGGTCCCGGCGTCCGGCCGGGCCAGGGCGTGCGTGCCGAGCGCGGCGGCAAGCCCGGTGCGCCACGCGGTGACGGTCGCCGAGTCCAGCTGAGCCAGCAGCTCGCCGGTGCCGAGGTCGTGCAGGCAGACGACGCCGCGCAGCGCCGGGCGGCTGCCGGGGAACTTGGCGTTCACCTTCACCGTGTAGGCGGGGATCTCCTCGACCAGGCCCGGCAGCAGCGCCGTCGCGGTGCCCTGGCCGGGGAGCCCGCCGACCACCCGGCGCGCCGCCACCTCGCCCTCCTCGGCCCTGAAGCCGCGGCGCAGCGCGTCGAGGCATTCGACGGGGTCGAGCAGCGCCTCGAGGTCGGAACGGGCCAAAAGGAGCGTCACAGGACCATCCTCCCGCCCGCAGCGCCCCCACGTCACTATCGCCGCCGTGCGCGTTGACTTGCGGCGTGTTGTTGTCTTGGACGGGCTCATAACAACAACACGCCGCAAGTCAACGGAGGGGTGGGCGGTGGCGCTGCGCGGCCAGGGTGTCCCAGTCGGTGAGCCAGTTGCGGCCCACGTCGTCGATGAACGAGCCGGGGGGCGGGTTCACGCGGTGCTCGGACAGCCACGTGCCGGGGCGGCGCATCGAGGGGCGCAGGGCGCCGTCGCTCGGCATGAGCTGCGGCGGGATCGGCGCGGGCATCGTCTGCGGCGCCGACTCGGCGGCGACCTCGGCGAGGTCCTTCTCCTCCGCCATCCCGATCGGCCCCTCCCGGCGCGCGTTGAAGAACTGGTTCACCGCGGGGTGCGTGCTGGACAGGACCATCTCCCGCGGCCCGAACATCACCAGGCCCCTGCGGAAGAGCAGGCCGAGGTTGTCCGGCAGGACGCGGGCGGTGCCGATGTCGTGCGTGACGATCAGGAACGTCGCGCCGAGCTGGGTGTTGAGGTCGACGAACAGCTGGTTGAGGTACGCGGTGCGGACGGGGTCGAGGCCGGAGTCCGGCTCGTCGGCCAGGATGACCTCCGGGTCGAGGACGAGGGCGCGGGCGAGCCCGGCGCGCTTCTTCATGCCGCCGGAGATCTCGCCGGGCAGCTTGCCCTCGGAGCCGGACAGGCCGACCATCTCCATCTTCTCCAGCACGATGCGCCGGATCTCCGACTCGCCCTTCTTCGTGTGCTCGCGCAGCGGGAACGCGATGTTGTCGTAGAGGTTCATGGAGCCGAACAGGGCCCCGTCCTGGAACAGCACGCCGAACTGGCGGCGCAGCGCGTAGAGGTCGTTCTCGCGCAGCCGGGGGACGTCGCCGCCGCCCACGTACACGTGGCCCCGGTCGGGGCGCAGCAGCCCGACGAGGTTCTTGAGGAACACCGACTTCCCGGTTCCGGACGGCCCGAGCAGGGCGGAGATCTCGCCCGCCGGGATGGTGAAGGAGACGTCCTCCCAGATGACCTGCCGCCCGAACGACTTCCTCAGCCCTTCCACCCGGATCTCGACACCCATGGGCACTCCCATGCGGGGAACCGGGGGCGGGGGGTCCGCGTCTTATGTCCGGTCCCCCGTCGCCTCGACTGTACGTCGCGGCCCGCCCGGCGGGGAGGCCCAGTGGCACGGCGTCCGATGCCAGACGGGCAAACAGGACGTTTCCGGCCGATGGCGTACACGAATCCAGCACCCATTGTGACAATCCGTACCCTACTGATTAGTCACTTTGTTGCCTTACGCCGGCCTTCAGGTTTCTTCCAGCATGTGCGGTGACCTCCGGCGCACCAACCCGGGTGCGCCCAATTCCCCCTGGAGGCCCTGTGAAGATCCGTCCCTCCCGTATCGCCGGCGCCGCCGCCGTCACCATGGCGGCGTCCGGCATGGTGGCGACCGCGCTCGTCGCCGCTCCCGACACCACGGCGACCGCCGGCACCGCCGGCGCCGGCACGTCCACGCCGGACGTGGGCACGCTGTCCGCCGAACTGGCCGGGCAGCTCGGCTCCCGAACGGCCGGCTCCTACCTCGACCAGGCCACGCGCAAGCTCACGGTCACGGTGACCGACGACAAGGCGGCCCAGGCGGTCCGCGCCGCCGGCGCCGTCCCGAAGGTCGTCACGCGCAGCGGCTCCGACCTGGAGCGGGTCATGGGCGCGCTCAAGCGCGACGCCACCGTCCCGGGCACCGCCTGGGCCGTCGACCCGGCCGCCAACCAGGTCGTCCTGACCATGGACAGCACGGTCAAGGGCGCGGAGCTGAAGAAGGTGAAGGCCGCCGCGGCCAAGCACGGCGCGGCGATCCGCACCGACCGCGTCGCCGGGAAGTTCCGTCCGTTCACCGCGGGCGGCGACCCCATCTTCACCGGGGGCTCCCGGTGCTCGCTGGGCTTCAACGTCACCGACGGAACCGACTTCTTCTTCCTGACGGCGGGCCACTGCACCGAGGCCGGCTCGACCTGGACCGACGAGTCGGGAGCGACGCTCGGCGACACCACCGGCAGCAGCTTCCCCGGCGACGACTACGGCATCGTCCAGTACTCCTCCACTCCGGAGGACTCGGAGGGCGGCGTCACGGGCGAGAACGGGTTCGTGGACATCACCGAGGCCGCCGACCCGGCGGTCGGGCAGAGCGTGATCCGCAGCGGCAGCACCACCGGCGTGCACACCGGAGAGGTCACCGCGCTCGACCAGACGGTGAACTACGCCGAAGGCACCGTCAGCGGCCTGATCCAGACGACGGTCTGCGCCGAGCCCGGCGACAGCGGCGGCTCGCTGTTCGACGGGTCCACCGCGCTCGGGCTGACGTCCGGCGGCAGCGGCGACTGCTCCTCCGGCGGCGTCACGTTCTTCCAGCCCGTGACCGAGGCGCTCTCCGCGCACGGCGTGGAGATCTACTAGTCACGGCCCGGTAGGGCACGGCGGCCCGCCGGAGCTCCCAGGCGGCGGGAAGCCCTGACCGGCCCCGGTTCCTCACGGCGAGGAACCGGGGCCGGTCCGCGTTCATTGATCCACAACATGAAGGCGTTTCATAGTCTGACCACGGGACCGGCACGAGGGTGACAAGCACTTCGTCCCGAATTGGTCAGCTTCTGCGTCTTACATCAGCGTTGACGGTTCTTCACGATGTCGGTGACCTCCGGTGCACCACTCGGGTGCACCCAATCCCCCGTGGAGGCACAAGTGAAGATCCGTCACAGGCGCGTCGGCGCCGTCGCCGTCACAACGGCGACGTCAGCAGTGGTGGCCGCCACCCTGGCCACCGCACCCGCCGCGTTCGCAAGCCCGGCGGCACCCGCCGCCCCGGCCGACCCCGGCGCCGTCGCGACGTCGCTCGCGCAGCGGCTCGGCTCCCAGACCGCCGGCTCGTATCTCCAGGACGGCAAGCTCGTCGTCACCGTGACCGACGCCGGCGCCGCGCAGACCGTGCGGGCCGCGGGCGCCGTCCCGGAGACCGTCGCGCGCAGCGGCGCCGAGTTGAACCGGGTCATGGCCGCGCTCAAACGGGACGCGACCGTCCCGGGCACCGCGTGGGCCGTCGACGCGGACGCCAACCAGGTCCTGCTCACGATGGACAGCAGCGTCAAGGGCGCCCAGCTCGCCAAGGTGCGGGCCGCCGCGGCCAAGCACGGCGCGGCCGTCCGGACCGAGCGCGTCGCCGGGACGTTCCAGAGGTTCACCCTCGGCGGCCAGGCCATCCGGACCGGCGGCTCCCGCTGCTCGCTGGGCTTCAACGTCCGCAGCGGCGGAACGTACTACTTCGTGACCGCAGGGCACTGCACCAACATCGGCTCGACCTGGACCGACGGCTCCGGCCGGGTGCTCGGCACCAGGTACGCCAGCAGCTTCCCCGGCAACGACTACGGAGTGGTGCGGTACACCTCGACGCCCGCCGACACGCGGGGCGCCGTCAGCCTCTACGGCAGCGGCACCCGCGACATCACCGGCGCGGGCAACGCCACGGTCGGGCAGACCGTGTACCGCAGCGGCAGCACCACCGGCTACCACAGCGGCCGTGTCACCGCGCTCAACCAGACGGTGAACTACGCCGAGGGCAGCGTCTCCGGCATGATCCGCACCACGGTGTGCGCGGAGCCGGGCGACAGCGGCGGCTCCCTGTTCGCCGGGTCCACCGCGCTCGGCCTGACCTCCGGCGGCAGCGGCAACTGCAGCTGGGGCGGGACGACGTTCTTCCAGCCCGTCACCGAGGTGCTCAACCGCTACGGCCTGAGCGTCTACTGACAGGTACGACGAGAAGGAGGCGGGCCGTCCCCGGGGGCGGCCCGCCGCCGTCCGCTCCCGGCTCAGGGGGCGGCGGGGACTTCGAGGGTGCGGAGGATCTCCGCGATGACGTCCGGCCGCCGTTCCGTCAGGTAGAAGTGGTCGCCCGGCAGGACCTTGAGGGCGAAGCGCCCGTCGGTGACGTCCGCCCACCCGGCGGCCCGGTCCTCGGTCACGTGCGGGTCGCGGTCCCCGATGATCGCGGTGACCGGGACGGCCAGCCGGGGACCGCCGGCCCGGTGGGCGTAGTCCTCGATCAGCCGGAAGTCGTTGCGCACGTACGGCAGGACCAGTTCGCGCAGCTCGGGGTCCTGAAGGGCTTCGGCGTCGCTGCCGCCGAGCTTCACCATCTCGGCGACGAGGCCGTCGTCGTCCTTCCCGGCGACGCGGTCGCCGCCGCGGTCGTGCGGCGGGCGGGCGCCGGAGGCGAACACGTGCACCGGGGCGCTGCCCCGCTCCTGCAGCAGCCGCGCGACCTCGTAGGCCAGGACCGCGCCCATGCTGTGCCCGAAGACGGCGGCGGGACGGTCCATCAGCGGCGCCATCGCGCCGGCGACGAGGCGGGCGAGCTGGTGGGCGTCGGTGACCATCGCGTCGGCCATCCGGTCGGCGCGGCCCGGGTACTGGACGGCGTGCACCTCGACGGCCGGGCTGATCTCCTTGGCCCAGGGCCGGTAGAACACCGCCGACCCGCCCGCGTGCGGCAGGCAGAACAGCCGCATGGACGCCCAGGGCCGGTTCTCCGGGCAGCGGAACCAGGTCACGTGATCAACTCCTCCATGTCTCCGGCGACCACGCGCGGGTCGTGCGGCAGCGGCCACGGGGCGGCGCGCGGGTCCGGGACGGGCTTGGGGGCGGTGGTCTCCGCGGCCACCCTAAAGCCCCGGCGCCGGTAGTTCCCGATCGCGTGGCGATGGTCGAGGGTGCTGGTGCGCAGCCACACGCGGGTGGCGCGGCCGGTGCCGCGGGCCCACAGCTCGCCGCGCTGCCAGGCGCGGCGGGTGCACTGCTCGACGAGGTAGCCGCCATAGCCGCGGCCGACGAAGGGGTGGGTGAGCCCGACGAGGTGGATCTCGGTGTTCCCGCCCGGCTGCGCCTCGATCTCGAAGAAGCCCGCGATCGTGCCCTCGGCCATGGCGATCCAGGTGGACAGCTCCGGGCGGTCCACCCACGCCTCCCAGTCGGCGTACGTCCAGGGGAACCGGTCGGTCCAGCAGACGCGGGCGCCGACGGCGGCGTACAGGGCGCGGTTGACCTCGGGGGACGGGAGGCCGGAGAGCGTGAACGTCATCTCGACGCGGGGCAGCGGCGCGGGGCGCAGGTCCGCCGCGTCCAGCATCTCCATCGTCCACTCGGTGACCGCCGGGACCAGGACCTCGCCCTCGTGGAGCGCCGACCGGCCGCGGTCAGTCACCCATCGCCTTGATGAGGCTCTTGGGGCGCATGTCCGTCCAGTTCTCCTCGATGTAGTCCAGGCACGCCTGCCGGGTGTCCTCGTCCTTGGCCACCGTCCAGCCGGCGGGGACGTCGGCGAACGACGGCCACAGCGAATGCTGGCCCTCGTCGTTGACGAGGACGACGTAGGTGCCGTCGGGGTCTTCGAAGGGGTTGGTCACGTCTGTCCCTTTCAATTAGTGCTCTGAAGTTTGTCGAGTTTCGCCGCCAGGACGGCGCCCATCTCGGCGACCGGGCCCGATTCCATGAGCAGGTGGTGCTCGACGTCGACGGGGTAGTCCTCGATCTCCCCCTCGACGAGGGGGCCCCAGTTCGAGCGCGCCGTGGGCGAGTCTTCGTCGCGGCCCTTGAGCGCGGTGAAGAACACGATGTCGCCGCGGAACCGTCCCGGCCGGTACACCTCGGCCTGGTGGAGGCCGTTCTCGTAGTTGCGGTAGACGTTGACCAGGTCGTCTTCGCCGAGGGTCGCGAGGGCGTCGTCGCGTTCGGCGAGCACCGCCATGATCTGCTCCATGTCGGGGTTGCCGTCCGCGGCGACCATGCTCGCGTCGATGCCGATGCTCTCCAGCAGCTCGGGGAGGATCTCGCGCCGCTCCGATGCGAGGTCCTGGGTGTGGTACGCGTCGATGAGGGCGAGCAGCCCCACCCGCTCGCCCGCGGCCTGGAGCCGCACGGCGATCTCGTAGGCGATGAGCCCGCCGAGCGACCAGCCCGCGATGTTGTAGGGGCCGGTCGGCTGGACGGCGCGGATCCGCTCCAGGTACACCTGCGCCGACTCCTCGACGGAGCCGGGCGGTTCGGGCCGCGTGAACCCGGTGGCCTGGAGGCCGTAGATCGGCTGGTCGGGGGCGAGGTGCCGCTGGAACTGCAGGTAGCTCCATGACAGGCCGCCCGCCGGGTGGACGAAGAAGACCGGCGGACGGGTCCCGGACGTCCGGATGGGCAGCAGCACCTCGAACCCGAGCGTGTCCTCGGGCTCGCCGACGTGCGCGAGGGCTTCGACCGTCTGGTGGGTGAACACGTCGCGGGGCGTCAGCTCGATGCCGGCCTGCCGGGCCCGGGTGACGAGCTTCAGCGCGGCGATGCTGTCGCCGCCGAGGTCGAAGAAGCTGACGTCGGCGCCGACGCGGTCCAGGCCGAGGACGCCGGCGACGATCTCGCAGAGGCGCTCCTCGTCGGGTGTGGCGGGGTCGCGTCCGGCGGCGGCCTCCTCGTGGCCCGGGGCGGGCAGCGCGCGCCGGTCGAGCTTGCCGGTCGGGCCGACGGGGAACGTGTCGAGGCGGACGAACGCGGCGGGCACCATGTACGCGGGCAGGCGTTCGGCGGCGAAGTCCCTGAGCCCGTCCACCCCACGCTTGTCGCCGGGGGGTTCAGGGGGGCCGTCCCCCCTGGCGGAACCCGCGGCGATGACGTAGGCGACCAGGGTCTTGGCGCCCGGGACATCCTCGCGGGCGATGACGGCGACGTTCGCGACGTCCGGGTGGGCGGCGAGGGCGGCCTCGATCTCGCCCGGCTCGATCCGGAAGCCGCGGACCTTGACCTGGGAGTCGGCGCGGTCGAGGTAGTCGAGGGTGCCGTCCGCGCGCCACCGGACGAGGTCGCCGGTGCGGTACATGCGGTCGCCGGGCGCGCCGAACGGGTCGGCGACGTAGCGTTCGGCCGTCAGGGAGGGCCGCCGCAGATAGCCGCGCCCGAGGCCGGCGCCCGCGATGTAGGCCTCGCCGACCACACCGGGCGGGACGGGCCGCAGCCCGTGGTCCAGCACGTACACACGCATGTCGTCGAGGGGGCGGCCCAGCCCCGGGAGCGTCTCGGACGGGTCGGCGAGCGGGGCGCGCTGCGCGGCGTAGGTCGTGTAGGTGGTGGCCTCGGTGGGCCCGTACACGTGCCCGACCTCGGTGTCCGGGCAGGCGGCGAGGACCTTGCGCATCGCGGCCGGCGATCCGGCCTCCCCGCCCGTCAGCACCTCGCGGAGGCCTGCGAACGCGTGCGGGCGCTCGTCGGCGACGAGGTTGAACAGGGTCGTGGTGATGAAGAGGCCGGTGAGGCCCTCTTCGGTGATGACCTCTTCGAGGGCCTCGCCGTTCAGATGCCCTGGGGGCGCGAACACGGCCGTGCCTCCGTGCAGGAGCGGCGTCCACAGTTCGTAGATGGACGCGTCGAACGCGTGCGGCGAGTGGACGAGCACCCGGTCGTGGGCCCCGTTCCGGAGACGGCCGTCGGAGGCGAGGTCGACGGCGTCGCGGTGGCGGAGCATGACGCCCTTGGGCACGCCGGTCGAGCCGGACGTGAACAGCACGCAGGCGAGCCGTTCGGGATGGGACGCCACGCCCGGGTCGGAGGCGGGCTGCGCGTCCGTCTCGGGGTCGTCGTCCACCACGAGGATCCGCGCCGGCGTGTCGGGGCCGGCCACGCGGTCGCGCATGGCGCAGTCGGTGATCAGGACGGGCGCGTCGACCTCGGCGACCGCCCACGCCGTCCGCTCCGGCGGGTGGCCGTGGTGGATCGGCGCGTACGCGCCGCCCGCCTTGAGGATCGCGAGCGACGCCACGGCGACGTCGGCCGACCTTTCGAGGAGGACGGCGACCCGGGTCTCCGTCCCGACGCCGAGGCCGATGAGGCGGTGCGCGAGCCGGTTCGCCCGCGCGTCCAGGTCCGCGTAGGTGAGCGTCTCCTCGCCCGCCCGGACGGCCGGGGCGCCGGGCGTCCGGGCCAGCTGCTCCGCGAAGCGGCCCGTGACGGTGCCCGGAGCGCGGCCGGTCGCCCCTCCCTGCCAGGTCTCCAGGACGTTCTGGCGCTCGTCGTCGTCGAGAACGTCGATGCGTCCCAGCGGCAGGTCGGGGCGGTAGGCGACGGCCTCCAGGATGCGGACGAAGCGGCGCATCAGGCGTTGCGCGCCGTCCCCGGTGAACAGGTCGGTGCGGTGGTCGATGCGCAGGGACAGGCCGCGGCCGGGGACGGCGGCGAAGGTCAGCGGGTAGTGGGACGCGTCGTGGCCGTCCACGTCGTGGAGGGACAGGCCGCCGAGGTCGGCCCCCGCGGCGTCCGGGTCGAACGGGTAGTTCTCCAGCACGGTCATCGTGTCGAAGAGGGTGCCGGTCCCGGTGAGGCGCTGGATGTCGGCCAGGCCGAGGTGGTGGTGCGGCATGAGCGCGGCCTGCTCGTCCTGGAGCCGGACGAGCGCCTCGGCGACGGTGTCGGCGGGGCGGACGCGGACGCGGATCGGCAGCGTGTTGATGAACAGGCCGATCATCTGCTCGACGCCGGGAAGCTCCGGAGGCCGCCCGGACACGGCCGCGCCGAACACCACGTCGGCCGAGCCGGTGAGCCGGCCGAGCAGCGTGCCCCAGGCGAGTTGCAGAACCGTGTTGAGGGTGACGCCCTGCGCGCGGGCGCGCGCGCCGAGCGCGGCGGTGAGGTCCTCGGTGAGACGGGTCCGGACCCGTCCGGGCGTGCCGGCGCCCGGTTCCGGTGCGCCCGGTGCCACGAGCGTGGGTTCGTGAACGCCGTCGAGGGAGCGGCGCCAGGCGTCCTCGGCGGCGGGACGGTCCTGCGCGGCGAGCCATGCCAGGTAGTTCTTGTACGGGGTGACGCGCGGCATCCCGGCGTCGTCGCCCTGGGCCAGGTAGAGCGCGAACAGCTCGGTCTGCAGGATGGGTGTGGACCAGCCGTCCAGCAGGATGTGGTGGTTGGTGAACACCATGCGGTGAAGGCCGTCGGCCAGCTTGATGAGCAGGAAGCGCAGCAGCGGCGGCTTCGCCATGTCGAACGGCCGGGCGCGTTCGGCGCCGGCCAGCTCCCGCGCCTTCGCCTCGCGTCCGGCCTCGGGCAGGCCGGACAGGTCGGCGTCGTCCCACGGGAGCCGTACTTCGCGGTGCACGACCTGGACCGGCGAACCCTCCTTGCGCTGCCGGAACCCGGCCCGCAGGTTGGCGTGCCGCCGCAGGAGCGTCGCGGCGGCGGCGCGCAGGGCGTCCGCGTCCAGGGGGCCGCGCAGGTCGAACACGATCTGCGCGGTGTAGACGTCCTTCCCCGAGTCGTACAGCGCGTGGAAGAAGAGCCCCTGCTGCAACGGGGACAGCGGGAGGATGTCCTCAAGCTGCGACTTGCTCACTCCAGCTCCCATTCGCCGTCGAGCTCGGCGGCGAGCTCGTCGATCTCGTCCTGGCTGACGTCCACCAGGGACAGGTCGGACGGGGTGAACCCGCCGACGGGGCCGTCGGACGCGCCGTCCACGACGTGCGCGACGAGGCCGCGCAGCGCGGTGAACCAGCGCCCGGCGAGGTCCTCGACCGCGGCGTCGTCGAACAGGCCGCCCGCCCACGTCCATGTCGCGGACAGTTCGGGGCCGTCCGGCAGGTCGCGGGTGTGCGCGTTGACCTCGATGGCGTGGACGAGGCCGAGCGCGCCGTCCTGCGCGGGGCCGAGGGCGCCGGTGTCGTCCTGGCCGGCCGGTCCCCAGTCGGCGGCCTCGGGCGCGGCGGACCGGCCCAGGTAGTTGAACGCGATCTGCGGGCACCCCGACAGGCCCGCGCCCACCGCCGGGTTGAGGTAGCGCAGCAGGCCGTACCCGATGCCGTTGTCGGGGATCTCGCGGAGCTGCTCCTTGACCTGTTTCAGCGCGGTCCCGACGGCCTGGCCGCCCTCGCGGACGTCGGCGGGCTCGACCCATCCGGCGTCGAGCCGCACCGGGTGGATCGAGGTGAACCAGCCGGCGGTGCGCGACAGGTCCACGCCGGGGACGATCTCCTCGCGGCCGTGCCCTTCGAGGTCGATGAGGACCGCCGTCCCGTCGCCGGCGCCGCGGTCGCGCCGCCACCCGGCGACGGCCAGGGCGAGGCCGGTGAGCAGCACGTCGTTGACCCGCCCGTGGAAGGCGGCCGGGACGTCGGCGAGCAGCGGCGCGGTGACGTCGGCGGGCAGGCCGAGGGTGCGGTGCCGCGCCGTCGCGAACGTGTCCGTTCCTGGGCCGAGGGGGCGGGTGCCGAGGAG
>NZ_SMKH01000138.1 GCF_004348515.1 Actinomadura sp. KC345 | reverse complement strand
TGCCGTGTCGTCACGGCGGCCTGGTCGGCGAGAGTCATCGTCACTGCGCTCTTCGTCCTGTCCCGCCCTGCTTGATATCAGAAGGACTCATTCGTGCCTTGTGTCACAGCAGTCTGACAGAGAGGGGACCGCTCGCGCCGGCGACACCTGTTCCGTGCGCGCCGACCGCGAGGACGCCCCCGACTGTGAGGTCGCCGACCGCGGGGAGTGCGGGCAGTCCGAGTCCGTGACCTTCGAGGAAGGCCGCCAGCGCGTCAACGGTGGTTCCGGCGCCGACCCGGACCGTCGCGGGGGAGGCCATCTCCACCCCGGCCAGGTGCCGGGTGTCGGCGAGCAGCACGTGTTCCCGGCCGGACAGGCTGAGCGGGGCGAAGGTGTGGGCCCTGCCCCGGGGACGCAGCCGGTACCTGTTGGCGCGTGCCCAGGTCGCCAGCACAGCGACCTCGTCCGACGAACGGGGCGCGCACGTCCACACATCGGCGACGTCGGTTTCGCCAGACCAGTTCCGGTAGTGCTCCCGCCACACAGGAGTTCCTCCGGGAAAGGCCGGCGGGCCCTTCCCCTCCCGGTCCGCCGGGACGGCGGCGGGGGGCGCCTGCACGTTCGCCGGTGCGATGCCGGAGGCGCGTGTGACGCCGGAGCGGCCGACCACCCGGGCGCTGGAGGTGCCGATCCCGGTCGGGCTGAGCGGGATCCGGCGCCTGCCTCCGACTTCGCTGGGGGGCTCGTTCGCTGGTGCGGCGGGGACGCCGGCGGCCGGAGACGAGGGGGTGTCCATGGCGCTCCGATCGTGTCGATGGTGCGACCGCGTTCTGAACGGCCGGCAGTGTTGCTCGAGGACGAACGACCGGTGTGCCCCGCAACACCAAAGTGTGCACCTAGTGAATACAAGTCGATACTTAGAGTATGCAAGCGGGTTGCCAGACATGCCTACTAGTTACCTCTGGCCGCGTAGTGACCGGGAAATCACTCGTTGGGTACACGCTGAGCACGCCAGTTGCGCCTGCATACGGGATTCGCACTTACTGAGCCTTTTCCATCTTCAGTCTGCTGGTCAGATGGAGGTAGAGGACGGCTTGGACGAGGCCGGTGGTCCGGGCCGGTGAGCAGCGGAGCCTGCGCAGGAGGCGCCAGGACTTGAGTGCGGCGACGGCCTGCTCGACCAGCGCCCTGATCCTGGCATGAGACCGGTTGACGGCCTGCTGTCCCTCCGAGAGCTTCTCCCGCCGCCCGCGGTAGGGGACGCGGATGGTGCCGCCGGCGCCTTGGTACGTCTTGTCGGCCCAGCAGGTGGTGCCGGTTTCGGCCAGGGCGTCGATGATGCGGTGTTCGCGGGCCGCGCGGATGTCGTGGACGGCGCCGGGGAGGGCCGGTGAAGCCCGCAGCAGCCGTCCGGCCGGATCGGCGAGGGTCTGCACGTTGATCCCGTGTTTCTTGTGCTTTCCCGAGTAGAAGGGCCGGTCGGCGGCGACCCGGTCGATCGGCACGCAGCGTGTCGTCGAGCAGGACGAACGCCTTCGTCGATGCCGTCCGGGCCGCTTGGGCGAGCGTCGGGGCCGGGGCGGCCAGGACCTCGATCGCCTTGGTGATGTAGCGGTAGGCGGCGGTGATCCCGATGCCGGAACCGGCGGCGAGCTGGGCGTAGGTGTGCCCGTTGCGCAGGTGGGCGAGGACGGGCAGGGCTTGGCGGCCCGCGGGCAGGCGCCGCCACCGGGTGCCCAGGGCGCGGCGGTGTTTCCGCAGGCGGTCGGACAGGTGACGCAGGACGGCGCTGGACACATCGATGCCGGACGGGTGAACAAGCATGGTCGTGTGGGTGGCGTAGTTGTCCAGCACCAGGTGCAGCTCCAGGTCCTTGGGGACGGCGGCGTCGAGTCGAGGTGCACTGAACCACATCAGATGATCACTATTGGGCTCAGCGGCGGCGCTTCTCCATCATCAGCTGCCCGCGTGTTAGACCGGTGCTGCTTCCGCGGGGACTGCAGCAACCGGCGGGGCGGCATGTGCATTATCCGTGTCCTCGGACTAGCGGGGCTTGCGGAGGATGCGGTCCTCCAGGATGAGAAAGTCGAGGTCGAGACGATGGAACGCGGCCAGGGCGTCGGCGGCGGTGTCGACGATCGGTTCGCCGCGGCCGTTGAAGGAAGTGTTGACGAGGACGGGAGCCGCGCCCTGGGCCGCCATGGCGTCCAGCACGGACGACATGGATGGCGAGTCGTTCGGCCGCAGTTCCTGGGGGCGGGTCGTCCCATCCGCGTGCGCCACTGCCGGGGTCGCGTCCAGACCGGCTTCCGTCATCCGTGCGGCACCCAGCATGTATCGGCTCAGCTCGCCGACGTCGTCCCACAGCCGCGGGTTCGCGGCGGCGCTCGCCACCGGGCCGAACGGACGCCATTGTTCCCTCTCCTTGATCGTGTTCAGCCGTTCCCGTACTTGGGCGGGCGCCGGTCTCGCGATGATCGACCGGTTGCACAGTGCTCTCGGTCCGGCCTCGGAGCGTCCGGTCACGATTGCACCGATGCGTCCGTCCAGGAGCAGCGCCGCTACCTGGTCGGGGCAGAAATCGAGAAACTCCAGCCCGTCCGGGCACTCGGGTGGTGGGCCCGGCGTCCGCCCGGTGAAGGGGACGAACGGTTCCCGCCGGGCCCCGGGCGGACGCACGTGCCACGCCGCCCCGGGCGGACGCACGTGCCACGCCGCCCCGAGCGCCACGCCGCCGTCGTGCGGCATCGGCGGAACGTACAGCGGCGCGGGGACCATCCCGTTGGACGAGCAGTTCAGCGCCACACCCCCGGACAGGCACAGTGCGGAGACGCCGGTCAGCTCCCGGGTATGCGCGGCCAGCCATTGGACGGACCGCTCCACCAGGCGTTGGGCGGTGTAGGCGACCAAGACCGCTTTCGGGTCCCGGTCGAGACTGCCACTGGGCTCGCACGGCCCCGGGGCCCCGGCGATGCGTTCGTACGTACGGCGCCACGCCGCTACCGTCTGATGACACATCCCGACCATGTCGGCCGGGTCATAACCAGCGACCGCGGGGTCGTCCACCACGACCGGCCGGTACTCGGCGTCACCGAACGCCGCCAGCTCGGGCACCTGGAGCCGGGCCGCACGCCCGTAGGCCGCGAGGCCCATCGTCTTTCCCGCCGCAAAGAATCCCAGCCCCAGCCAGTGCGACGCGCCGTCGTAGGCGTGTCCGAGAGAGTGCGACTGGGGCCATTCACGGACGTTCACCGGTGCCCGGCCCGATCTGAAATGCCAGATGGAGGTCGATTCGCGGCCTCCCGTCCCGTCCACCACCACGACGCCCGCCTCGTCGAAGGACGAGGCGTAGAAGGCGCAGGTGGCGTGCGCGAGGTGATGGGGGACGTGGACGACTTTGACCGACGGGGGCGGGTTCTCCCAACCGAGAAGGCGGCCGAGGAACGCCACGTCGTTCTCGTACAGATCCGGCGCCAGTCCCGGCGTGTCCCAGCCCACCGCCACGATGTCTATATCCGCGCGGCTGATTCCCGCCGTGCGCAGGCAGAACTCGACGGCCGTCCCCGGCCGTGCGTGCGGGGCGTGTCGGCGCCGGTCGAAGCGTTCTTCCTCCGCGAACGCCACGACACGGCCTTCGCCGTCCAGGAGGCAGGCGGAAGGATCGTGCCATCCGATCGGTGGCCCGTTGACCCCGAGTACCCACATCGTTCCCCCTGAGCGCAGGAGCCTCCACGTGCTGGTCGGGGCGCCCACTCACTGTTTGACCTAATTGGTACGTGCCTGGCCCGGGCCGGGTTTCCCGCCCCGGACCGGGCGTTCACCGCGGGTGGCTTCTCCGCCCCATTACGGAACGGCCTTCAGGAGTTGTCCGATAAAGGCGGGAGCCTTTTAGGTTTGGAGCACCTCGATGCCTAGGACGATGCGTCCGTCGGGAGAGGTGTACAACGACCTGTCGTTGGCGTGGTCGGCCGCGTAGGGGCCGTGAGCCGCGCCGGGGAACGAGTAGAGCGTTCCGACCAGGCGTGCTGAGCGGTCCGTGCCGTTGGCGGTGTAGCCGACGTAGAGCGCGTACTGATCGCGTTGGCGTGAGGCGTTGATCCGCGTTGCCCGCAACGTGTGGACAGATGAGACCTCTGGGCCCACAAGGTGCCGCAGCGCCCGTGTCACCCGGCCGAATGTGAAGCCGCGAGCTTCGCATTCCTCCTCCTTGTCGCGCCGTCCCGCCGCATGCGCCTCTTCCAGGAAAGCAGCCACCTGTTCGGCCGCCTGAAATGGCCCCGAGTGGACTTTTGCCACCTCCTCGGGAGGGAGCGCTAGAAGGCGCCCGATCTCCGCGAGGGTCTTGTTCAGGTCGTCCCCCGGCGTGACGGCGACGAACTGGTGGAAGAAGTCCGGTGTGTACGCCATCCATTCGGCGCCGTTGTGGCGGATCGAGAGCACCGGTGTGCCGAGCGACACGGCCTCTGTGATCTGCATGAAGCCGTGTTTGACGATTGCCAGCTGCGACCGCCGCAGCAAGTCGAACAAGACCGGGTCGGCGGGTGGTGCGATGACATGGGTCTGTACGTGCGGCCGGAGGTCGTCGAGCCGCGCCCGCAGTTTCTCGGGGTCGCGCGACAGGAATAGCAGTGTCGGGGCGTCGGCGTCCAGGGACGCGGCCACGTCCAGGGCGACGCGTTCGACCTTGGTGTCGTAGGCGAAGATCGTGACGAGGGGTTCCGCATGTATTCCCAGGTCGTCCAGTAGGTCCTCGGCGGCGTCGGGCACGTCGTCGACGAACGGCGCGACCTGCCGTACGCACCTCGGCGCGTCACTCCAGTGGAATGACGTCGGTCCGGTCAGGACCATCGCGTCGGCGAAGCCGTTCTGCCCGTACCACATCTGCTCGGCGAGGAAGTCGCCGTAGGCGTTGTCGAAGATGACGGTGGGCAGGTCGAGTTCCGCCGTGCACATGGCGGTCTCCAGGAACATCCCGCTCAGTGGAGCTTCGCCTATCACCAGCAGGTCGGGAGCGAGTTCGGTGAGCCGGTCCAGCATTCGCAGCCTGTTCGACCCCTCCTCGGCAAGGCCGAAGCATTCGTTCTTGTCCCGCGGTGGGGTGAACGGCAGTTCCACGAATGTGATGCCAGGCGGCTCCTCCGCAGGCAGCTTCATGCCGTGGGGTGCGAGCAGAACTTCGTGCCCACGTTCGGCCAGCGCCGTCCCCACCCGGAGACAGCGCTTGTGGACGCCGATCATTGACTCTTTTCCGTCATTTATCCAGTAATAGGCGACCATGAGGACGCGCATCGGATCATCCTTTCACGGGAATGGTGTCGAGGGAGCGCTTCGCCACTTCAAGGGCGTAGCCCGAAAGGTCCGCCAGTCGGGTGTCACCGTATGGACGTGCGCTGTCGGGAAGCGCGGTGTAAGCCGCCTCCAGTTCGTCGAGGTGAAGGCCACAGGCCGTCGCGGCTTCACCCGTGCTCGGATACAGCAGCCAGAAGTTGGGCTGGTTCCGTGCTCGGTCGTCGTCGAGGTCATGCAGATCGTTGATGACCTGCGAGACGAGGAATGTCCGAGCCAGGAAGGTCTCGACCGCCCGCGCCTCGGCCAGGTCGGCGAGGACCGGGCCGTAGATGATCGAGCTGTAGGCCCCCATCTTTCCGTCGACCATGCCGAGGTAGTCCTGGCGCTCGTTCGGGCCGATCCCATGGAGTTCCCGAATGGCGGCGGCCAGGGTTTCGTGCAGTCGCAGCGCCTGCGGCTCGTCCAAATGGCGGGCCCCTTCGGCCAGCAAGGCCGCCGCGGTGCAGATAGTGAGTCCCCGCGCCGGATCGGCGCCGTGCGCCCGCAGCATCGCCCCGTAGAAGGTCTGGTATCCGCCCTTGTAGTCCAGGTGACCGTCGATGACGTCGTCGAGCATCCGCAGTGCCTGGTAGGCCAGCAGCGGGGCGGCGAGCCGGCGGCTCAGTTCCGCGGCGCCGACCCGCAGGGACGCGGCCAAGGCGACCAGGTCGATCAGCGTCCAGTCGCAGCGGCGCGCGTACTCCCGCGTCTCCCGGGACAGCGTTTCCACGTCGGGCCACCGCAGCTGGGCCGGAGCCATGAAAGCGGCAAGCAGTTGATCACGCGCTCTTCGCACCTCCGCCAGGAGAATGCCGCGCTGTTCCTCGGTGTCGGCGTAAAAGCCGTCTTTGGCGGGTTTGTGGGCTTCATTCAGATGGGCCAGGCGCTCATACAGCTCAAGAGGCAGCATCGGCGACCGCCTTCCGCGCCAGAAGCAGGCCCGACAGATTGCTCGCTGCGATCTCCCGGTACCAGCGGACCATCGCGTTGGCCAGGTCCGCCGGTCGGTGATAGTGCGCGGACCCGGCTGCGGGCGGTGGCGTGGCGGACAGGCCGCCGGTCAGCCACGCGACGTCTGGCGGTGTCGCACGGGTCAGGACGGTCACCGTGTCGTGCGTCAGCTTGATCTCCTCCACCAGCGGTAGCAGGGCGCCGGGGTCTTCGTCGTGCAGGTAGTGGCGCACGGCCTCGTCGATTCGGGCGATCCGTTCCGCCCAGGTCGCCGCCCGCTGGTCCAGCGGTTCCGTGCGGGAGGTGGAGAGCATGGCGGCCGCCGCCTGCACCACGCGCTGTGTGAACAGCCCCCGGTCACCCAGGAACGGGACGGTGACCGCCGGTGCCGCCACGCTGAGCCACGCCGAATGCTCCGGCAACGACATCGACACCTGCGGGACGCCGGCCAGTGCCGCCACATGGGTGGTGAAGGTGTCGGGCCCGAGGAACAACTCGGCGTCGCGGACGCTCGCGAAGGTGTGCGCGAGGTCGGTGTCGGGTTCCACCGTGACGGCCTGGACGGGCGAGCCGTCCCGGATCGACTTGGCCGTCCGCGCGACCAAGTCGCGGCCGGCCTGGTCGGGAGCGTTCAGCAGCCGTACCTCGGTGACGGCGTGGGTCGTCGCGGCGAGCTGCGCCACGATCGTTGTGTAGAACTCCGGCGGCAGCATCAGACTCGGCTTGGAGGTCAGGACCTGGAGGAGCATCCGGCCGGGTCGTGGCGTGCGGGCGGCCCGCCATGCCCCGCAGGGCGCGTCCACGGGCCGGGCGCCCGCTCCGTCCGGCAGGACGCGACCTGCCAGCCAGCGGCTCTCCAGCCAGCGGCTCTCAGGCAGACCGTCCGGATAGCGCAGACCGTAGGTGATCTGGTCGGACGGGTCCAGCAACCGTCCGGTCGCCCCTTGCATCGCCCAATGACCGGCGAACGCGAGCCTGGGCGGGCCGATGTAGACGGTCTCACCCGGTGTGGTCTCGAAGTCAATGTGCAGGTACGCCGTCCTGGCACGTTCCACGTCGGGCAGCTCGGCGATGTGGCGCAGCGCCGCGACGCAGCCCGTCCCGTCGACGGGCCGAGCCCCCTCGTACCAAGTCCACAACCCTGGACGCTCGGACGCCACCTCCAGCTCGACGCCTGTCGCCGCCGCGCGCTCGGCCAGTGCCCGCGACAGCAGCAGCTCGTCGCCGAGCCCGATCGTAGGCCCGACCTGGACGACGAGTCGCCGGACGGACGACGGATCAAGGCGGGCGACATGGCAGATCGGCTCGGGCGGTATGGGGAAGGAGTCGCGCAGCGCCGCTCCGATCGAACTCACCACCGAACGGGCCGCCGTCATCGGCGTGTCGTCGCTCGCGGTGCCGAGGACGGACATGAGCACGGAGAGGACCTCGGGCTGCACGAGGGAATCCGTGGATGACTCAGCGGCGAGTTCGGCGAGCAGAGCGTCGGTCTTCTTCCGTGCGCCGCGCACGGCGCTTTGGTTGCCCGCGGACAGTGGACGGTTGGCGAGTGAGTGGAGGATCCCGTATAGCTCGCGAACCCGTGCGTACTCTGGCCAGCGCACGGGTGACAGGTCGTCGGCTGTGGTCATCGGAGACTCTCGGCGTCTGGTGCGGTGACCGGCGCGCCCTGGCGCTCGGACGGCCGCTCGGACTGTGCGAGAGAGGACAGCAGCGACGACACCTGCTCACCGGTCCAGTCGATCTCGCCGCCGGCGGGCAGGAGCGCCAACTGGTCGAGCAGGCTTCGGGGGACCGGTACCAGCTCAAAATGCTCTTCCTGTGAGCCGAGCTTGCCGGCCAGAGTGTCGTTGTTGCGTATCGAACGTGCGTAGTGGAGCAGCCATTCCCTGCTGAGTTGCAAGAAGAACGAGTCGGAGAAGGCGGTCATCACGGCCTCCCGGTGATGTCCGCTACCGGAAGCGTCCGCCGCCGTTTGCTTTCGGTGGCTGAGCGGCTGCCGGTACGCCGTGCTGCTGCTTCGAGTACGCCTGGACGGAGGCGGTCGAACAAAGGGCGCGGAACGGGAACGAGCACGAACTCCTCTTCCGGACGGGCCCGCAGCCGTTCGGCGAGTTGCGGCGCGTGGTCGAGCAGATCTCGGTACTGTGCCAGCCATTCGCTGGCTAGGTTTGTTGGCAGGTCTTCGGTTGAACGCATGCCTTCTCCTTGCGGATCCGCCGAAATTGGTGGAAGCGCATTCGTGGCCTCGACGGTCTGGCTCCGAGCACGTCTTACAGGTAGTAGTCGCCGATCTGGGCACCGGCAGCCGTGGCCTCGCCGGTCTCCCGCAGCGAGTCGACCCATCGGTTGGCGGAGTTGTAGATGCAGGTGATGTTGCGGCACTCATGGGCGGCGTCGAATGCCTCAACGTGCGCATGGGTGCGGGCTCCCGTCGCGAGGGTCGGCCGCACCCCGGCATAGGCGTCCGCCTCGCCCAGCCGGTCTTTGGGGTCTCCCCGGTAGGCGGCGCACCCGTACACGCCCGTTGGCGTCAGCACTTGGCGAAAGAAGTGCATGGCGCAGCGGGACGGCTGGTCGCGCAGATGGCTGTCGGCGCCTTTCGCGGCCGCGTCGAGGTTGAGGCTTTCCAAAACCTGGAAGGTCGAGGCGCGAAGAGCGCCGGCCTTTTCGAGTTGGTGGGTCAGTTCGGCGCGCAGCCGTTCCCCGTCGACGCCGGGCGGCCAGGCGATCGTCTCGGCGCCTTCCGCGTCCCGCTGGAGCATGGGCTTGAAGGAGATGTAGTCGAATCCGCTGTCCTTGGCCAGTGCGGCGGCCGCGGCGATCTCGTGGACATTGGTCTCCAGCGGACGTTCGTTCGGTCCGCTCAGCCCCGACCAGGAGACGATGAACGAGAATCCCCACCGGGCCGCGGGATTGTCCTTCTTAGCCTCCCGGACCGACTCGCAGATCTCTTCCAGTCGCACGGGACGCACCGGTTGGTGCATGGCCTGGAAGGTCTCGTCGGTGCCGGCGTCCAGGGACAGCCTGACCCAGTCACCCCCGGTGAGGAGAGTGGCGACCCGACGCAGTTTCTCCGGGCGGCCGCCGTTGCTGACGATCGCGCACTGGAGGCCCAGCATCTTGATCGCCTCGACGACGTTCGCGAAGTGCGGGTGCACGGTGGGCTCGCCACCGCCGATGAGGATCACCGATCGCAGCCCGGCCAACGTCATCGACACCAGGGAACTGAGCACCACCCCTTGGTCGTAACCCGGACCGGAGTTGAGGATCTCGTAGTCGATGCAGTGGTCGCACCGGTAGTTGCACGCGGTGGTGAGGTCGAGGTTGATGGAGATCGGTGCACCACCGGGAAAACCGGCGTCATCGTTCGCCAGTGCGGCGACTACATCATCCACGTGGTCCGCGATATGGGGTTGCCGGAGTTTTGCGACAAAGTCATGTTCGATCCTGGGCACGCTCTTTCTCCTTGTCGCTTCGATCGGATCCGGTCAGCTCTTGCGGCAGTGAACCTACGATCTGTCCACCGAGGCTCTCGTTGAGGATTATGGTTTGATATCCATTGGGGCTCTTGCCCGCGATTTTGGCAAGGAAGTCGTCGACTGACGCGCCCAGGGGGTCCGCTATCTGTCGGCGGCCTCCATGGGAACGGAAGGACATTTGATATCCGTTGGCCATGTCCACCACACGCTCGGCCCGCATTCCATTGATCTCGAATGCCGCCGGGCGCGGCTGGCGCGGGCGCGGCCGCAGCTCGCAAGTGACGTCGACCGGTCCGGCGTCGGTTGAAGCGCCGGTTCCCGAAGCGACGAAGCCAATGGTGAGCGCATCCCCGACGCGCTCGTAGGTAACCTGCGCCACCGTGGTTACGGCCGGACACGTCGCGGTGAGCATGCTGATCACATGCGGAAGTGCCTCTGGGAGCATCCTTGCCCCGGGACGCGACGGGGCCAGCTCCATCCTCAGTTCGCGTACCTTGGGCAGCCGGTCCAGCTCGTGCAGATGCCGGAAGTCTTCCAAGGTGTACGGCCACTGAGTATTGACATGAACGGTCAGTTCTCGTTTGGCGTAGGCGGCGATGAGGCTTTCCACCTGTTCGAGATCCTCTGGGGCATGCCAGGAAGACAGGGGTTTCTCGCAAAGAACATGAAGCCCGCGCTCCAGGGCGAGCCGCAGGTAAGGAAGATGTGTGTCCAGCGGCGAGCAGATGGCCACGGCGTCGATGGCGGCCTCGGCCAGCAGCCGCTCCGCGGTCGGCCACGGCTCGCAGGCCACTCCCTGGCCCGCCAGGTCGTTGGCGGCGACGAGCGCACTTCGGGCACCGCTGGTCGCGACTGCGGTGACCTGGGCTTCCGCGCGGGCCAGGTGCGCCGCGACGAATGGACCTGTGCCCTCATGTGCGCGCCGGGCGCCGATGAGACCCACGCGCACGGTCACGGGCCGTCCCCGTCCGGCTGCGCGGGAACCACGATGTGGATGACGTCCCGCCTGTCGGCGACAACCCGCACGTCGCATCCCGGCGGAATCAGGCCGAGTTCTTCCTGGCACGCGTCCGCCGCGGAGGTGAGCAGCAATTCCCGGAAATCGTGGTCGCGCATCGCGCGCGCGATCAGGCGGTCGCGAATCTCCGTCTCGTAGGGCAAACCTTCCTCCTCGGTATGTCGTGGGGGGTCATCCCCCGCCCGCCGTCGGCGCGAAACCAGACGGCACGCAATGGTTTGCCGGGTTCGCGTTTTACTCTCCTTGGGAATTTGTGGTGAGATTCCTGTGCCCGGGTCCGCTTGTTCCGAGGCTTACCCTTTTGTTCGCTTCGTCGAAAAATCGAACAAGGGATGCTTTTCACGGGTGATAAGGCAGGCGCCCCGATGATCCGCGAACTGCGCGTTGCACAGTTGGGCGTAACGGCCGCCGCGCGCGAGCAGCGTGGCGTGCGCGCCCTGCTCGACGAGCCGCCCCTGGTCGAGTACCAGGATCTGGTCGGCGGCCAGCACCGTCGACAGCCGGTGCGCGATCACCAGGCTCGTCCGGCCGCGCATCAGCAGCCGTAGCGCCGCCTGGACGCGCTGCTCGGCCAGCGAGTCGAGATGGGACGTCGCCTCGTCCAGGAGCAGGATCCGCGGATCCTTGAGGATCACCCGCGCGATCGTGACGCGCTGCCGCTCGCCGCCCGACAGCCGGTGCCCGCGTTCCCCCACAACGGTGTCCAGGCCGTCCGGCAGCGTGGCCAGCACGTCCTCCAGGCAGGCGGCGCGCACCGCGGCGGCGAGCGCCTCGTCGGACGCTTCCGGCTGGGCGTAAAGCAGATTGTCCCGCAGTGAGGCGTGGAAGAGGAAGGTCTCCTGGAACACGGCGCCGATCTGCCGGTTGAGCGATTCCATCGTGATCTCGCGCAGGTCGTGCCCGTCGATCAGCACCCGGCCCGCCTGCGGGTCGGCGAACCGCAGCAGCAGGTTGGCCAGGGTCGTCTTTCCCGCGCCGGAGTGCCCCACCAGCGCGACCATCGCCCCGGCGGGGATCTCGGCGGTGAAGCCGTCCACCGCGGGATGCGCCGCCCCCTCGTAGGAGAACGTGATCTCCTCGAACCGGATGGCGCCCTTCACCCCCGACAGCTCGCGGGCACCGGGCGCGTCGACGACCTCCGGACGGCGATCGAGGAGCTCGAAGATCCGCTCGAACGGAGCCATGGCACCGGCGATGTCGACGTACATCGCCGCGACCTTGCTCACCGCGCCGGTGAACTGGCCGCCCAGCACGGTCGCGAAAACGAAGATGGTGCCGACCGTGGACTGGCCGGTGAGCACCAGATAGCTCCCGCACAACACGAGCAGCGTCGGGCCGATCTGGTTGAGGTTGTCGTTCCACATCCCGAACCAGCGGGCATTGAGCGCCGTCCGGATCTGTAAGACACGCAGCTCGTCTACCATGCCGCCGAAGCGCCGCCGTTCGTCCCGGCCACGCACGAACGTCTTCACCAGCACGATCCCGGACACGCTCAGTATCTCCTGCAAGTAGGAGGTCATGCGGGCGACGCTGCGCTGGACGTCACGGCGGGCGCCATAGGCCAGATGCCCGAACCGGCGCGCCGGCAGCCCGACCGCCGGGACGAGCAGCACCGTCAGCATGGTGAGCTTCCAGCTGAAGGTGAGCATCAGCACGAGCGTGGTGACCGAGATCAGCGTGTTGCGGACAAGCCCTATGACCGTCGAGGTGATGACGTTCTGCACCGCTCCGACGTCGTTGCTGAACCTCGACATCACCTCCCCCGATGGGCGGGTGGCGAAGAACGCGACCGGCTGGGCGAGCAGGCGGCCGAAGAGGCTGTGGCGCAACGTCCGCACGATGCCCTGGCTGATCTGCTCGGTGAGCAGCAACTCGGCCACCCCGATCAAGCCTCTGCCGAACGATGCGGCCAATGCCGCGCCGACGAGAATCAGGATCTGGGTGAACGAGCCATCGCCCTGGCCGAGGTAGTCCACGAGTCGCTTGTAGGCGATGGCGGGGACGAGGATGAGGAAGGACTGGGCGGCGATGCACGCCAAGACGACCAGTCCTCTGCGCCAGTACGGCTGGAAGTAGCCGAAAGCCCGCCAAAGGAGACCGGGTGAGATTCTTGCTCTGGTGGTCTTGGAGCACTCTTGGTCCGCTGCCGTGCCGGTCAAGGGTCGGCACCGACGGAAGCGTCGTCATCGGGCATCGGCGTGGCCTCGGGTGCGGGGACCGTCGTCGTTCGTGGATCTCCTGCCCCCTGACCGGCGAACCAGGCGATCGTCCGCGCCAGCCCTTCGTTGGCGGGAACCCGCGGTCTCCAGTCCAGCACGGCGTGACCGAGCGAAATGTCGGGACACCGCACTTTCGGATCATCAACGGCGGGTTCGACGTGCACGATCGGGGAGTGCGATCGGGTGAGGCGACGGACGCACCGCGCAAGGTCCAGGACGGTCGTCTCCTCGGGGTTGCCGATGTTGAGGGGACCCGGATGACCGGACGCCGCCGCGGCGAGGATCCCGTCGACCGTGTCGTCCACGTAGCACAGCGATCTGGTCTGGAGACCGTCGCCCGCCACGGTGAGCGGTTCGTCGGCCAGCGCCTGCCGGATGAAGGTGGGAACGGCGCGGCCGTCGTGCGAGCGCATGCGGGGGCCGTAGGTGTTGAAGATGCGGACGATGACCGAGTCGACGCGTCCGGTCCTGTGGTAGGCGGCGGTCAGCGCCTCGGCGAACCGCTTCGCCTCGTCGTACACCGAGCGTGGGCCGACCGGGTTCACATTCCCCCAGTAGCCCTCCGGCTGCGGATGCAGGAGCGGGTCGCCGTACACCTCCGACGTCGAGGCCAGGAGGAAGCGGGCGCCCTTGCGGGCGGCGAGGTCCAGGGCGTTCAGCGTCCCCAGGCTGCCCGCCTTCAGCGTGGGGATCGGCAGCCGCAGGTAGTCGACCGGCGATGCGGGCGACGCCAGGTGCAGGACGAAGTCGACGGGCCCGGGGACGTCGACTCCGGCCGTGACATCGCAGTAGGTCAAATGGAAATTGACGTCATCGACCAAATGCCCCACATTAGCGACGGTGCCGGTCAGCATATTGTCCAGGCACCAGACCTTCGTCCCGGACTCACACAGGCGCTCGCAAAGGTGAGAGCCGATAAACCCCGCACCACCGGTCACCACGACACAGTCGAGGTCCTGCTGAACAACCATATCGACCTCAAGACGGCAGGCTATCGGGAACCATCATCAGCCCTACCCACCGAGAACGCGGTCTCGCCGACCCAATCATTTCGTGGTTCGTTGTTAACCAAGTGCCGAGGGAGCCGTCCAAATAGGCCACTTTCTTCGCTTTTGGGGCATCCGATTGTTTGCCGCGGGCAACAGCTTGGTTTGGGCACTCGTCGGGCACGTCTCCGGCCGAACGATCAGGAGGGGCGCAGATCGGCCCCCAGCTCGCGGGAGCCGGCATGACACCCCTAGGACGCGCACATGTGGCAGCACTGGTCAGCGTGCTCGAACAGCTCGGCCCCAAGGTCGAGACGGCCGAGCGGTGGGGCACCGAACTCGCCGGGATACTGGCCGGAGGCGCCCGGCTGCTGACGGCGGGCAACGGGGGAAGCGCCGCGCATGCCCAGCACCTGACGGCCGAGCTGGTCGGACGGTACCGCGACGAGCGCGTCCCACTCTCCGCCGTCACCCTGCACGCCGACCTGTCGACCGTCACCGCCGTCAGCAACGACTACGGCTACGACGAGGTCTTCGCCCGGCAGGTTCGCGCCCACGGCAGGACCGGGGACGTTCTCGTGCTGCTGTCCACCAGCGGCGCCAGCCGCAACCTCCTGCGAGCCGCCGACGATGGACGCCGAAGCGGCCTCCGCGTCTGGGCCTTGACGGGGCCAGAGCCGAACCCGTTGGCCAGTGTGGTCGACGAGGCGATCGCCGTGGACGCTCCCTCGGCCGCCTGCGCACAGGAGGTGCACCAGGTGATCGTGCACCTTCTCTGCGCCGCCGTGGACGCCGCCCTCGGCGTAAACGCCGAACTCCACCGAGACGGTTCGGACCGAATACGACATGCCACGCCTGGAGCTGACGCCCTTCCCCGCTTGGGACAGGACTGATGAACGGTCGGCTGCTGGTGGTCGGCGACGCGCTGCTGGACCGGGACCTGATCGGGACGGTCGAACGGCTGTCGCCAGAAGCACCGGTCCCGGTCGTCGACTCCCCACGCGAGCACCTCCGTCCGGGCGGCGCGGCCCTGGCCGCCTACCTCGCGGCCCGGCGCGGAGCCGACGTCACGCTCGTCGCTCCGATCGGCGCGGACCCGGCGAGCCAGTGTCTGCGCGCCCTGCTGGAAGTGCACCTCGACCTGGTCGCGCTGCCCTTGGACGGGCCGATGCCCGAGAAGGTCCGCGTACGGACCGAGCAGCACGCGCTGCTTCGCCTGGACCTGGGCGGACAGAGCAGAGCCGCGGAAACGCACACGGACCTGGAAGCTCTCACCGGCATCCGGGCCGACGCCGTCCTGGTCTCCGACTACGGCCGCGGCACGGTCGCCCGCCCGTGGATCCGGTCCTTCCTCGCCCAGCGCGCCGAGAACGTGCCGCTTGTGTGGGACCCGCATCCGAAGGGCCCGGCACCCGTGGCAGGCACCCGTATCGCGACGCCGAACCTCACTGAGGCCCTGCACGCCGCGCACCCGGTGGTGACGGCCGGAGAGAACCTGGGCGACGGCAACGTCCTTTCGCTCGCCGCGGGGTGTGCGTCCGTCCTCACCCGGCACTGGTCGTCCACCGCGGTCGCGGTGACGATGGGACGTCTCGGCGCCCTGCTGGACCTTGGGGAGGACATACCGCTCATTGTCCCAGGTACCGCGCACCCCGAAGCTGACGCCTGCGGCGCGGGAGACGCCTTCGCCGCGTCGGTGGCGCTGGAACTCGGCGCCGGCGCGCTCCCGTCCGAAGCGGTGACGGCCGCCGTCAGTCACGCCGGCGCCCATGTCGCGGCGGGCGGCGCCGCGGGTTTGGGCACGGCGCCGGCCGGCGAGGCGTCGGCGGGCCGTCCGAAGGCCGGGGAACGAAAGCACGCCGCTCAAGTGACGGACTCCCGTGTCCGGATCCCGTTCACCACGCTGTCCGGCAAAGCGGCCAGAACGCCGGGACACATGGCGTCGTGGTCACCCACCCCACCGCGCCGAGCCGAGGACGTCGTAGCCGCCACGCGCGCCACCGGCGGAACCGTGGTGGCGACGGGAGGCTGCTTCGACATCCTGCACGTCGGCCACATCGCCATGCTGCGCGCCGCCCGCGTTCTCGGCGACTGCCTGGTCGTCTGCCTGAACTCCGACGCCTCGATCCGGCGGCTCAAGGGCCGTGACCGCCCGGTCAACGGCTGCGCCGACCGCCGCGCCCTGCTGGAAGCGCTGGAGTCCGTCGACGCGGTGACGGTGTTCGACGAGGACACCCCGGAAACACCGCTGACCGCACTGCGGCCGGACATCTGGGTCAAGGGAGGGGACTACACGGCGTCCGAACTCCCCGAAGCCCACCTGCTGGCCTCCTGGGGAGGGCAGACACTCACCGTCCCCTACGTTCCGGGACGCTCCACGACCCGGCTGATCGAGTTGGCGCACGAGTCGGGCTTCACCGGTTCCTCGACCTGAGAAAACCCTTACCCGCGCTCCACGAAAAGGAAGCGGACGCGAAGCCCGCTCCGCGAGAACTTCCACCAAGTCAGCGCATCAGGAAAATGATATGAAAACGCCTCTCGTCACGCCGACGTTCATCATGTCCGCGCCGCGGTCGGGCTCGACGCTGTTGCGGTCCATCATGAACGCCCACGCTGACATACGCGCACCGCACGAGTTGCACCTCCGCCAGATTCAGGTCGAAATGGAGGACGATTTCGCCCGCAACTCCATCGAGGCGCTCGGTCTCGCCAACGACGACCTGGAGCATCTGCTGTGGGACCGCCTGCTGCATTGGGAGCTGGCCCGCAGCGGCAAACAGATCATCGTGGAGAAGACACCGGCGAACCTGGAGCATTGGGAGCGGCTGCGGGAGTGCTGGCCGGACGCCCGGTACATCTTCCTGCTACGACACCCTATGCACATCTTCGAGTCACTGGTCAACAACCACCCGGAATTCAGCCCCGACATACTGCTCCTACGACTGTTCCATGATGTCGAACCAATGCGAGAGGCGCGTGCGAATCTCACCGGAATCACCGTGCGGTACGAGGAGCTCACCGCCAACCCGAACCAAGTCATCGAGTACGTCTGCCACCATCTAGACGTCGCCTGGGACCCGGGCATGCTGGATTACACGAAAAGCGAACGGATGTTCCCTCCGGGGGTGGGAGACTGGGGAGAGAAGATCAAATCTGGTCGTATTCACCGGGCGCGTCCGGCCCCGCGACCCGAGGATGTCCCCGAGAAGCTGCGACCTTGGTGCCGGGAATGGGGATATCTCGATTGACCTCCGGAGAACCGGGCTCAGGCGGGCATGTAACCCCACGCGCGGCACCAGTCGCGCAACTGGTCGGGGACATCGTCCGGGAGCGGAAGGGACCGCGTCGACTGAACCCGACCCGACCTGATCCTGTCTCCCCAATCGCCGATCCCATAACGGAAACGGCGTGAAACCCGTCCGTACTCCAACATGGTCGGCTCCCACGGCACTCCCAGGTACGCACAGACCCGCCGGGCCTCGGCCGCTGGATCGGCGGTGAAGTCCTCGTAGCGCACGGTGATCCCGTCGAGGCTCTCTCGGGCCAGCCGCATCGGCGCGACAAACCTTTCCAGATGCTCTTCATAGAGCCGCTCTCGACCCAGTTCCGGATGGGCGGAGTACAGGGAATCGACGATATGGGCGGGATGGCGCAGCAGAAAGATGTACCGGGCGTCCGGCCAGCACTCTCGCAACCGCTCCCAATGACACAGACTGTCCGGGGTCTTCTCCACAATAACGCGCTTGCCGCTGCGAACCAGTTCCCGATGCAGCAGCCGATCCCACAGCAGGTGCTCCAGGTCCCACCGCGTCACCCCCAAAACCCCCATAGCCCCCTCGCCGAACTCGTCCGCCAACACCACTCGGAGCTTGGCGAGATGCAGCTCGTGCGGCGAATGGACCATTGAGTGACTGTCCAGGACACAACGGAGCAGCGTCGATCCCGACCGAACCGACGACAACAGAAACACCGGGTCAGGCACAAGTCTGTTCACAGCCGCCCCGTTCCCGTCGTGGCGACACGATACTCCCGCTGAACTCTGATATTAGGAGAAGCAAGGGATATCTTTCCGCGGTCCTATTGCGCCGACTCCGGCCGGCTGGCAGCTCCGTCACGTCCAAGACTCGCCATCACGGCTCTTCACCCCTGATCGAGCGTCGGCGCGCCACTCCGACGAGCCCGACATACCCGGTCAGCGGTGGTGCGACCCCATACCATGAACTCCTCGTGGACCCAGAACCAATGGACACGGCGCGTGACGTTCACGGCGGTGACACGGCATCGGAACCGTCCACCCGAATGACGGAAGGACTGCCGGGCCTCGCTTTCGACCTCGTCCTGTTGGACCGGGACGGTGTCCTCAACCGTGATCTGGCCCGAGGTGTGCGCCACCAATCCGACTGGGAGTGGCTCCCCGAGGCACGAGAGGCCGTCCGCATGCTCTCGGAATCGGGTACCCGCATGATGGTGGTGACCAACCAGGCCAACATCGGACGGGGGCTGCTGGCCCGCGCCGAGCTGAACGCCATCCACCGCCGCATGATTGACGGGCTTCGCCCCGTGCGGTTCTCCCTCGACGACGTCTTCGCGTGCCCGCACACCCCGGACGACGGATGCCTGTGCCGCAAACCCCGTCCCGGCATGATCCTCGCGGCGCTGAAACGTGCGCAGGTTCGTCCAGACCGCACCTTGCTGATCGGCGACCAGGAGTCGGACATTGCCGCCGCCCAGGCCGCGGGCTGCTGGGCGATCCATGTGCGTTCTGGCAAGGGCGACCCACCGGAGGATGCAAGGGCCGGCCATCTGGGGAGCGCCTGTGACCTGCTGTCGGTAGTCCGGTCACTGCACGGGTCCGATCGGCCCGGAACGGCCCGGCCTAACCAGGGTTAATTGGTCCTGGCGGTTGGGTGAGTGGACGGGCCGCTGGTGTGGTCCTATGCCGGTGGCATGGCCAGATATCCCCAGGGCGATCTCCACCAACGGCCCTAACTCGTCCTGGACGGCGTCGCGCAGATCGGAGGGCAGGCTCTCCCACTCGATGCGGTCCATGAGGGCAGAGCCTGCCATGCGCTCAGCTACGTCCCGGGCCACGACGCGCTGGCCGTCGCCGGCGGCGGTGTACCGGCTGCGCCGGCCGCTCCCCATACGCCCGCTGCGCCCGCTCCAGCCGCGCGCGATCCATCCCCTCCGGCAGCTCAGGCGCCTCGGCCAGCCCACCCGAACCCGCCAGCCGCAACAACACCTCCCGCGGTAGCTCCAGCAACTCCCGCGGCGGCGGAGCATCCCGCACCAACTGCGGCACGAACACCTCACCCAGCAGCATCTCGGGATGCTCACTCTGATCCGACGGCAGCAAAATCTCCAGATCCACCCGCCGGTACCGGTCCCACAACCGCTC
>NZ_SMKH01000137.1 GCF_004348515.1 Actinomadura sp. KC345 | reverse complement strand
CCCTGGGGGCCCGGGGCGGTGCCGACGCCCGCCTTCTCCGGCTCCGGATCCGGTCCGGGGCCGCCGCCCGCCGGGCCCGCGCGGCCCGCCGGGGATCCGCCGTTCCCGAACCGGTCGCGGAGGCGATGCCGGAACGCCAGCACCGGGAGGCCCAGCACGGCGGCGGTGACCAGGAACGGCAGGAGCCAGCCGACCACGGTGGCGAGGCCGCCGACGAACGTCGTGAAGGCGCCCCAGCCGTTCCGGAGCCCGTCGACGAACCCGCCGGGGCCGTCGTCCTCGGGCTTCTCGGCCCGCGCGGACTCGCCCTCCAGGGTCACGGTCACGGTCGCGAACCGGGTCCGGCTTTCGAGCGACTTCTGGCGGGCCTGCAGCGCCTCCAGGTCGGACTGCCGCTCGGAGATCTCCTCCTCCAGCCTGATGATCTCGTCGATGGAGCCGGCGCGCTCGAACAGCTTCCGGAAGGAGGTGAGCGTGGCCTCCGCGGAGCGGACCCGGGCCTCCACGTCGGCGACCTCGCCGGTGACGTCCTCCGCCTCCTGGCTGAGCGCGAGTTTGGTCCCGAGCTGCGTGCCGAGCTGGTCGAGCAGCGCGGTGTAGCGGTCGGAGGGGATCTTCAGGGCGATCTCGGAGCGGGGCGGCGCGGACCTGCTGGACTCCTTCTCGACGTAGCCTCCCGCCGCCGTGACCAACCGCTTGGCCTTGGCGGCGGAGGCGTCGACGTCGCCGGCCCTGACCCGGAGTTCCGCCGAGTGGACGACCTCGCGTTCGGCCACGGGCGCCTGCGGCCTCCGCTCGGCTCCCGGGTCCCCGCCCCCGGAGTCCTCGTCCCGGCCTTCCGCGCCCCGGTCGCCCGTGGAGGTGGCGCGGGCCCCCTGCTCACTCGCGGGTTCGGAGCTGCCGGAGTCGCCACCGCCCCCGCAGGCGGCCAGCATCCCGGCGAGCAGGAGGACGATGAACGCCCATGTCACATGCCTGACGCTTCTCACTATCCGCATGGAGTTCGGACGGTGTAATCCAGGCCACCGTTCCTCCGGGGGAATCGCGATCCGGGCACGAAGAGGGCACACCGGGGTCACGGTCCGATCCCGTGGCGGGCCGAGACCCCAGGCGATGCCCTCAGCCGTCGGTGAGGACGACCGGACCGCCGACGACACCCCTGCCGAGCGTCCACAGCGCGCCGGTGCCGGGGACGACGGCGAGCGCGGACGCGTTGAAGTCGAACTTTCCGGGCACCGCCGCCGTCGGGACCCTTTCCCATGTCCCGCCGCTGTAGCGGAGCAGACCGGGTTCGGCGGGCTCGTCGGTCAGGTGGCCGACCACCCACAGCGTCCCGTCCTCGCCCCGGACGATCTTCTTGAAGTCGTCGAAACCGGCCGGTGGCGTGACGCTCGTCCACGCGCTGCCGTCCCAGTGCATCAGAGCGGGTGTGTGCGGGGACGTGTAGCGGTCGACGCCGATCGCCCAGGCGTCCGCGGGGGACAGGGCGATCATGTCCGTGAACGCGACGTACGGCGTGGGCGGCTGCTGCATGGGGACGCTCCGCCAGGACCGCCCGTCCCAGTGCCGGGCCAGCAGGGCCGTTTCGGTCTGGGAAGCCGCGCCGAGGACCCAGATGTCGTCGTCCGCCCGGATGTACGAGGTGTGCCGGTACACGTCGGGGCCCGTGGCGAGGTGGGTCCAGCCGTTCCCCGTCCGCCGGTAGTAGTCGTTTCTGGTGGTGAGCCAGATCCCCGAGGCGTCGGCCCGCAGGTCGGCGCCGCCGTCCTGAGCGTTCTCCGGCAGCTCCACCTGGGTGAAGCCGGTGCCGGTGAAATGCGCCGCGTAGGGGGTGCGCAGTCCCGAGTCGTGGTGCTTGGTCCCGCTGATCCACACGTCCTCGGGGCCGACCGCGTCCACGTCGTCGATGGTGCCGTGGCTCGACAGGTTCTGGATGCCGTATTCGACCCAGGCGCCGTTCTGCCACCGGCGCACGACCGGGTTGCCCGGGATCGTGATGCCGTTGAAGGGGTCGGTGGGGATGAAAAGCGCCCCCTGGTCCCCGGCGATCCAGACGCTGTCGGGTGAGGCGGCGTCGATGTCGAGGAGGGAGTTGTTCGGCCAGAAGAACGGCAGGGGCACCGGCCTGAAGTCGCCCCGGGGCGCGGCGGAGGCGGGGGACGCGAGCCCGGCGGCCAGCAGGATCGACGTCGCGGCGGCCAGTGGAGCCTTCCATGGGTTCATATGTGCCAGTATTGACTGGTTCGGTTCCGAGATCTTGTCACTCCGGCAATGAATCCTGTGACCGACCCGGTGCGCGGTCTCCCGGGGTGTCTGGGAAGCTTGGGGCATGAAGAGGTCCCATGCCGTCGTCGTCGGGGGCGGCATCGCCGGACTCGCCGCCGCGCGCATGCTGGCCCGGGACGGCGTGCGGGTGACCGTCCTGGAGGGGTCCCCGCGGATCGGCGGCAAGCTCCGGGTCAGCGAGATCGCCGGGATCCCGGTGGACGAGGGCGCCGAGTCGATGCTCGCCCGCCGCCCCGAGGGACTCGACCTGGTCGGCGAGCTCGGGCGCCGCGGCGAGCTGGTCAACCCCGGCACCACGTCCTCGGGGATCTTCAGCCGCGGGGCGCTGCGCGCGATGCCGTCCGGGCAGGTCATGGGCGTCCCGTCCGATCTGCGGGCCCTCGCCGCGTCCCAGGTGCTGTCCCCGGCCGGGCTGGCGCGCGTCCCGCTCGACCTCGTGCTGCCCGAGACGCCGCGCGGCGCGGACGTGTCCGTCGCCGCCTACATCTCCGCCCGCGTCGGCCGCGAGGTCGTCGACCGCCTCGTGGAGCCGCTGCTCGGCGGCGTCTACGCGGGGCTCGCCGAACGGCTCTCGTTCGACTCCACGGTGCCCGCCGTCGCCGCCGCCGCGCGCTCCCACCGCTCGCTGCTGCACGCCGTCCGGGGCGTCCGGGACGCCGCGCCCAAGGACCCCGGCCCGGTGTTCGCCACGCTGCCGGACGGCCTCGGCTCCCTCCCGCTCCTGGTCGCGGACGACGTCACCGCCGCCGGGGGGACGGTCCGGACCCGCGCCACGGTCCGCGAGCTGCGCCGCCGCCCGGAGGGGTGGCGGCTGACCATCGGCCCCACCCGCGACCCCGAGTACCTCGACGCCGACGCGGTGCTCATCGCGGTGCCCGCCGCCCCCGCGGCCCGGCTCCTCAAGGAGGACGTCCCGGCCGCGGCGCGGGAGCTGGAGGGCATCGAGTACGCCAGCATGGCGATCGTCACGCTCGCCTACCGGGCCACCGCGTTCCCGCGCCTGCCGAAGGGCAGCGGCTACCTCGTCCCGGCCGTGGAGAGCGCGCCGGAGAACGGGGGGCGTGGGGTCAAGGCCGTCACGTTCAGCTCGGTAAAATGGCCCCATCTGCGTGACCGTGACCCCGACGTCATCGTGGTGCGCTGCTCCATCGGGCGCTTCGGCGAGGAGCACACGCTCCAGAGAACCGACGCGGAGCTGACCGCCACCGCGATGGCCGAGCTCGCCGCGACCTGCGGCGTCGCCGACCTGCCCGCCGAGACCAGGGTGAGCCGGTGGGGCGGCGGCCTCCCGCAGTACAACGTCGGCCACGCCGACCGCGTGGCCGGGGTTCGGTCGGCGGTCGCCGGGCAGCCGGGGCTCGCCGTCGCGGGCGCCGCCTACGACGGGCTGGGCGTCCCCGCCTGCATCGCCTCGGCGCGCGCGGCGGCCACCCGGATACTGGACCATGTGCGCAGCCGAGAAGGAGCAGACCATGACGCAGCCGGCGGGCAAGCCGAAAGCACGCGAACTCAATGACGTCATCCGCTACACGATGTGGTCGGTCTTCCGTGTGACCGAACCGGGCACGCTCGGCGAGCGGGAGGCGGCCGAGGTCCAGGAGCTCCTCGACCAGGCCGCCGAGAAGGACGTGACGACCCGCGGCGCCTACGACGTCGCCGGCCTGCGCGCCGACGCCGACTTCATGTTCTGGTGGCACGCGCCCACGTCCGACGACCTCCAGGAGGTCTACACCCGGTTCCGCCGCACCGCGCTGGGCCGCGCCAGCGAGCCGGTGTGGTCGCAGATGGCGCTGCACCGCCCGGCGGAGTTCAACAAGAGCCACATCCCGGCGTTCCTCGCCGACGAGGAGCCGCGCGCCTACGTGTGCGTCTACCCGTTCGTGCGGTCCTACGAGTGGTACCTGCTCCCGGACGAGGAGCGCCGCGCCATGCTCGCCGAGCACGGCAAGATGGCGCGCGGCTATCCCGACGTCCGGGCCAACACGGTCCCGGCGTTCGCGCTCGGCGACTACGAGTGGATGCTGGCGTTCGAGGCCGACGAGCTGCACCGCATCGTGGACCTGATGCGCCACCTGCGCGGGTCGAAGGCGCGGCTGCACACCCGCGAGGAGACGCCCTTCTACACCGGCCGCCGCAAGCCGGTCTCCGAACTCGTCGCCAACCTCGTCTAGGAGCGGTCCCCGTCCCGGGACACCCGGGCCGCTCCGGGACGGGCGGCGGCCGCCTACTCGGCGGGTTCGAGGGCGAGTGAGACCGAGTTGATGCAGTAGCGGTCGTCGGTGGGGGTCTTGTAGCCCTCCCCGTGGAACACGTGCCCCAGGTGCGAGTCGCACACGGCGCACCGCACCTCGGTACGCGTCATGCCGAGCGACCGGTCCTCGATCAGCGTGACCGCGTCGGAGTCCGACGGCTCGTAGAACGACGGCCAGCCGCAGTGGCTCTCGAACTTGGTCTCCGAACGGAACAGCTCCGTCCCGCAGGCACGGCACCGGTACACGCCGACCGTCTTGGTGTCGTTGTACTCGCCGATGAACGGCTTCTCGGTGCCCGCCTCCCGCAGCACGTGGAACTCCTCCGGGCTGAGCTCGGCCCGCCACTCTTCCTCGCTTTTGCGGATCTTCTCCATGCCTCCGAAGGTACCCGGTGGGGTCGTTCCGGTGGACTGTCGTGCCCGTGGGTTAACGTGCGGCTATGGCCTCGCCCTTCATCGAGATCCCGGTCGGGGATCGCCTCGTCAAGGTGACCAATCCCGACAAGGTCTACTTTCCCGAGCACGGCTACACCAAGCGGCAGCTGGTGGAGTACTACATCGCCGTGGGCGAGGGCATCGTCCGCGCCACCCGCGACCGCCCGACCACGCTGGAGCGCTGGCCCGCCGGCGTGTTCGAGGGCGCCCGGCTGGCCACCCGGGAGGACTACGCGCGCGGCCAGACGGGCGGAGGCGCCGGCAAGTCCGACGCGTTCTACCAGAAGCGCATCCCCAAGGGCGCGCCCGACTGGGTGCAGACCGCCCGGATCGCCTTCCCCAGCGGCCGGTCCGCCGACGAGGTCTGCCCCACCGAGCCCGCCGTGATCGCCTGGGCGGCCAACCTCGGCACGCTGACCTTCCACCCGTGGCCCGTCCGCAGGGGCGACGTGGATCACCCGGACGAGCTGCGCATCGACCTCGACCCGCAGCCGGGGACCGACTTCTCCGACGCCGTCCGGGTGGCGCTCGGACCGGCCCGCGACCTGCTGTCCGAGCTGGACCTCACCGGCCACGTCAAGACGTCCGGCAAGGGCGGGGTGCACATCTACGTGCGCATCGAGCCGCGCTGGACGTTCACCGAGGTCCGCCGCGCCGCCCTGGCCTTCGGCCGCGAGGTCGAGCGCCGCGCCCCCGCCGAGGTCACCACCAGGTGGTGGAAGGAGGAGCGCGGCGAGCAGATCTTCATCGACTACAACCAGAACGCCCGCGACCGGACGATCGCGTCGGCCTACAGCGTCCGCCCGGCGCCGCACGCCCCGGTCTCGGCGCCCGTGACGTGGGACGAACTGCCGGACGTCGACCCCCGCGACTTCACGATCGCCACGATGCCCGCCCGCTTCGCCGAACTCGGCGACCTGCACGCCTCCATCGACGACGCGTCGTTCTCCCTTGAGGGCCTCCTCGACCTGGCCGACCGCGACGAGCGCGAGCACGGCCTCGGCGACATGCCGTACCCGCCGAACTACCCCAAGATGCCCGGCGAGCCGAAGCGCGTCCAGCCCAGCAAGGACACCGACAACCACTGACGAGGAACGGCCCGCCGCCCCGTCGAGGGGACGGCGGGCCGTTCGGGGTCAGTGGAACTCGCGTTCCTGGACGGGGAGCGTGACGCCGGACGGGCCGCGCCAGGGGCTCTCGGGCCGCGGCGGGGCGACCATCGCGGACGGCTCGTCCGCCCCGATGACCACGGGGATGCGGACGGAACTGCCGCGCAGGTCCACCGTCACCTTGGCTCCGGTGGGCGTCTCGGTGTTGTAGTCGGAGTCCGTCCCGGCCAGGACCAGCGCGAGACGGTGCCCCTTCTTCAGCAGGTACTCCTGGCTGAGCGTCTCCCAGCGGACGTCGTAGTACCGTCCCGGCTTCAGCGGGGCCGGACGGCTCAGCGACCGGTGGTTCTGGGCGTCGAGCCACCCGCGGGCGACCACGTTCACCGGCGAGGTGGCCGTCGTGACCTCGGTCTCCTTGTAGCAGGCGTCGTCGGCGGGGGTGCTCTCGCCGTGGCAGGACTCGGTGTCGAGGGTGCGGATGCCCGCACCCGGGCCGAGGTGGTCCACGCGCTCGTCCTCGCCGTAGTCGACGAGCAGCGCGGTGACATTGGAGGTCGGCTCGTCCAGCTTGATCCTCAGCCGCGTCTCCGGCGTCCCGGACAGCCGTCCCGTCATCGGCAGCGGGCCCGAGACGAACGCGGCCCGGAACGGCTGCTCCGCCGTCGGGTCGCTGACCATCGCGCCCTCCGGGTAGCCGTCGCCGCGCGGCCCGGGTGCGTCGGTGAACGTGGCCGTCGAGCCCCTCGGGGCGGGCTTCAGGCCGAGCGTGCCGTCCTCGCCGGGCCGCAGGGTGATCGCGCGCGCGTCGCGGGACGGCCAGTCCGACTGGGTGATCCACTGGTCGGGGCCCGTCTCGATGTCGGCGCGCGGCTCCCGCAGGACACCGTTGCGGATCTTGTGCAGCTCGTGGTCGAACCACTTGTGCAGCGTGGCCACCCAGTGGTCCCGCCGGAAGTCGAACGGATCGACGTGGCCGCGCTGCGTCAGCCACACCTTGCGTTCCACGCCGTGCCGGGCCAGGGCCTTCCACCACTCGGCGAAGTGGTCGGCCTTCACGTTGAGGTCGTTGACGGCGTGCACCGCGAACACGCTCGCCCGGACGCGGGAGGCGCGGGCGATCGTCCCGTTCCGGTAGTCGGCGGTCTTCCAGTAGGCGTTGTAGTTGCCGGTCGCGTCGTCCTCTCCCTCGTCGAGACCGGCGTTGACGGCGGCGCACTTCTCCGGCGGGTCGGTGTCGACGTAGTCCGCGAGCCACGGCTGCTCGTCCGTCCAGTACTTCACGCCGTTCATGCGGCTGTAGTCGTACCAGCTGCTGATCGATGTGATGGGGACGATCGTCTCCAGCCCGCGGACGCCGGTCGCGGCGACGCCGTTGGCGAGCGTCCCGTCGTAGGACTTGCCGATCATGGCGGTGCGGCCGGTGGTCCAGGTCGCCTCCACCGGGCTGCCGTCCGCCCGGTACGCCTTGGCGCGCCCGTTCAGCCAGTCCACGACGGCCTTGCCGCCGAGGACGTCGGTCGGGCCGCCGCTGACCGGGCAGCCGTCGGAACGGGTCGTCCCCACCATGTCGGCGGCGAGGAACGCGTACCCGCGTGGAACGAAGTAGTTGTCGTAGAACAGCGGGAACTTCACCGGGTTCCCGTCGGCGTCGTAGGTCTTGCGCTCGCTCTCGTTGCCGCGTCCCGCGTTGTCGTAGTACGGGCTCTCGTCCATGATCACCGGCACCTTGAGGCCCTGCTCGGTCTCCTTGGGCCGGATGATGTCCACGTTGACGCGGTCGAGTTCGCCGTCGCGGTCGCTGTCCACGCTCGACTCGACGTACACGTGCTCGCGGATCGCGTCCTTGTAGGAGAAGACCGGCTGGGTCGCGCCGCCCTTCACCACGATCTTGGGGGACGCCTGCGCGACCGCCGCCGCGCCGCCGCCGCCGAAGGCGAGCGTGGCGCCGGTCAGCACGGCCACCGTCGTCGTCCGCCGGGTTCGTCTCAGGGATCTCCTGGCCAACCCGCACCTCCCGGAATCCAGAGAATGATCTCCCACGGAGGCACACGCTCCTCGCCCGGCGGCCACCGGTAAAGGGCGCCGCACGACGAACTCGGACCGGATTTGGTCAGCTCCTGCCCTTGCGTGGCCAGGCCGTCCTCACCCGGCGTCCTCCAGGGCCGAGAGGAGGGGCGGGAGGTCGTCGTCGTGGACGATCGTCAGGCGGCGGGTGGCCCGGGTCAGGGCCACGTAGAGGTCCTGGCCGCCCTTGGGGGACTCGGCGAGGATGCCGGACGGGTCGACGATGATCACGGAGTCGAATTCGAGGCCCTTGGCCTCCCCGGTGGTCAGGACGACGGCGGCGGAGTCGAGGGCCTCCGGGGTCGCGCCGGCGGCGGCGTCCGGGAGGGCGTCCAGGACGGCGGTCCGGCGGGCGGCGGAGGTGATGACGGCGAGGCGGCCCTCCTTGAAGGCGCCGCCGATGCCGTCGGGCGTTCCGCCTGTGATGAGTGACAGCTCGGATTCGATGAGGGCCGGCAGGGCGGTCACCGGCAGCGCACGTGCGGTCGGCGGCGGGCCGTCGTCGCGGACGGGTTCGGGCGGAGTCTGGTCGGGGGCGACGGCGGCGAGGACGTCGGCGGCGACCTTCATGATGGCGGCGGGGGTGCGGTAGTTGACCAGGAGGCGCTGCTCGCGCCAGCGGCCCGGGACGTAGCGGTCGAGCATCCGGCCCCAGGACGCGGCACCGGCCGCGTTGCCGGTCTGGGCGATGTCGCCGACGACGGTGAGGGAGCGGGTCGGGACGCGCCGCATCACGGTGCGCCAGGCCATCTCGGACAGCTCCTGGGCCTCGTCCACGATCACGTGCCCGTACGCCCATTCGCGGTCGGCGATGGCGCGCTGGGCGGTGGTGAGCGGCGGGCCGTCGTCGTGGTGGCGTTCCGCCAGCTCGCTCGCGGAGATCAGGTCGCTCGCGGCGATCAGGTCGGTGACGCCGGTCGTCTCCATGACCTCGCGGGCGTACTGCTCCTCCTGGGCGCGTGCGGCCCGGCCGGCTCGCCGGCGCGCCTTCTCGGCGGAGTCGTCCTTGCCCAGGAGTTCGGCGGCCTCGTCCAGGAGGGGGACGTCCGAGACCGTCCAGGGCGCGTTGGGCGGGCGGTGGAGGAGCGCGTATTCGAGGCCCGTCCGGGCGCCCGCCCGGGCCAGGGCCTCGGGGTCGGCGTAGAGGTCGGAAAGGAGCTGCTCGGGGGTCAGTTCGGGCCAGAGTTCGTTGATGGCGGTCTGGACGACCGGTTCCTGCCAGAGGGCTTCCTTGGCCAGGCGGAGGTCCGTCTCGTCCAGCAGGGGTTCGTCCTCGGCCTCGTCGATGAGTTCCTGGAGCCAGTCGGGGAGGCCGCCGTTCTTGGCCATCTCTTCCAGGGGCTCGTCCATGATGCGGTCGTACTGCTCGGCCCTGTTGATGGCGAGGGCTTCCAGAAGGTCGTGGACGAAGCGACGTCGCTGGACGTTGTGGGGGAGTTGCAGGGCGCGGGCACGCTCGCGTATCCGCGCGCACTTCTCGGCGTCCACGGCCAGCGTGAGACCTTCGGCTTCGATGCGCAGGCCGTCGGCAGGGACGCGCTGCCGGTCGTGGAGGGCCGCCTCCAACAGGTCCGCCATCCGGTGGTCGCCCTTGATGACGGCCACCTCGGGGGTGTCGGACTCCGTCGCCTTCAGCCCCGGGTACAGCTCACCGACCGTCGCCAGGGCGACATCGGTCTCGCCCAGGCCGGGGAGCACCTGCTCGATGTAGCGGAGGAACGTGGCGTTCGGGCCGACGACGAGCACTCCGCGCCGTTCCAGGACGTCCCGGTGCGTGTAGAGGAGGTACGCGGCCCGGTGCAGAGCGGCGACCGTCTTGCCGGTGCCCGGTCCGCCCTGGACGACGAGGACGCCCTGCAGCCCGGAGCGGATCACCCGGTCCTGCTCCTCCTGGATGGTGGCGACGACGTCGCTCATCCGGCCCGTCCGGCCGCGGCGGAGCGTGGCGAGAAGGGCGGCCTCGCCCACGATGCCGCCGCGCTCGGACTCGTCCAGTCCCTCCAGGTCGAAGACCTCGTCGTCCAGCCGGACGACCTCGCGGTCGCGCAGGTGCAGGTGGCGGCGGCGCGCGAGCGTGCCGGGGGCGCCCGGGGTGGCGGTGTAGAAGGGGCGGGCCGCGGCGGCGCGCCAGTCGATCAGGATCGGCTCGTGGTCCTCGTCGCGGAGGCCGACGCGGCCGATGTAGAACGTGTCGCCGGGGCCGTCGGCGTCCGCGCGGTGGTCGATGCGGCCGAAGCACAGGCCGTGCTCGACGCCGCCGAGAGCGGCCAGGCGCCGCGCCGCCTCGTCGGTGGCGACGGCGCTCTCCACCCGGGCCTGGAACGCGCTGCCGCCCCCTGCGGCCGGGCCCTCGCGCAACGCGGCCTCGGCCTTCTCCCGCTCGGCGTCGAGCCGTGCGTACACGCGGGTCACGTACTCCTGCTCGCCGCGTATCGCGGGCGAACCCGACTTTTCATCGCGATCCGGGTTGACAGTTTCCGCTTGACGGGTCCCCATGCCTGAGCTACACTCCTAGTCATAGGATGGAATTTCTGTGCGCAATTCGTAAGTCGCCACCCTACCATCCCTGACTCCCGCTGCGCGTGATCGGCCAACGCGCCTCCAGAAGATCATCAGTGTTGCGGCGGATGTCATCTCCGCGGTGTCTCCTGGTCACCGGCCGTGGCGAGGCTCTCCGGCAGTCCATGCCGGAACCTCCGAAAGGTCGCTTTTCCCATGGCCGACACCGCACGTCCGCTCAACCGGCGGACGCTCCTGATCGCCGGCGGACTCGCCACCGCCGCCGCCGTTACCCCCCGCACCGCCGCCCACGCGGCTCCCGGCGACGCACCCCGCCCGCTGCCCGCCGACCCGTTCACGCTCGGCGTCGCGTCCGGCGACCCCGACCACGACGGGTTCGTCCTCTGGACCAGGCTCGCCCTGAACCCCCTCGCCGAGGACGGCCTCGGCGGGATGCCGAACCGGACCGTCCCGGTGCGCTGGGAGGTCGCGTCCGACGAGCGCTTCCGCCGCATCGACCGGCGCGGCACCGCCGCGGCCCGCCCCGAGGCCGCCCACTCCGTCCACGTCGAGCTGAACGGCCTGCGCCCCGGCCGCGACTACTGGTACCGGTTCCGCGCGGGCGCCCACGTGTCCCCGGCCGGACGGGCGCGCACCGCGCCGCATCCGGCCACCTTCGGTCCCGCGCTCACGATGGCCTTCGCCTCGTGCTCCCAGTTCGAACACGGCTACTTCACGGCGTACCGGCGGCTGGCCGAGGAGCACCCCGACCTGATCCTGCACCTCGGCGACTACCAGTACGAGTACAAGAGGGGCGTCTACAACAGCCCGGGCGGCAACGTCCGCGACCACGACGGCCCCGAGACGGTCACCCTCGCCGGCTACCGGCAGCGGCACGCCCAGTACAAGTCCGACCGCGACCTGCAGGCCGCACACGAGGCGGCGCCGTGGCTCGTCGTGTTCGACGACCACGAGATCGAGAACAACTGGGCCGACGACAACCCCGAGGCCGGCTCCGAGACCCCCTCCTACGAGGAGTTCCGAACGCGGCGGGCCGCCGCGTTCCAGGCGTACTACGAGAACATGCCCCTCCGGCGCCGCTCGCTGCCGAAGGGCCCCGACATGCAGCTCTACCGGCGGATCCAGTGGGGGCGGCTCGCCGGCTTCCACATGCTCGACACCCGCCAGTTCCGCGACGACCAGGGCTGCGGCGACGGCTACAAGGACTGCCCGGAGGCCACCGACCCGAAGCGCTCCATCACCGGCGACGCGCAGGAGAAGTGGCTCCTCGACGGCTTCCGCCGCTCCCGTGCCCGCTGGGACATCCTGGGACAGCAGGTGTTCTTCGCCCAGCGCGACAACACCGAGGGCCCCGTCAAGAAGACGTCGATGGACGGCTGGGACGGCTACGTCGCGTCCCGCGACCGGATCACCAAGGGCTGGCTGGACGCCGGGGTCCGCAACCCCGTCGTGCTCACCGGCGACGTGCACGCCCACTGGGCGAGCGACCTGAAGGCCGACTACGACGACCCGGACTCCAGGACGGTCGGCTCCGAGCTGGTGTGCACGTCCGTCAGCAGCACCGGCGACGGCCAGGACTCCGACCCCGCCGACCACCCGTTCCTCAAGATCAACCCGCATCTGCGCTTCTACAACAACCAGCGCGGCTACGTGATCACGAAGATCGGCAAGGACGAGATGAGGGCCGACTTCAAGACCCTGCCCGGCGTCCGGACACCGGGCGGCGAGATCTCCACCAAGGCGACGTTCGTCATCGAGGACCGCACCCCCGGCGTCAACCAGACCTACCTGCGCCCCTTCGCCTCGACGAAGTCGGCGCGCTCCGACCAGGAGATCATCCGCCAGACCATCGAGAACGAGACCCAGCCCTGACGCGCCCACGGCCGGGACGCGCGGCGCGTCCCGGCCGCCGGGCGTCCCGCCGCCGGGACTCAGCGGTCGACGCGCGGGCTCGTCGCCTGGCCGCCGAGAATGTCGCCCAGGTCGTAGGCGACGGGAACCTCAAGCTGCTCGTAGGTGCACGACTCCGGCGTCCGGTCCGGGCGCCAGTTCCGGAAGCGGGCGGTGTGCCGGATCCGGGTGCCCTCCATCCCTTCGTAGGCCACCTCGACGACCAGGTCGGGACGCAGCGGAACCCAGCTGAGATCCTTCTTCCCGGTCCAGCGGGAGACGGCGCCCGGCATCCGGTCGACGGTCGCCTCGGTCTGGCTCGCCCACTCCGACCACGGATGCTCGCCGAGATCCTCCAGCCGGTACGGCCGCAGCTCCTCGACCAGCTCGGCGCGGCGCTTCATCGTGAAGGACGCCGCCACCCCGACATGCTGGAGGTTCCCCTCGGAGTTGTAGAGACCGAGCAGCAGCGACCCGACGATGGGGCCGGACTTGTGCCAGCGGAAGCCCGCCACCACGCAGTCGCAGGTGCGCTCGTGCTTGACCTTGAACAGCACCCGCTTGTCGGGCTCGTACACGGTGTCGCGCGGCTTGGCGATGACGCCGTCCAGCCCGGCGCCCTCGAACTCGTCGAACCACCGCAGCGCCAGGTCGTAGGAATCGGACACCGGCGTCACGTGGATCGGCGCCTTCACCCCCGCCAGCGTGTCGACGAGGCGCCGCCGCCGCTCGCCGAGCGGCACCTCCATCAGCGACTCGTCGCCGACCGCCAGCAGGTCGAACGCGATGAACGACGCCGGGGTCTCCTCCGACAGCAGCTTGATCCGCGACGCGGCCGGGTGGATGCGCTGCTGGAGGCCGTCGAAGTCGAGGCGCGTCCCCTTCGGCAGGACGATCTCGCCGTCCACCACGCACCGCTCGGGCAGCTCGCGCTTCACCGCCTCGACCAGCTCGGGGAAGTACCGGGTGAGCGGCTTCCTCCCGCGGCTGGACAGCTCCACCTCGTCGCCGTCGCGGAACACGATGCAGCGGAAGCCGTCCCATTTCGGCTCGTACAGCAGGTCGCCCTTGGGCATGGTCTTGACGGCCTTGGCCAGCATCGGCGGCAGCGGCGGGCTGATCGGCAGGTCCATCCCCCCATTTTGCGCCCCCGCACCGACAAAGGACATCCCGGGGCCGCACAACGGTCATTGGATAACCTGCAGGTCATGCGCCGTCTGCTGCCCGAACCCCCCGCCGATGGCATCGACCCGTACGACGCCTACGCGGACGCGCCGGGGCTGCGCCTCGGCATGGTGATGAGCGTCGACGGCTCCGTCACCGACGCCGAGGGCTGGACGGACGCTCTCGGCGGAGACGCCGACTTCCGCGTCTTCCGGACGCTGCGTGCACTCGCCGGCGCGATTCTCGTGGGGGCGGGCACAGTCCGCACGGGACGCCTCGGCCCCGCCCGCCTGCGAGCCGATCTGCGCGCGCGCCGCGGCGGCCCGCCCGCCCCCATCGTCGTGGTGAGCCGCTCCCTCGGCCTGGACTGGACGCTCCCGCTCTTCACCGAGGCCGAGACACCGACCATCGTCGTCACGTCCCGGAACGCCCGGAACAAGGTCCCGAGCCACATCCAGGTGGTCGAAGCGGGCCAGGACCACGTCGATCTGCCCGCGGCCATCAGGACACTCCGCGAAGACCTCGGCTACGGGCATCTCCTCTGCGAGGGCGGCCCCGCCCTCGCCTCCGCACTGATCCGGGCGTCCCTCGTGGACGAACTGTGCCTCAACATCGCCCCGACGCTCCTCGGCGGCCCCCGCCACACCCGTCTCCTGGACGGGCTGGACGCCGAGGTACCTCTCGACCCCGCGGCCCTGTACCTGGACGAGGGCGTCCTGTTCGTCCGTTACCTGCTGCGGGTGTAGCGCAGGAAGAGGAAGTTCTCGTCCTCCAGGGCATGGGCGAGCGTCAGTTCGGGAGGGACGGGCACGGGCGGCCCGTTCAGGATCCGCGTCGGGTGGCCGGCGAGCAGGAGCGGGCTGATCGTGAGGCACAGCTCGTCCAGCAGGCCGGCCGCCACGACCTGGGCGAGGACGCCCGGACCGCCCTCGCACAGGAGGCGCCTGTGGCCGCGGGCCTCCAGTTCCTTGACGGCGGCGGTGAAGTCGAGCGAGTCCCTCCCGGCGACGATCACGTCGGCGCGCTCCCGCGCGGCCTCCAGCCGCGCCGGATCGGAGGTCGCGGTCGTCAGCACGATCGTCGGGGACGCCGCCTCGGTGAAGATCGGCGCGTCGAAGTCCAGGTCGAGGGTGCGGGAGACGACCGCCAGCGGCGGGACGGGCGCCCGCCCGTCCCGGACGCCCTCCCAGCCCTCGCTCGGCCTGACCGGCCCGTAGCCCTCGGCGCGCACGGTGCCGGCGCCGACGACGACCACGTCGGCGAGCCCGCGCAGCAGCAGGAAGAGGTGCTGGTCGGCGGGGCATCCGAGGCCGCCGCTGCGCTCGTCGCGCTGCGCCGCCCCGTCGAGGCTGGCGACCATGTTGGCCCGCATCCAGGCCCTGTCCGGCGGATAGGCGTAGCGCTCGACGAGATCGACGTCGCCGGCCTCCGGAGAAAGGATCCGCATGGATCCCCAAGCTACTCGACCGTCTTCCCGCCGCGCGGACGAGGACAGGGCGCTCACCGATCCGCACGAATCCGCCATGGCGGGCGGACCGTACGGTCACACTGGGCCCGGTGACGGGAATTTCATGGAAGGAGCCGGGGGGTGGAGTTCGCCGCATTGGGCGCATGGGTGGTGGCCGCCGCGGGGGGCGCTCACCTCCTGGTCATCTGGCTGGCGAACGGGGGGCCGTCGGCGAAGGTGACGCGGTTCCCGACCCTGGTCGTGGCGGGGCATCCCCTCGCCGCGGTGGCCGGGCTCGCCGTCTGGATCGGCTACCTGGTCACCGCGCGCGCCGAGTACGCCTGGCTCGCCCGCGCCGCGCTGCTGGTCGTCACCCTCCAGGGGTTCATGCTGTTCACCCGCTGGCTCGTCGGACGCGGCGGCCGGCACGCCCGCGGCGCGGAGCAGGCCTTTCCCGCCGCCGCGGTGGCCGTCCACGGCGCGGTCGCCGTCACGACCTTCGTCCTGGTCTTCCTCAGCGCCGTCGACGTGACCCGCGCCTAGCCGTACGGCCGGCGGACCGCCGACCGATGGTGGACGAGCCGTCGACACCTGAAGAGGCTTCCGGCGCACCCGGGTTCCGGGGCACCATGCGTACACGAATCGAACGACGGGAGCCGGCATGGGAAAGATCATCAACTCCGCGTTCGCCGGAGTCGACGCGGCCTCGGGCGAGTAGCGGTGGCCACGAGCGGTGCGGACGCGGCCGCCCTTCTCCGGCGCGGCTTCGCGGGGCAGGTTCTGGTCCCCGGCGACGACGGCTACGACGAGCACCGGCGCGTCTGGAACGCGATGGTCGACCGCAGGCCCGCCCTCATCGCCCGTTGCGCCGGACGGGACGACGTCGCCGCCGCGATCCGCCTCGGACGCGCCCAGGGGCTGGAGATCGGGGTCCGCTGCGGCGGCCACAGCATCCTCGGCCTTCCGGTCGCCGACGGCTGCCTGATGATCGACCTGACGCCCATGGACGCCGTGACCGTCGATCCCGGAGGCCGCCGCGCGCGGGTCCAGGGCGGCGCGCTGCTCGGGGCCCTGGACCGCGCGACCCAGCCGTACGGCCTGGCCACCACGGCGGGGAACGTGTCCCACACCGGCGTGGGCGGGCTGACGCTCGGCGGCGGGATGGGGTGGCTGGCACGGGACTACGGCCTCTCGTGCGACAACGTCGCGTCCTTCGAGCTGGTGACCGCCGAGGGCGACGTCCTGCACGTCGACGCGGCGGAGCACGCCGACCTGTTCTGGGGGCTGCGCGGAGGGGGCGGCAACTTCGGCGTGGTGACCGGTTTCGAGTTCCGGCTGCATCAGGTCGGCACCCGGGCCCTCCTCGTGGACCTGTACTTCCCGCCCGGCGACGCGGCGGCCGTGCTGAGCGGGTGGCGCGATCTGATCGCCGACGCGCCTCGCCGCGCCACCCTCACCGCATGGGTCGGCACCGCGGGCGACTGGCCGCACCTGCCGCCGGAACTGCGCGGACGGCCGCTGGCCAGTGCCGGGTACGTCTGGGTGGGCGATCCGGACGAGGGACGCCGCCTGCTGCCGGCGCTGCGCGATCTGGGGGCGCCGGTGGCCGAACGCGTCGAGGAGCTGGCCTACCTCGACCTCCAGACGATGGACGACGACGCCGAAGGGCACCTGCATCGCAGGTACTGGAAAGGCCACTACTTCAACGAGTTCCCCGACGACGCCGTCCGCGCCTTCCTGACCCGCGGCGCCGCCGACGCGGAGGCGCCCTTCCTGCCGGCGGCCAGCCTGCAGGCGTACGGTGGCGCGATCGCGGACGTGGCCGACGCCGAGACGGCCTTCAGCCATCGCGGCACGCTCGTCGAGTTCGTCGCGGCGGCGCGCTGGTCGGACCCCGCCGAGGACGCGGAGCGCATCGCGGCCGCGCGCCGGTACGCGGCGACGCTGGAGCCCTTCGCCGCCGGGCTCTACGTCAACACCCTGACCGACGAGGGCCGGCAGGGCGTCCGCCGCGCGTACCCCGAGGAGAAGCTCGCCCGGCTGACGGCGCTGAAGGACCGGTACGACCCCGGCAACGTCTTCCGGCTCAACCAGAACATCCCGCCGACGCCGCGCGGCCGGGTGCGGCGCTAGGGGAGTCTGCGCAGGACGGTGAGGGCGCGGTCGGGAACCGTCACGGTGTCGCGGGCCTTGACGCGGGGGCGTTCGCCGGCCGTGCCGGGTTCGGCGGTGTCGAGGGTGAACTCCCAGCGTTCGCCGTACTCGCCGCCGGGCAGGGTGAACTCGACGGGGTCGGAGCCCGCGTTGACCAGGAGCAGGAACGAGTCGTCGCGGACGCGGCGTCCCCTCCGGTCGGGTTCGGTGATGGCGTCGCCGTTGAGGAAGACGCCGAGGGACTTGGCGAAGCCGACGTTCCAGTCCTGGTCGGTCATGCTCTCGCCGGCCGGGGTCAGCCACGCGATGTCGGCGGCGGCGCCGGTCCCGTTCCCGGTGAAGAAGCGGCGGCGGCGGAACACCGGGTGGTCACGGCGCAGCCGCGACAGGATCCGGACGAACTCCATGTCGTCGGAGTCCTCCCAGTGCACCCAGGCGATCTCGTCGTCCTGGCAGTAGGCGTTGTTGTTGCCCTTCTGGGTGCGTCCCAGCTCGTCGCCGTGGGAGAGCATCGGGACGCCCTGGGACAGGAACAGGGTCGCCAGGAAGTTGCGGCGCTGGCGGGCGCGCAGGTCCAGGACGGCGGGGTCGCGGGTGGGGCCCTCGGTGCCGCAGTTCCAGGACCGGTTGTCGTCGGTGCCGTCCCGGTTGTCCTCGCCGTTGGCGTCGTTGTGCTTGTGGTCGTAGGAGACCAGGTCCGTGAGCGTGAACCCGTCGTGGCACGTGACGAAGTTGATGGACGCGAAGGGGCGCCGCGCGCTGTGCTCGTACAGGTCGGACGAGCCGGTCAGGCGGGACGCGAACTCCGGCATCGTCGCGTAGGAGCCGCGCCAGAAGTCGCGGACGGTGTCGCGGTACTTGCCGTTCCACTCCGTCCACAGCGGCGGGAAGTTGCCGACCTGGTAGCCGCCCTCGCCGACGTCCCACGGCTCGGCGATCAGCTTCACCTGGGAGACGACCGGGTCCTGCTGGACGAGGTCGAAGAACGCCGCGAGCCGGTCGACGTCGTGGAGTTCGCGGGCCAGCGCGGAGGCGAGGTCGAAGCGGAACCCGTCGACGTGCATCTCCAGGATCCAGTAGCGCAGCGAGTCCATGATGAGCTGCAGCGCGTGCGGGTTCCGGACGTTGAGCGAGTTGCCGCAGCCGGTGTAGTCGAGGTGGTAGCGCTTGTCGTCGTCGCGGAGCCGGTAGTAGGAGGCGTTGTCGATGCCGCGGAACGACAGCGTCGGCCCGAGGTGGTCCCCTTCGGCGGTGTGGTTGTAGACGACGTCCAGGATGACCTCGATGCCCGCCTCGTGCAGCGCGCGGACCATCGCCTTGAACTCCAGGACCTGCTCCCCGGACTGCCCGGAGGAGCTGTAGGAGTTGTGCGGCGCGAAGAACCCGATCGTGTTGTAGCCCCAGTAGTTGTCGAGCCCCCGCGCCACCAGCGCGTGCTCGGGGATCGACTGGTGCACCGGCATGAGCTCCACGGCCGTCACGCCGAGGTCGAGCAGATGGTCGATCATCACCGGGTGCGCGAGTCCCGCGTAGGTGCCGCGCTGCTCCTCCGGGATGCCGGGGTGCAGCTTCGTCAGGCCCTTCACGTGGGCCTCGTAGATGACGCTCTCGTGGTACGGGACGCGCGGCGGCCGGTCGTCCGCCCAGTCGAAGAACGGGTTGATCACCACGTTCTTCGGCATGTGCGGGGCGCTGTCGTCCTGGTTCAGCGCGTCGGGGTCGTCGAACCGGTAGGAGAACAGCGACTCGTGCCAGCTGATCAGCTTCTCCGGCGTGGCGCCCTCGACCGCCTTGCCGTACGGGTCGAGCAGCAGCTTGGACGGGTTGCAGCGGTGCCCCTCGCGCGGGTCGAACGGCCCGTGCACCCGGTATCCGTACCGCTGCCCGGGGCCGATCCCAGGCAGGTAGCCGTGCCAGACGAACCCGTCCACCTCGGGCAGCTCCCGGCGCGTCTCGCGCCCGCCGGCGTCGAACAGGCACAGCTCGACCCGCCGGGCCACCTCCGAGAACAGCGCGAAGTTCGTGCCCGTGCCGTCCCAGGTGGCGCCCAGCGGATAGGGATCCCCGGGCCAAACCTCCCGCATGCTCCAACTCCTCGGCCGGTACGTCCTTGCCCAGTCGATTGTGACCTACCGTCCTCCAGCCCCCACCCAACCACCTTTCAAC
>NZ_SMKH01000136.1 GCF_004348515.1 Actinomadura sp. KC345 | reverse complement strand
CCGCGGGCGAGGCCGAGGAAGACGCCGACGCCCAGCAGGATCAGGCCGAGGAGGACGGCGGCGCCCGGGATGTAGCTGCGGACCGCGTCGATCTTCAGGGCCGTGCTGTTGGCCAGGTCGACTCCGGCCTTCTGGTCCTTGTCGACGGTGACGAGGTCGGCCTGCGCGACGATCATCTTGCCCTTGCCGTCCTCGGTCTGGACGGTGCTGCGGATGTTCTTGCGGTGCTTGACCGGAACCCCCGTGCGCGGGTCGACCCAGGTGGTGTTGTATGCCTCGGTGTAGCGGTCGACCTTCTGGGCGGGGGTGTCCTCGGGCAGGCCGAGCATCTTGGCCGGCAGCTTGGCGTCCATCGCGGCGGTCTTGGTCAGCGGGATGGTCTGGGTGAAGCGGTAGGTCGTGAGCCCCTGGACCTCTTCGACCGCGTTGAACTCCATCGGCGCCGTCTGCTTGGTCGTCTGGTCGAAGACCGGGTAGTCCTTCTTCTCGACGTTCGCGAGGGGGAGCAGCAGCCCGTAGGCGCCCGCCATCCGGACGCCGCCGTCGCCGTCGACGTGCGTGCCGCAGCAGTCGGTGAGGACGCTCGTACGGCGGTCGAAGGCGAGCCGGAACGCCTGGATCTGGATCGGGTTGTCCGGGTCGGCCTGGTCGTAGATGTTGGTCGTGGAGTCCCAGACGGCGATGTCGTCGTTGCCCTCGTTGGCGCGGACGTCGCCGCGGACGGTGTTCCTGGCCTGGAGGGTGACGCCCGTCTTGGTCTTGAGGTCCGCCTGGTCGAAGTAGGTGGCGTCCTTCGATTCCAGAAGCGTCACCTGGTAGCGGTTCAGCGGCGCGACGATGACCTGGTCGGCCACGTAGAAGCGGACCAGGGGCGCGAGCGTGAGCAGGAACGCGCCAAGGCCGATCAGGACCATTCCGATCGGTCGCCGCATGAACACCTCCGGGGGGATTGCCGTCGTCTCCGACCGCGGGGCCGACGTCCGGCAGTGCCGCGTTACCCTACAGGACCGCCGAAACCCTCGGCCCGCGATCAGTAAGCACCGGCTGCCGCAGGCAGGACACCGCTTCCCCCGCCCGGACGGCTCGCATGTGAACACTCCCCGACATCATCTACTGGCCGGTAGGATCCGCTCAACCCCCACCCCCGAAACCGATGCGAAAACGACAGCGAGGTGGCGATGACCTCGGCGCCCTCCATGCCGGACCGGCAGTCGCCGGTCCCCGCGGATCGCGTCCATCTTGAGCACCGTCCCACGCTGGCCCGGTCGGTGCGGCTCCTGAGAGCGTTCCGCCATGAGAAGGACGATCCGGAGTCCTTCTACGGCTTGATGGCCCGTGACAGCGTCGCGCACCTGAGTTCGTACACCGACCTTGCGGGGGCGACCGTCATCGACGTCGGGACGGGCTCTGGTTTCTTCGCGCGCGCGCTGACGGCGGCCGGGGCCCGCTGTACCGGCATCGATCACGACCTCGGTGAACTGACCGCGCACAACGTCTCCGCGCCGAACACGTTCGTCGCCAGCGCGCTCGCGCTTCCGTTCCGCACCGGCTCCGCCGACGTGTGCTTCTCGTCGAACGTGCTGGAGCACGTCCCCGTGCCGTGGCGGATGGCGGACGAGATGGTGCGCGTCACCCGGCCGGGCGGAACCGTCTTCCTGTCGTTCACCAACTGGCTGTCCCCATGGGGCGGGCATGAGACGTCACCCTGGCACTACACCGGCGGCGAACGGGCCGCCCGGAGGTACGAGCGCCGGATCGGCCGCCCGCCGAAGAACCGGTACGGGCACAGCCTGCACCCGGTGTCGGTGTCCGCCGCCCTGAGGTGGGCCCGTGGCCGCGAGGACGTGCACGTCCTGGACGCTCTGCCCCGCTACCACCCGCGCTGGGCCGGAGGCATCGTCCGCGTCCCGGGCCTGCGGGAGATCGCCACCTGGAACCTCGTCCTGGTCCTCCGGAAGAAGACGCCATGAAAACGGACTCGCGGGTGGCCAGGCCCGCGCCGCCCCCCATCTCCGGGCACCAGGACACGCTCGACGGTGTGCGCGCGGTGGCGGCGCTGGCCGTCCTCGTCTACCACGTGGCCGCCACGGCGGGTTCCATCACCAATGAGGCCGGTGCGCGGTGGCTGTTCAACGGCGGCCAGGTCGGTGTGCCCATCTTCTTCGCCCTGTCGGGTCTTCTGCTCTACCGCCCATGGGCGGCGGCCGTCCTGGACGGACGGGCCGCCCCGCGTGTCGGCGTGTACCTGCGCAAACGGGTGTTCCGCATCATGCCCGCCTACTGGGCGCTGATCGTCTGCTTCATGCTCACAGCAGGGCGGGAGCACATCGGCGACCCCCTCTCGTGGGTCTCGCTGCTCACCCTCACACAGACCTACCTCCCGAACATGTGGTGGGAGACCGCGCTGGGGCCCGCGCATCTGGGGCAGTTGTGGAGCCTGGTGGTCGAGGTCGCCTGGTACATCACGCTGCCCTTCACCGCGGCGGTTCTCGGCTGGTACGCGCGGCGGAAGCGCACCAACGACGTCGGTGTCCGCGCCAAGCGGCTCCTGATCGGCATCGGCGTGTACGCGGCACTGTCGTTCCCCTACACGGCCGTGATGTTCTTCCCGGAACGGAACGGCGAGATGGGCCTGTGGCTGCCGCGCTTCTTCGTCTGGTTCGCGATCGGGATGGCGCTGGCCGTGGTGACGGTGTGGGCACGGCTGGACGAGCGGCGGCCGGTGGCGGCGATGTGCCGGGCCGTCTCGGACTCGTGGGCGGCGTGCTGGGTGGCGGCCGCGATGCTGTACGTGGTGGCGTCCACGCCCGCGACCGGGCCCCTCACCCTCCAGATCCCGGACGAGTTCTGGACGTCCACCCTGCACCTGGTCGTGGACGGGCTCTGCGCGGCGGCACTGATCGCGCCGGTCGCGCTGGCGCCCGCCGGGCATCCGGCGCTCGGCGCGGCGCTCGCCAACCCGGTGATGCGGTTCCTCGGCCGGATCTCCTACGGCCTGTTCCTGTGGCAGCTTCTGATCATCGTCGCCTGGTACGAGGCTACGGACCGGGTGTTCCGGGGGGACGTGGCGACGGATCTGCCGCTGCTGGCCGCGGCGTCCATCGCAGCGGCGACCCTGAGCTACTACCTGGTGGAGCGGCCGGTTCAGCGGCTGACCCGCCGTGGCCGTTCCCGCCGGCCCCCGTCGCCGGCGCCGTCCAGCTGAGCGCGATCCCCCCGCGCGAGTCCCCGCCGGACGGCCGGGGACGCCACAGCTCGGCCGCGATCCGCCCGACGATGACGAGCCCGAGCAGTTGGGGCGCGAGGTCGCCCAGCGGGCCGGACGGGGAGGCGGGGTTCTCGATCATGTCGAGCCAGGCGCCGGCGGCGAGGCAGCCGGTCCCGGCGAGCATGGCGATCGCGATCGTCCACGGCGAGGCGACGGCACGCAGGATGGCCGAGCGGCGGGTGCGCGCCCAGCCGCACCCGGCCGCGACCAAGGCGGTGACGGCCAGGCCGGGCACCCCGGCGGTCCAGCCGCCGAGCGCGGCGGCCAGGCCGAGGGCGGCCCAGGGAGGCCAGCCCGTCCCGGCCACCAGCGAGCGGCCCGGCGCCGGCCGGGGGCCGCGGCGGCTCGGGGACCGGCCGGGCCGGACGGCGACGACCAGCAGGACGAGGAGCAGGTTGAGGCCCACGACGACCGCGATCCGCTGCGCCCGGTCGGGCCCGTAGGTGAGCTCGACGACGCCGCTCGTGCCCGCGGGGACGAGCCATCCCTGCTTCCATCCGTCCAGCCGGACGGCGCGCAGCTCCTCGCCGTCCACGGTGGCGGTCCAGCCGATGTTGAAGTTCTCGTTCACGGTGAGGAACGAGGGCTTCGCGGCGTCCACCTCCAGCTCACGGGACCCGGCCCCCCAGCTGTTGATCTTGACCTGCCGCGGCGGCCGGTCGCCCGCGGTCTCCTCGCCCGTGGCTTGCTCGCCCGTGGCTTGCTCGCCCGTGGTTCGCTCACCTGTGGTTCGCTCGCCCGGCTTGGTGCCGACCGTCACCGTGTCGACGCGGTAGGAGTCGAGGGCCACGGACGTCAGCCGGTTCTGGCCGGTTTCCAGCACCGCCTGCCTGCACGCGCTGAACTCCAGGGGGCGGCCGGCGAGAAGGTCGCCGAGCGTGCCGGTGGCCTTGGTCTGGATGACGCCGTCCCGTCCGTCGGCCGATCGGCCTCCGGCTGGGCCGACCCGGAGCTTGGGCCCGTACCCGCAGGGCAGTTCCAGGGGGTAGGTGCGCACGTCGGGGACCGGATCCACGTCCGGGATCGTCAGTTCGGCGAGCTGGATCGGCTGGGCCCGGCTCTCCTTGAAGAAGGTGACCGTCAGCCGGTTGGTGGTCATCGGGGCGAACGACAGCCTGCCCCGGACGTCCGACAGTCCCTCCCGGACCTCCCCGTCGTCTCCCTCGATCCGCATGCGGATCGGGCCCGCCGCGCCGGGTGGAAGCTGGGCGGTGACCGTGGACAGGCGTTTCCTGCCCTTCCACTGGACGCCGAAGGTGGGCGCGTCCTCCCCCTCCGCCGCGATCCAGGACGTCGCCGGGTCTCCGTCGAAACCGGACCTGGGCTGAGCGGCCGGATGGTCGGAGAACGTCGAACTCGCCGTGACGGACGGCTGGCCGTCGACGGCCGCGTACCTCTCGACGAGCTTCGGGTCCGTGAGGACCGCCGTTCCGGTGACGGGCGCCTTGCCGGACGTCGCCGACGTGAACGTCCGGTCGAACCCGGCGCCCTCCTCGTCCTCGGAGCCGAGGGACGGCGAGCAGACCCAGCGCCGGCTGCCCTTCAGGCATTCCGCCTTCGCTCCGGGCCGCCGGCTCATCACGTACGTGGCCGGTCCGTCGATCCCTCCCGGCGCCGGCATCGTGTAGGTGCGCTCCGGCTCCAGCCCCGCGATCGACACCTCCGACACCGCCGCGCGGGTGAAGGCCGGGACGGCCGGCTCCGACGCGAGGCCGGTGATGCGCAACCGCAGCCAGCGGGTCGGGCCGTCCGGCGCGCGAAGCGGCTGGGCGTCCGCGGTCCGCGCGACGTCCTGCTCCAGCGTCCCGTTCTCGGTCTCGACCTCCACCCGCGAGACCGGCGGCCCGAGTGCGGCGTCCTGGACGAACGCGGCCGTCAGGCTCCGCACGTCCCGCGGCGCGTCGAAGTCGACGCGCAGCCACTGTTCGGCCGGGCCGTCCCATCCCCCCGTCTGCCAGGCGGTGAAACGGTTGCCGTCGAACGCGGCGAACGGGGTCGCGCCAGGCTTGTGCGTCTGCGGGATCGCGTCCTCTCCCGCCGCCGAACTGGACGCCGTGACGTCGCGGACGCCGCCGCCGTAATTCACGTGGGTGGCGTACTTCTTCCAGCCGTCGTCGAGGACGTCGGTGGCCTCGCGGCGGTGCTCCGCGGACAGCGTCGGGGAGGTCTGGTGCATCTCGCCGAAGTTGCGGCGGACCAGCCGCGGCGAGTCGGTCACCACCGGGCTGCCCTGGAGGCCGGGGGCGTCGTCGTCCAGGAGGACGGGATCCTCGGGCAGCGCGTCGTCGTCTGCCATGGCCAGCAGCGACTCCGGTCCCCCGTACACGCGGACGGGGTCGGTCGCGTCGGCGAGGTTCGCCACGGCCGCGGCGCCCTCGACCTCGTAGACCTCCAGCGCGGGGTACTTCTGGTCGAAGGCCGACACGGCGTCGGCCGCGTCGCCGCCCACGGGGCCGCCGAACGCGGCGACCCTGCGCATGCCGGGCGAGTCGTCCAGCGCCTGGTGGACGACGGCGGGCCACGCGCCGCGCAGCGTCTCGCGCCGGAGGTCGTTGCGGACCAGCACGTACCGGATGCCCATCCGGCCGAGGAACTCGCTGAGACCCGGCGACATCTGCCCCGACCGCACCTGCCGGTCGATCGCGTCCAGGGCGCGTGTGTAGCCGGGCGAACCGGCCGGGACGAGCTGCCGGACGCCCCACCGCGCCGTCAGCAGCGGCTGGACGATGTCGTCCATCGGGCGGCCCCACAGGTACTCGCCGAACGGCGCCCCGGGGACGGCAAGCACGCCCTGCCGTCCGGCCCTCGCGTTGATCCATGACGCCGCGTCCCGCCAGTGCTGGGGGACCTGCTTGAACTCGCCCGGCCCGCTCAGCCCGTGGGACACGGCCGTGACGCCGATGCCGCCGAGCGCGACGGCGGCGGCGACGGGCAGGCTGACCAGTGCCTTCAGCGTCCCGCCGGACATCGCGCCGGGCTTGGCGCCGACGGACAGGGCCCCGACGGACAGGGCGCCGGAGGGCGCCGGTCCGCCGCCCAGGCCGCGGATGCGGCCACCGGACCCCGTCCCGGCCGCCGCGGTCTTCCGGGCCGCCACGACCAGCACGTGGGCCAGGCCGAGCGCGAGCGGCAGCCGGACGGCCGCGTCGAACTTGTGGAGGTTGCGCAGCGGCGCGAGCGGCCCGTCCAGCAGCCCGCGCATCTGGGCGGCGAGCGGGCCGGGGATGTCGCTGATGTGGCCGATGGACAGGATCGCCACCCCGGCCAGCAGCGTGACCAGCAGGAACGTCCGCTCCGGGAGCAGCCGGCCGAGCAGGCCCGCCAGGCCGAGCGCCGCGACCACGCCGGTGCAGATGATCGGCACCGCGCTGACCGAGAGCCCGTGCCCGACCGGCCACCACACCTGGCCGTCCACGATCAGGTAGTTGACCCAGCGTTCCGCCCCGCGCAGCACGTTGATCAGGCCGGTCGGCCCGGTCGTCGTCTCCGCCTTCTCGGTGTAGGTCAGCCACGAGAACCCGTACGTCCCGGTCAGCAGCAGCGGAGCCAGCCACCACGCGGTCGCCGCGGCCGTGGCCGCCGACCACCAGGCGAGCATCCGCATCCGGAACGACCCGCGCGGCCTCGTCACGATGTAGAGGAACGGGACGACCAGGACGGCGACGGTCGCGGTCGCGTTGATACCGCCGCAGCAGGCGATCGCCAGCCCCGACCCGGCCGCGGCCCGCAGCCGCCCGCCGTCGCCCGACGCGGCCGTGACCAGCGGCAGGACGATCCACGGCAGCATCGCGACCGGCATGTACTCCGACGAGATCTGCCCGAGCGTGGCGAGTCCGTTCGGCGCGAGCGCGTAGGCCATCGCGGCGAACAGCCTCGTGCCGGGGCCGCCGACGCCCAGCCGCCCGGCCAGCTTCCACGTGCCGAGGAACGCCAGGCACAGCAGCAGGGACGTCCAGAACCGCTGGGTGATCCACGCGGGCATCCCGATCACGTCGCCGAGCGCGAAGAACGGCCCCATCGGGAACAGGTAGCCGACGGCCTGGTTCTGGAGCTGGCCGAACTGCTCGGGATCCCACAGGTGCAGGGCCCGGCCGAGGAACCCGAGCGGGTTCACCGCCATGTCGATCTTGGTGTCGGCGAGGATCGCGCCGGGCCGGGTGCTGAACGCGAGCGCGGTCAGGGTCAGGCAGCACGCCACGACGCGCAGCCGTTCCCGCAGCCGCCCGCCCGCGTCCATGCCGTCCGGCGGCCCGCCGCCGGGTGCGGGCTGCCGGGGCGCGCCGGAGCGGGGCGGTTTCGCCTCTCCCACGGCCATGCTCGCGCTCTGTCCCTTTCTGCCCGGGCCCGGGGCTTCAGCCCGGGTGACCGTCACGGTACCTCTGGGCGCCCGTGGTCAGGTCTCCGGCGGTCAGGCCGCCCGCGGTCAGGTCGCCCGCGGTCAGGTCGCCCGTGACCAGGTCGCCCGTGATCAGGTCGCCCGTGATCAGGTCGCCCGTGATCAGGTCGCGCATCGTCGCGGTCGTCCGCGCCCAGTCGAACTCTCCGGCCCAGGCCCGGCAGGCGGCGGCGATCTCCGCGCGGCGTGCGGGGTCGTCCAGTTCCTTGAGGGCCCGTTCCACGACGTCGGCCTGGTCGTCGTCCGGGTGGACGAGCCACCCGGTGACCCCGTCGCGGACGGCGTCGCGCAGGCCGTCCACGTCGTGGGCCACCGTGGGGACGCCGAGCGCGGCGGCCTCGATCACGCTGAGCCCCCAGCCCTCGCCCAGGGACGTGCTGAGGTGCAGGTCGGCGCGGGCCACGAGGGCCGCCTTGACCTCCTCGGTCACGTAGCCGTGCGCGATGACGGCGCCGTCCAGGCCGCGCGCGGCGATCCCTTCGGCCAGCGCGGGCGCTTCCGGCCCGTCCCCGACGATGTGCAGCCGCAGGCCGGGCCGGTTCCGGGCGAGGCTCTGGGCGAGGTCGAGGAGCAGGTCGAGCCGTTTGTGCGGGACGAGACGCGTCACGCACACCAGGTCCGGGTCCCCGGCGGGCTCCGGGACCGCGCCGCCGGGTTCGGCGATCGCCGTCCCGTTGGGGACGACGTGGACGGGCCCTGTCCAGCCCAGCCGCTCCCTGACGGCGCGGAGCGTGGACGGCGAGACGACGACGAGCGCGTGCCGCCGGTACGTCCAGCGGCTCACCGGCCCCTCCAGCACTCGCCCGAGCCAGGCCAGCCACCGGGGGAAGTACAAGTCGAACTGGGCGTCGTGCACATGGTGGATGACGCAGAACACCGGGACGCGGCGAGGCAGCGCCCACGGCGTGAAGAACGGGATGCCGTTCTGGCAGTCGACCACGGCGTCGAACGCGCCTTTCCGGCCGCGTCGCAGCCGGTGGGCCAGAAGCCACAGCAGGACGAGCGGGTACACGGTGAACCGGCCGCCGAGGCGGACGAACTCCACGTCCTCGACCCGTTCCCTGCGCTTCTGTCCGCGCGCTCTGCACGTCAGGTAGGTGACACGGCCGCCGGGTCCGTGACCGGCGAACCGGCGCGCGAGCTCCCAGGCGTAGCGTTCGGCTCCGCCCGCGGCCGGATGCCAGGGGTCGCGCCAGTTGACGACCGCCAGCCGAAAGTTCGTGGAGGGGGCGCCAGGGGCCGGAGGGGGCGCGTTCATCCCGACTTGGCGGTCGACGTCGAGGGCGCGCCCTTCTCCAGGGCGACCGGCACAGGGACCGGGTCCGGCTGAGCGAACATCGTCCGGACGGAAACGACCGGGATGATCGGCGCCGCCGGCACGGCCGGCATCCGGAAACCGGCGCGCGCGCGGATGCGGGCGAGGTCGAACAGGCATTCCAGCGAATGCCGCCGGACCGAGAACGTCGAGCCCGGACGGTCGCGCCACACCACCGGGATGTCCGTCACGGACGCGCCCCGCCGGACGCAGTGGGCGAGAAGCTCGACGTCGAACGAGAAACCCGTCGTGCGCAGCTCTTCGGCGGCCGCGCGTCCCAGCGGCCCGTCGAAGAACTTGAAACCGCACTGGGTATCGGCGATGCCGCCCACCAGATCGCGGACGATCCGGTTGAACGTGACCGCGCCCAGCCGCCGCACGGGCAGCGCGTAGCCCTGGACGACCGACCGACCGTGGCGCCTTGACCCGACCACGACCGGGCGGCCCTCGCGCAGCAGGACGATGGCTTCGTCCAGCGCGGCGAGGTCTGTTGCCATATCGGCGTCCATGAATCCTACATAAGGTGCGCGCGTCGCCAGCAACCCCGCGCGGACCGCCGCTCCCTTTCCGCGGCGTTCGCAGCTCACCAGCCGCACGGGGACCGGCCCGTCCCAGGACCGGACGATGCCGGCGGTGCCGTCCGTGCTGGCGTTGTCGACGACCACGACCTCCGCGCGCACCGGAAGCCCGGCGAGCTTGCCGCACAGCATGGCCAGCCCCTCCGGAAGCCGGCCGGCCTCGTTGTAGGCGGGAACGACGATCTCCAGGAGGACGGGACCGTCACGCCGAGTCCCCATCAGGACCTGCGCGTCAGCGGGGGCCGTAGTTGTACAGCGGCTTGATCACGGGGTCCTTCTGGGAGGAGTCCACAAGCTCGACCGTGCCGAAGGCCGCTCCGGCGGCTAGCAGAACGCCGACCACTGCGGCGATGGCGATGCGCATCAGGGGGTCCTTCTTCGGTGGGGTGACATGCGGGGTTTGATACTGACGAGTAAAGGAAGGCTCAGAGTAGTGCCTGGGGCCCGGATTGACCAGAAAACGACCAGGCTCACGATGGCCCACGCAGCCACGGCCGGCGCGACCGGCACGCCGTCCCCGGTGGGCTTCGCGGCACCGTCGATCCGGTAAACGGCCAGGTCGGCGCCTTTCATCACCGGGACGGCCGGGCCGGACGGACGGAGCGCGCCGATCTCGGCGTCGACCACGACGTACCGGATCCCCTCGTCACGCAGCGTGGTCACCGGAGGCGTCCCCGTCCGGGCGGCCGGCGCCAGCCGGACGACCCTCGGATCCTCGGGCGCGACGGTCGTCTCCCCCACGGTGACGGCGTCGTTCACGACGACCCGGCGGTGCAGGTAGCGGGGCAGCGGGTCGAGGACGCGGCGGCCGCGGTTCCACGGGTAGCTCCGGTGGGCCGCCCACGGCAGTACCAGCACGTCCCCCTCGACCGGGTCACCGTGGATGATCTGCCGGGCCCGCGCCCAGTCGTCCGGGTAGCGGACGGCACGCAGGTCGCCCGCGGCCCCCCACGCCAGCGTCGGCAGCAGGAGGACCGGTGCGGCCGTCGCCGCGGTCGGCACCAGCGGCAGCCGCGCGCCGGCGGCCCGGTCTGCGGCCACCCCGAGGCCCACCGCGACCACGACGGCGAGCGGCGCCACGAACTGCTGTCCGTCCCGCAGGACGGCGAACCCCGACCAGAGGCCGATGACGCCTTCCAGGACCGGCGCCGCCACCGCTCCGAGCGCCGCGACCGCGAGCCCGGCGACCGCCGCGACGGCCGCGCCGCGCCTCCACACGGGCTCCCGGCACCATGCCCCGTACGCGGCCAGCGCGCCGGCGACCACGGCCAGCCAGATCGCCGCGGTCACCGGGGCCCCGTACCCGTCGGGCACCGTCTCGCCGTTCCAGACGCCGCCGAGCAGGAGCAGGCTCCCGAGCGTCCCGAACGGGGTGTCGGCCCGCGCGGCGAAGAGCTCGACGGCCGTGCCGTCCCCCGGCACCCCGGCCGGACGGAGCAGCCCCGGCACCAGCCACGGGAGGCTCAGCACCGCGACGGCGCCCAGTGCGCGGACCCCGGCCCTCCAGCGCCCGCTCACCAGGGCGACGGCCAGAGCCGTCAGGCCGGAGACGGCCAGGGCCGCGAAGCCGCCGATGGCGGCGGGGATCAGCGCCCGGACGAGACGTCTCCCGCCGCCCGGAGCGTCCAGTCCTGCGGCGGCCGCGACCACCCACGGAAGGGCCGCGTAGCCGAGCAGGAGCGCCCACTGGCCGAGCAGCAGCCGCTCGGCCACGAACGGGTTCCAGGCGTAGCAGACCCCGGCCGCCAGGCGCGGCGCCAGCCGCTCGGCCGGGACCAGCGACGCCGCCGACGTGCACGCCATCACGAAGATCGCCAGCAGGAGGAGCTTCTGCACGGCGTCCGCCGGGACGACGGTGGCGAGCGCGGTGACGAAGGCGTCGCTCGGGACGTGCCTCGGGACGACCCCGGTCAGCCCGAACGTCATGCGGGTGAACGCCGGGTCGGGCACGAACACCATGTCGTACGACAGCACGAACCCGGGCGCGAGCCCCGGCCCCAGCGCCGCAAGCCCGAGCCCCAGCCCGGTCAGTGCGGCCACGAGGTGCCGCGTCCGCTCCCGCATGTGAGCCTGGACGCTACCCGACCCGCTCCCTCGCGGCCCCCGGCGACCGCGAGGGGTCCGGGTCGCGTGGCAGGCCGAGGATCCGCTCGCCGATCACGTTGAGGTTGACCTCCGTGGTCCCGCCGCCGATGCTCATGGCGCGGGACGCGAGCAGGTACCGGGTCCAGCGGGCGCGCAGGTCGTCGTTGCGGCCGCCGGTCAGCGCGCCGCCCTCGCCGAGGACCGTGAAGCCGAACTCGGTGACCTGCTGGCCGTGCTCCATCGCCACGAGTTTGCGGACGTTCGCCGTCGCGCCCGGGTCCGTGCCCGAGAGCTGCTTGAGCGTCGCACGCAGCCCGAGCAGGTTGAAGGAGTGCTCGTCGCAGGCGAGCGCGCCGAGGCCGTCGCGGACGACCGGGTCGTCGTCGAGGCCCAGCCCGGCGATGAGTTCGACCAGCTTGGGCAGGTCGCCGCCGAGCTGGAAGTTACTGGTCAGGCCGACGCGTTCGTTGGCGAGGGTGGTGCGTGCGACGCGCCAGCCGGCGTTGACGGGGCCGACCACGAGGTCGTCCGGGACGAAGACGCCGTCCAGGAACACCTCGTTGAAGACCGCGTCGCCGGTGCATTCGCGCAGCGGCCGGACGTCGATGCCCGGCGAGGCCATGTCCACGAGGAAGTACGTGATCCCGTCGTGCTTGGGCCGGTCGGGGTCGGTGCGGGCGACGCAGATGCCCCACTGCGACTCGCGGGCCAGCGACGTCCAGATCTTCTGGCCGGTGATCGCCCAGCCGCCCTCGACGCGTTCGGCGCGGGTGCGCAGCCCGGCGAGGTCGGATCCCGCGCCCGGCTCGGAGAACAGCTGGCACCAGATGATCTCGCCGCGCAGCGTCGGCGGCAGGAACCGCTCCTGCTGCTCGGCCGTCCCGTACTGGACCAGCGACGGGACGACCCAGCCCGCGATCATCAGCGGCACCGGGCGCACGTTCGCCGCCTTGAGCTCCTGCTGGATCACGATCTGCTCCAGCGGCCCCGCCTCCCGTCCCCACGGCTTCGGCAGGTGCGGGGTCACCCAGCCGCCCTCCGCCATCGCCGCGCGCTGTTCCAGGGGGTCCATCGCGGCGAGTTCGGCGACGCGGGCGCGGATCTCCTCGCGGACCGGCGCGGCGTCGTCGTCGAGTTCGATGCTCATGGGACGCCGGACTCCCGCGGCGGCCAGCGCGCCCACGTCCGCACGGTGCCTGCTCGCCCGGCCCAGCAGCGCACGCAGCGTCAGGGCCCTGCGGTAGAGCAGGTGGGCGTCGTGCTCGTAGGTGTAGCCGATGCCGCCGTGAACCTGGATGTTGCCTTCCGCGCAGGTGACGGCCGCGTCCGCGGCGAGAGCGGCGGCGACTCCGACGGCGTAGGCGCGCTGCTCCTCGGACTCGGTGAGCGCGCGCGCCGCGTCCCATACGGCCGCCCTGGCGCGCTCGACGGCGATGAGCATCCGGGCGCACTTGTGCTTGATGCCTTGGAACTGCCCGATGGGACGGCCGAACTGCTCACGGAGCTTCGCGTAGTCCACCGCGTCGTCGAGGGCGCGTCCCGCTACACCGCAGGCCTCGGCGCCGAGGAGGACGGCGGCGAGCGCCTGCACGTCCGTCCCGTCCAGGAACCGGTCGTCCGGGACGGCGACCTCGTCCATCGCGACCGATCCGACCGGACGGGTGATGTCGAGCGACTCCAGCGAACCGACGGTGACCTCGTCCCGCTCTAGCACGACCCAGCGTTCACCGGCCGGCAGCAGGAAGAGGTCGGCGAGCGGTGCGCCGAGGACGGGCTGCACCGTCCCCGTGACGCTGGAACCGTTCACGTCCAGGCTGCCGGACAGCCCCACGGCCGCCTTGCGGGACCCGTCCGCCAAGCCCGGCAGCAGCTTCGTGTCTCCGCAGGCGTGCAGAACGGCCGACGCCAGAACGGTCGGCGTGTACGGCCCCGGGGCAAGGACACGGCCGAGTTCCTCCAGCGCGACCGCCTGCTCCAGGAGCCCGAACCCCTGCCCGCCCGCGTTCTCGGGAAGATGCAGGCCCGGCAGCCCCTGTCCGGCGAGCGCCGGCCAGAAGCCGGCGTCCGCGTCCCGGACGGCCCGCGCCGTGATGTTCCGCTCGGCGAACCCGCGCACGGAAGCCGCCAGCGCCTCGTGTTCCTCGGTCAGCCCGATCGCCATGACCCACCTCTCCCTCGAAGTGGCCACAGCCTATGAGAACGCCATTCGGCCCGTCAGGGGCCGACCGGCCGGAACGCGCCCCGTCAGGAGGCGATCTTCAGCCGCGAGAAGAACGTGGTCAGGTCGGGCCACATCTTCTTGTGGGTGTTCGGCAGGGAGGCGAACACCACGGCGGGGGTCTTACGGCCGGTGTCGATCACCGCGGTCGCGACGACCTCACCGGTCGCCTTCACGCCGTCCCGCTGGTAGGTCAGGTACGAGGCGATCATCCAGCCGGAACGGCCGTCCACGTTCAGGGCCTGCGAGGCCAGCGGCGCCGTCTTGTGGGGGAACGCGTAGTACTGCGCCTCGTATCCCTGCGCGACCACGGCGGCGGCGCTCTTCACGCTGTCCGGTCCCTGGTAGGCGCCCTGCATGCTCGGGTGCAGCGTGCCGGTGAGCAACTGGCCGTACCAGAGCTGCCCGCCGCTGTTCTCGGTCACCAGGATCTGCTGCCCGGACCATCCCGGCGTGCCCAGCTTGTTCTGCTTGGTGGGCACCTTCCACGGCGGCGCCATCCGCGGGTACGCCAGGCCCGAATGGGTGTCGGCGACCTGGCCGGACACCCTGCTCGGCCTGCCGGCGAACACCGTGAGCCTCTTGTCCGGCGGCAGCTTCGCCTCCGGCGCGCCGGGCTGCTCGGCGGCCGTCCGGCCCGCGTTGCCGCCCGGCTCCGCCGATGCGTCGCCGCCGTTCTTCATGAGGTACACGGCACCGGCCGCGACGAGGGCGACGACCAGCAGCCCGACCCCGCCGAACAGCACCAGCCGGGACCGCCCGCGGCCGTCGTCCAGCACATCGCGGGACGGTTTCGGCGAGCCGCCGAGCTTGGCGTCCGCGGCCTCCTCGTCCGCCATCCAGGCCGGCATCTGCCAGTTGCCGCTGCTCGGCTTGCCGGGCTTGCCGGGCTCACCGGCCCCGGTGGGGACGGCCGGCGTGTACCGCTCGTCACCGGCGCCCTCGTCGAACAGGTCGCCCTCCCACGCCGGAGTCTCCTCCTCGGAGGCGGGCGCGACCCGGACGTCCTCGGCCCGCGGCTCCTCGACCTTGCCCCAGACGTCATGCGTCCCCGCACCCTCCCCGGACCCCGGGGACTCGAGGCGACCCGCCGGCGGGGGCACGAGCCCCTCGGGCACCTTGGGCTCCGGGAAGGCCATCTGGGGACCGTCGCCGGGCCGGGAGTCTGGGCGGGACGCGTCCCGCGGCTCGCTCTCACTCATGTCGGTCCAGCGCACACCGCGCTCCCCCTGATCGGACATGCGGCACACGTTACGCGAAGATCAGTGCTCGAACTCCGGACTGTAATCACGCTCAGGACACATCTTCCTATCGCCTCAGTGATGTCCGGCCGCCCCACCCTCACCAGGTGTGACCGGCGTCTCCGGCCGCGGCTCCCTGGCCAGCCGTTCCCGGGCCAGCAGCGTCCCGCCGGCCACCGCGCCCGGCATCGCCAGCACGGCGCCCAGCGGAACGAGGAACACCACAACGGTCGCGGCGCCGAAGCCGACGACGAGCGGGCGGTTCGCCCTCATCCGCGCGAACCGCTCCTTGCGCAGGATCCCGCGCCGGTCCATCGCGACCGACGCCAGCTCGCCCGCCAGGAAGTAGCCGGACACCAGGCCCGCGATCACCGGCACGACCGTCTGGCCGATCACGGGCACGAACCCGCACGCGAAGAACACGACCGCGAACGCCAGCGCGATGATCCCGAGCAGCAGCGCGTCCTTGACCGCCCGCCCGATCTGCACCATCAGCGGCACGTCCGGGTCCGGCGGCGCGCCGCCCTGCGACTCCTCGACCCGTACCGCGATGGCCTCGTAGAACGGGTCCCCGACCAGCAGTGTCACCGCGGTGAACGTGATCAGGGCCAGGAACAGGGCGGCCCCGTAGATCGCGATCCCGGCGACCACGCGCGCGGACGTCCGCGCCGCGTCCGACCAGCCGTCCGCGAACCCCGTCACCCAGCCGGCCAGGTCATCGATCTGGGATGCCAGGAAGATCAGCGCGGCACCGTAGACGGCCAGCACGATCAGCGCGGGGATCAGCCCGAACAGCCACTGCGTCGGATGCCGGGCGATCCACCCGATACCCCGCAGGAGATACCCGACCCCGGTGAACAGATCCTTGAACGCGGACGGCTTGGCCTCGGCTTGAGCGCCGGGCGGCCGCTGCCCGTGCGGCTGCGGACCCGGCCCGGGAGCCTGCGGCGGACGCGGGGCCTGCGGCGGATGCGGCCCGGGAGCCTGCGGCGGGTTCCACGGACCGGGGCGCTCGGGAGGGACGTGGCTCACGCCGCCAAACCCTATAGCCCGCGGCCCCTCACCCGGCGATCATCCCGCCACACCATCGTCCTGGCGCAAAAGTGGAACAGGTTCTAGTATTTGACGATGCGGTTCACCTACGCCGAGGCGATGACCGATCCCTCCTACCACCTGCCGCTGGCCAAGGCCGCCGAGGCGGCCGGGTACGCGAGCATCTCCGTGGCCGACTCGCTCGTGTATCCGAAGGAGTCCGACTCGGTGTACCCCTACACCGCGGACGGCAGCAGGGAGTTCCTTGAGGACAAGGCCTTCATCGAGACGTTCACGCTGATCGCGGCCATGGGGGCGGTGACGAGCAGCATCCGCTTCACGCCGTTCGTCCTCAAGCTCCCGGTGCGCCCTCCCGTGCTGGTGGCCAAGCAGGCGACGTCGGTCGCGTGCCTGACCGGCGGGCGGCTCGGCCTGGGAGTCGGTGTCAGTCCCTGGCCCGAGGACTTCGAGGTCATGGGGGTCCCGTGGGAGCGGCGCGGCAAGCGGATGGACGAGGCGATCGACATCGTCCGGGGCCTGAGCGGCGGCGGCTACTTCGAGTTCCACGGCGAGTTCTACGACATCCCCGCGATCAAGATGACGCCGGCGGAGCCGTTCCCGATCCTGGTCGGCGGGCACAGCGAGGCGGCGCTGCGCCGGGCCGTGGTCCGCGGTGACGGGTGGATGCACGCGGGCGGCGACGACCTGGACGACCTCCTGGCGAGACTGGGCCGCATCCGCGAGGCCGAGGGCAAGGCCGGCGACCCCTTCGAGGTCCACGTGATCTCCATGGACGCCTACACGCCCGACGGGGTGAAGCGGCTGGAGGACAAGGGCGTCACCGACGTGATCGTCGGCTTCCGCATGCCCTACGTCAAGGGCCCGGACACCGAGCCCCTGGACAAGAAGATCGAGCACCTCGAACGCTTCGCCGAGACGGTCATCGCCAAGGTCGACCGCTGAACGAGAACAGGTTATAGCCATGGACGCCATCACCTGGAACGCCCCCGACTCCGACCACCCGGCCCGCCGGGCCGCCCGCGCCTCCATGACGGCCGTGATCGGCGGCCGCAGGCAGGAGTGGCTGAAGCTGTTCTCCCCGGACGCCCTCATCGAGGACCCCGTCGGCCCCTCCTTCCTGGACCCGTCGGGCGAGGGCCACCGAGGCCACGAGGGCATCACCGCCTTCTGGGACGGCTTCATCTCCACCATCGCCGGCTTCCGCTTCGACGTCGCCGACTCGTTCGCCAACGGCGACTACTGCGCCAACGTCGCGACCATCACCACCACGACGGCCGACGGCTCCACGATGACCATCGACTGCGTCCTCATCTACCGGGTCGACGAGGACGGCCTGATCACGTCCCTCCGCGCCCACTGGGAACCCGACCGCGCCATGGCGACCCTCACCGCGCCCTGACCGGCCGCTCGGGGACCGGGACACGCGCTCAGGACCAGGCGTCGTCCGCCGCCGGCAGAAGCGACTGCGCGATCGTCTGCTCCAGGCGGCTCACGGCCATCGACTCCCCCACGAACCCCTGGACGGCCTGGAGCAGCTGCTGCAAGCCGCCCGGGTAGTCCAGGCACGTCTGCAGAACGCCGAACAGGTCGGCCCGCGCCTCCCCCGACCGCGGAACGGCCCCGGCGATCGCCGGCGACAACGCGCGGACCAGCCGGTTGCGACCGCCCTCGTCGCGGAGACTGGGAATCCGCAGCATGTCGTCCACCATGCGGAACAGCATCGGCATCGGGACGTCCGCCGCCATCGGCGGAAGCGCCCCGGCCCTGCGCGCGTCTCCCTCCGGTACCGCCGGAACCTCGGCCGGGCGGACGGGCCGCCCTCCCGGCACCATGACCCACGCGTCGTCGGAGGTCTCCTTGACCTGAACCTCGACCCGGTAGTAATCACCCGGATCGACGAGCCCCCGCCCATGGCGCACCACATCGTCGTAGACCCGCCGCGAGACGATCACCGCGATCCCCGTCTCGGCGCCGGCCACGGCCTCCTTCAGCGGCGCCGCGTCCAGCAGCCGGAACGCGTGCGTCAGCGCCGTGCCGACGATGCCGCGCCCGTCCGACTCGGCCTCCCCCACGCCGACCGCCACACGCAGCCGCATCTGCGCGGCCTCGCTCGCGGCCTCGTTGTGATGCCGCACCTCGGCGCGCAACCGGGTGACGACCTCCGTCAGGAGCAGGTCCGTCCGGACGTCCGCCGGAAGGACGACCATCACCCCGTCCCCGCGGTCCTCGTGATAGCAGTCGTCGTCCAGCCGCAGCCCGGCCCCCCGCAGGCTCCGGTCGAGCCCCTCGTACATGGCCTTCCGCACCCGAACCCGCACCGGATCGACCCGGGCGGCGTCACTGAACCCGGCGATGTCGCACAGGAGGAACGAACACATCCCCCGTGGCCGCCACCCTCCCGAAGCCGAGCGCATGGTCTCCGTCACAGGCACCTCACCGATGTCTCGCGGCTTCCACTCTGCAAGCGTCCGCCGCCCTCCGCAAGAGAACCGCGTCACCCGTCACGGTCGGCCGTCCCGCCGTGCGATAACAAGGTGGCGGTTCGCCAACAAGGTGGCGGTTCGCTCCGGATGGGCCGCGGGACGGCAGAAGACCTCGCGAAACAATCCACGACGTCCCGACGAAGATCGTCAGGTCGGGCTAGGCTGATGCCTCTGGGTCCGCAGAGGTGAACGATACTTTCCGATAGTCGTGATATGAGGGGGTCGGCTGTGCAGGTCACTCATGGCAGCACAACGAAGTCCAGCGACCACACGGTCTCCTTCGTCTGGACGCCTCCCACCCCCCATGAGCTGTACCAGGCGGAACTCCGCGAAGGGTCGGTCCTGGGCGAGGCCGTGCGGCGCGCCGGTGCCGAGCACCGTTCTCCCAGGAGAACTCCAGCGGGCTTCGACAACTGCCTCGTCTGATGCCCGGCGCCGAGTCCGGCGAATGGCCGATGAGCGGCCTCGACCTTTCCGCCCTGATGGCCGGAACATGGCGACCTGTCCCATTTTCGGAGCTCGTTCTGAAAATTCACGGTCGCTGCAATCTGGCCTGCGACTACTGCTACGTCTACGAGAGCGCCGACCAGACGTGGCGAGGGCGGCCGGCCGCGATGCCGCCCGGGGTGATCGCGGCCACGGCCGTCAGGCTGGCCGAGCACGCCAGGGCCCATGACCTCACGAAGGTGACGGTCATCCTCCACGGCGGCGAGCCGCTGCTGGCGGGCAGGCAGGCTCTCGCCGCGGCCGTTTCGCGGTTCCGCGTGGCCGCGCCGCCTTCCTGCCAGGTCGAGGTGAGCACCCAGACGAACGGGGTGCTCCTCAACGACGCGATGCTGGCGATGCTCGACGAGCACGACGTGGGAGTGTCGGTCAGCCTCGACGGTGACCGCGCCGGCCACGACAGGCACCGGGTCCGCGCGAACGGACGCGGCAGCCACGCCGAGGTCATGCGGGGGCTCAACCGGCTCGCGGACACGCATCGCCGACTCTACCGGGGGCTGCTCTGCACCGTGGACCTCGACAACGATCCGATACGGACGTACGAGGCCCTCCTGGAGACGGGGCCGCCGCGGATCGACTTCCTGCTTCCGCACGGGACCTGGACG
>NZ_SMKH01000135.1 GCF_004348515.1 Actinomadura sp. KC345 | reverse complement strand
ATGCTGGGGTGACTCACCCCCCTTCGCCGCCGCCCGGGATGCCGCCGTACCGGAGAGGGGCCGGGCTGCCTCCGGGCACGCCGCCTCCGGGCGGGCCTCCGGTCGGGATGCGGGGCGGCACGGGTGCGCAGGGCGGTGAGGCGACGGCGGAGGGGTTCGCGCTGCCGGGGCCCTGGTATCGGATTCAGGCGATCCCGGCGCCGCAGCGGGGCGCCTCTGCCGAGTGGGATTTCGTGAGCGTGCTGCCCGCCGCGTTGTCGGCGGCGCGGCTTGGGCGGCCGTTCGTTGTGGGGTGGTTGTCGGCCGGTGGTGGGGCGCCGCTGGAGCTGATCACCAATGCGGGGCCTATCGGTGCGCCCGAGGCCGGGGCTGAGTCCTACGGGTTGCTCTTCCCCAGCGGGGCGCGTGGGGTTCCCATCGGGGACGGCTGGTTGCGGGACGCCGAGCGCATGGCGTGGACGCGGTGTCCCGGGCGGCTTGCCCCGCAGGTGTCAGGGGCGGACGCCGGGGCCGGGTTGTTCGAGGCGACGCTGGTCACGTTGATGGAGCGGCCTTTCGGCTGGTTCGTGGTCGCCGATCCGTGCGACGAGCGGCAGATCGAGACCGAGATGCGCGATCTGCATCACGAGCTGCGGATGCTGCGGCGCGGCGAGGATGAGCAGGCGCGGCTGGCGGTGGCCCGCGCCGACCAGCGGCTCGCGGAGCTGGACGCCTTCCGGGAGGCGGGGCTCTGGCAGGTTCGGGTCGTCGCGGGGGCCTCCACGCAGGACGAGTTGAGTCAGATCGCCCCGGTGCTCGTCGGCTCCATGGAGCTTGGCCACCACCCATACCGGCTGCGGTCGGGGCAGGGGAGCGGGTCGTTCGGGGAGATGCTGCGGCCGGGGACGGCGCCCGTCCCGGCGCGGCCGATGGCGGAGTCGGAGCAGCGGTTCCCGTTCGTCGCGACGGCCGGGGCGCTCGCGGCGCTCGCCGGGCTGCCGCGGCGCGAGGTTCCCGGGCTGCGGGTGCTGGACGCCGGGTACTTCGACGTCACGTCCGAGACCGATGGCGCCTCACCTGCGGCGAGAGGCGAGGTTCAGATCGAGCTGGGCGCGATCCTGGACGGGCAGGACCGGCAGGTCGGGCGGCTCACCGTCCCCCCGCTCGACGATCAACCGGCACGTGTTCGTGACGGGCTCGACGGGCGCGGGCAAGTCGCAGACCGTCCGGCACCTGCTGGAGCAGCTGACGCGGGCGGGCATCCCGTGGCTGGCGATCGAGCCCGCGAAGTCGGAGTACGCGGCCATGGCCGGACGCATCCGGGATCTCGGCGGGCCGGTCACGGTGGTGAACCCGTCCGATCCGGGGTCGGTGCCGTTGTCGGTGAACCCCCTCGCGCCCGAGCCCGGTTATCCGGTGCAGGCGCACATCGACATGGTGCGGGCGCTGTTCCAGGCGGCGTTCGACGCCGAGGAGCCGTTTCCGCAGATCATGGCGCAGGCGCTCCAGCGGGTCTATGAGAACAACGGGTGGGACGTCGTGACCGGCGCCGGGGTGCCCGGGTCGCTCATCGAACCCGCCGTTCCGACGTTGGAGCAGCTCCAGAACGCCGCGCTTCAGGTGATCCAGGACGTCGGCTACGGGCGCGAGCTCATGGCCGACGTGCAGGGCTTCGTGGACGTCCGCCTCCGCTCCCTCCGCATCGGCTCGGCCGGACGGTTCTTCGAGGGCGGACACCCGGCCGACATCGGCGGGATGCTCCGCGACAACATCGTCCTCGCCATCGAGGACGTCGCCAACGACGAGGACAAGGCGTTCCTCATGGGGACGCTCATCATCCGCATCGTCGAGCACCTCCGCATGCGCGAACGCCGCCGCGACCGCAGCGACGGCCCCGCGCTGCGGCACGTCATCGTCATCGAGGAGGCGCACCGCCTCCTCCGGAACCGCGGCCCCGAGCGCACCAGCTCGCACGCCGTCGAGCTGTTCGCCGGGATGCTCGCCGAGATCCGCGCGTACGGCGAGGGGATCATCGTCGCCGAGCAGATCCCGACCAAGCTCGTCCCGGACGTGATCAAGAACACGGCGCTGAAGGTCGTGCACCGGCTGCCCGCCTACGACGACCGGCACCAGGTCGGTGCGGCGATGAACCTGGACGCCGAGCAGTCCCGCGAGGTCGTGTCGCTGCGTCCGGGCGTCGCCGCCGTGTTCGCGGACGGCATGGACCGCCCGCTCCGGGTGCGCGTCCCGCTGGGGGAGGGACGCGAGGCGGAGCTGCCCGGTCCGCCGCCGCCCGTGGACGGCCGCCGGTCGGCCGCCTGCGGCTGCGAGTGCCGGTCCGGACGGGCCTGCACCCTCTACGAACTCCGCGAGGCCGACCTCGTCGCCGGCCAGCACGAGTGGGCGTGGCTCCGGCTCTGGGCCGACACCCTCGTGCTCTCCCACGTCGTGAACCGCCCCATGCCCGCCGTGCCGCCCGAGCTGGGCCGCGCCTGGTCCCGGCTGGCGCCCCGGCTCCGCGAGTGCGCGCTGGCGACCGTCCTGGAAAGGGCCGTGACGCGGCGCTCGCGGTCGCTGCGGACCGCCTACCCGCCGTCCGAGCTCACCGCCGCCGTCGCCGCCGTGGCCGGACGCCTCCTCGGCGGCGACGCCCCCGGAACCGCCCCCGGCCCGATCTGGGTCATCCCCCAGGTCAAGTGGCTGCACGAACTCGACCGCCTCTTCCCCTACGGCGACGGCGCCCCCGACAAGCACGCCGCCGCGCCGCCCCTCGACTACCAGCTTCCCGGCCTGAAGCAGCCGCCCGACCCGAAGCTGGGCCACCGCCTGCGCGCCCTGCGCCGCCACCCGCTGTCGATGGAGCTCGAACGCAACCGCCCCATCGCGATCACCGCCCTCTACGGGGACGACGACCAGGCGGGCTTCGACCGGGACCTCACGCTCGTCGCCATCGGATTCGACGAGGACGAACAGGTCGACCACGTCGCCGGGACCATGCGCGTCACCGAATGGCTGGAACCCGTCCTCAGCTGGTACGAACGGTTCGTGGCTCCGTTCGAGGATCCGTCCAAGGGGCTCCCGTTCCCCGGCCGCCCCGGCGACGCGGAGTGACGTGGGGGGTCAGATGTCGCTCTCGGTGCGGGCGGGGAGCCCGGCCTGTGCGGCCACCGGCGCCCAGAGGCCCAAGAACTCGGTCTTGGCGCTGCTCGCGCGCTGGTTGACGTCCGCGACCTCCGCCTCGCTCGGGCAGCCGGGGGCGACGGCCAGGTAGCGCTGGTTCGACTCCGTCGACGCCTCCAGCGCGCGGACGAGGGCGTCCCTCATCTGAGCCCCGTTGTCGAGGGCGCTCACGTCGAGTCCACGGGCCTTCTCCAGTTGGCCCTTGCGCATCTCCAGGACCCGCTGCAGGCCGCTCGGCTCGCAGCCGCCGACCACCACGCCGCCGAGGTCGGAGCGGGTGGTGCCCATGTCCTCCAGCAGGTCGTCCACCGCCCTGGCCTGCCCTTCGAGGTCGCCGCCCGACTCCTGCTCGGTCGCGGGCGCGGTGGTCTCGCCCTGCGCCGACGGCACTTCTCCGCCCGGCTGCGCGGACGTCTCGGACCCGCTCGGCCAGAACACGATCCCGAGGGCCACCCCGAAGAGCAGCACCGCTCCCGCCGCGGCCAGGAAGTACGGCATCCTGCTCTTCTTCTGCGGCGGGGGCGGCTGCCAGATCGCGGGCTCGGCCCACGGCTCGGGGGACAGGTACGTCGTCGTCTCGTCCGACGGCGGCATGGGGGTGGTGTAGTCCGGCGGGAGGCCGGACGGCTGCCGGTTCGCGGGTTCGCCCCACGGTTCCGGGGAGAGCTGCGTCGTCGCCTCGTCCGGCGGCGGCGTGGTGTGGCCGGACGGCGGCCGGTCCGGCGGGGACTCCCACTGGACGGGCCCCTGCGATGACGATCCCCATGACGGAGGCACCGGCCCGGCCCAGGGCGGGGGCACCTGCTCTCCGGAGCCGGGCGCACCGCCCAGCGGTGCACCGGCGGTCGCCCCGCCGCCGTGCGACTCGGGAGTCGTCGTGTCACCCGGTGAGTCGCTGATGGTCGCGTCGTCCGGCGGGTCGTGGACGGTCGCGTCGCCGTGCGGGTCGGGGGCCGTCGCGTCCTCGCCCGGCGGGGTGCTGAGCAGCGCGTTGCAGTGCGTGCACCGTGGCAATGCCGGAGTGGTGTCGCTTCCGCAGCCCGGACACCGCATGAGGCCCCCTACCTCGCGAGGTACAAACGGAGACAAGATACTCCGTCGTCACCGGACGCGGGGTGTCCGTCCCGGCGTCGCAACCGGGTCGTGACCGGCGATCAGACCCGCTTCCAGCTCCGCTGCGGCTGCCCGGTCTTCTTGGCGACCGGGTTCCACAGGACGACGAACTTCTGCTTCGCCGTCGTCGCGCGCCGCTCGATGGCCGCGCGGCCGGGAACCTGCGCCGCCGCCGGACGGGGCTTGCCCCTGCAGTTGCGCTGGTTCTTCTGCGCCCACTTCAGCAGGACCTGGTCGACCTGGAGCGACGCCGTCAGCGCCTGGGCGAGCGATCCGCGCAGGCGCTCGCCGTTCGCGAGCTTGTCGACCTGGAGGTTCCGCGTGCGGCCGAGCTGGTTCTGCCGCCGCTGCGCGACCTTCTGGAACCCCTGGATCGCCTGCGGGAGCGTCTTGCACTTGCCCGCCCGGCCGATCGCACCGGCCAGGACGCTGCGGGTCGCGGCGCTGTCGTCCAGGACCTTGTTCATGACCGCGGCCTGCTGCTTGGTCTCGGCCGGGATCTGGTTCTTCTGCGCGACCTGCGTGTTGGCCGGCGACGGGGACGAGCTGGTGCCGGTGCTGGCGGACGAGCTGTCACCCGACGGCCACACGACGAACACGACGCTCCCGACCGCGATCGTCACCAGCGCGGCGACGGCGGCGAGGAGCGGCTTGCTCGTCCCGCCGCCCGGCTTTCCGCCCTGGGGCGGCGGATAGGCGCCGTAACCGGGACCGCCCGGCCCGCCCATCGGCGCGCCCTGCTCCATCGGCGCGTTCTGCTCCATCGGCACCCCCGGCCCCATCGGCCCTTGGGCCATCGGGGGAGCGCCCATGGGGCCGCCCGGGTCCATGCGCGTCTGGTCGAAGTCGCCGCCGAAGCCCATGGGGGCGGGCATGCCGGGGTTCTGCATCCCCTGGACGGGCGCGATCTGCGTCGCGTCGGTGTCCTGGCCGCCGGGCTTGCGCGGCTGCGCGAACCACGACTCCGGGACGATCGGCTCCCTGCGCTCGGACGGCGGTTCCATCTCGAACACGGTCGGCCTGGGCTCCGCCGCGCCGCCGGGCAGCGCCGGTACGGCACCGAAGCCGCCGGACGCGGGGGCCTGCGGTTCGTCGTCGTCCTCGTCGGGGTTGAACGTCCACGCGGCCGTGGACTCGGGGTCGAAGGCCGGAGACGATCCCTGCGTCGTCGACGAGGGCCCCGGCTCGGACGGCTCGACCGACAGCTGGAGCGGCGGCCGCGCGGACGCCGGAGGCTGCTCGGACAGGTGCGCCTGCCCGGGGACGGGCGTCTGCTCGGGTATGTAGGGCTGCCCGGACGTGGACGCCTGATCGGACATGTACGACTGCGAGAACGCGGGCGGCTGCTCGGACGCGTAGGGCTGACCGGCGGACGCCTGCTCGGACATGGGCGGCTGCGCCGAACCGTACGGCTGCGCCGGCGGCGTCAGGGGCATGCTCGGGGACTCGGGCATGCCCGGCGGCTCGGGCGCCGTCTGGGAAGGCGAGGGCGCGGGCGATGGAGTGCGCATCGCCAGGTTCGGTGCCGGGGAGCCCGCGACGGGAGCCGGCAGCGGAGAGACCGGTCCGACCGAGTACACGTCGATCGGCGCCTCGCAGTGCGAACACGTCCCGAGCGTCCCGGGCGTGTCGTTAGCGCACGTCGGACACTGCATCGCTCAGACCTCGCCTTATAGCCGCTTTGCCCACGCTTGCGTTCGGGTCCGCCGAGTCGGGCGGGCCTCTCCTCCCCGCAAACCAGCAGGGCTCCCGACAAAAGTAGTGGGTGACGCCGTCGTAGGGCGCGTGGATGGCAATCTGGCTCACCGCAGTCGGAGGTCGCACCGAATCACGACAAGTCAGTACAGTCAAGATTTTCCGTACCGGTTTACCTGATCTCCTGTGACTCTTCTCACTCACCGGCCCCACCATCGCGGGGCGGTCGAGACCCCGCCGAAGCGCCCCTGCGAAGATCAGCCCGGAGCGGTGCCTCCAGCGGCTAGGCTCGGAACGGTTTTCCGGCGCATCCAGAGAAGACGGAGTCCATGAGCGATCTTCCGCTGCGTTCGCAGCTGGCCGTCGCGCTCGGTCGTACGGCCGCCAGAATGTCCCGCATGGCGGGCCGCGGAGACGGCTCGGTGATCGGCGGAAAGGTCGGCCTCCGCCTCGATCCCGAGCTGCTGACCAGGCTCGCCAAGGACCGCAAGCTCGTCCTCGTCAGCGCGACCAACGGCAAGACGACGACGACCCGGCTGATCACCTCGGCGATGACGCCGCTGGGGGAGGTCGCCACCAACGCGTTCGGCGCGAACATGCCGACCGGTCACGTGTCCGCCCTCGCCTCGGCGCCCACCGCGCGCTACGGCGTCCTGGAGTGCGACGAGAAGTACGTGCCGATGGTGCTCGCCGAGACGGGCGCCAACCTCGTCGCGCTGATGAACCTCAGCCGCGACCAGATGGACCGCGCCGCCGAGATCTGGCTGCTGGCCGGCAAGTGGCGCCGCGCGCTGGAGGCGTCCCCGCAGAGCCACGTCATCGCGAACTGCGACGACCCGCTCGTCACCTGGGGCGCGTCCACGGCCAAGAGCGTCACGTGGGTCGCCGCGGGCCAGCACTGGCGCGAGGACTCGTGGTGCTGCCCCGAATGCGGCGGCCCCCTCGACCGCCAGGACACCGACGAGGACAGCGACTGGCGCTGCCGCCAGTGCCACTTCGCCCGTCCCCGCCCCGACTGGACGCTGAAGGGCGACACGGTCACGGCCCCGGACGGCCGGACGTACTCGCTCACCGGCCTGTCGCTGCCCGGCCGCGCGAACCGGTCGAACTCGCTGATCGCGCTCGCGGTCGTCGCCCAGTTCGGCGTCCCGCCCGACCAGGCCCTCCCGCTGCTGTCGCAGGTCACGTCCGTCGCCGGCCGCTACACCACGGTCGAGCACGAGGGACGGCAGATCCGGCTGCTGCTGTCGAAGAACCCCGCCGGCTGGCTGGAGGCGTTCGACGTCCTGCAGCCCAAGCCGGGCCCCGTCGCCCTGTCGATCAACGCGCAGGGTCCGGACGGGCGCGACACGTCCTGGCTGTGGGACGTCGACTACCGCATCCTGCAAGGCCGTCCCGTGTGGGTCACCGGCGAGCGCCGCATCGACCTCGCCGCCCGCCTGGAGGCCGCCGAGGTGCCGTTCACCGTCATCGACGACATCGACCAGGCGGTCATGGCCGTCCCGCCGGGGCACCTGGACGTGATCGCCAACTACACCGCCTTCCAGAACATCCGAACGAGGTACGGCCGTGTCGTCTGACCGCATCAAGATCGTCTGGATCTACCCGGACCTCCTCAGCACCTACGGCGACCAGGGCAACACGATCGTCCTGGAGCGCCGCGCGGCCCTGCGCGGCATTCCGACCGAGACCGTGCACCTGCGCTCGGACGAGCCCGTCCCCGCCGACGGCGACATCTACCTGATGGGCGGCGGCGAGGACCGTCCGCAGATCCTCGCCGCGCAGCGCCTCGGCAACGACGGCGGTCTCGCCCGCGCGGTCGAGTCCGGCGCCGTGGTGTTCGGCGTCTGCGCCGGCTACCAGATCCTCGGCCGCGAGTTCGGCGGCGAGGAGGGGCAGCCGCTTCCCGGCCTCGGCCTGCTCGACATCCGCTCCGGGCGCGGCGAGCAGCGCGCGGTCGGCGAGATCGTCGGGGACGTCGCGGGCGAGCTGAACGTCCCCCGCATCACCGGCTTCGAGAACCACCAGGGCATGACCCAGCTCGGCCCGAACGCCCTCCCGTTCGCGAAGGTCGTGCACGGCATCGGCAACGGCGACGGCTTCGAGGGCGCCTACACCGGCCGCGTCCTCGGGACGTACATGCACGGCCCGGCCCTCGTCCGGAACCCCGGGCTGGCCGACCTCCTGCTCCGCTGGGCCACCGGAACCGAGCTGCGACCGCTCGACGACTCCTGGGCGGGACGCCTCCGCGAGGAGCGTCTGAAGGCCGTCGCGGGCTGAGGCGCATCGGTCGCCGGGGGCCCGCCCCCGGCGACCGTTTCATTCGGGTTCGTTTGGGTCTGGCCCTCCGGCCGCGCTGCTGCCACCGTTACGGCCATGATCTGCTGCCGGCCCGGCCGCCGGGCCGTCCTCCGCTGGAGCGCCGTCGTCGCGAGCGCCTCGCTGGTGCCCGCCCTTGACGGCACGTCCGCCCGTGCGGCCGACGGCGTCCGGCCGGTGAACCTGGAGCTGGTCACCGTCACCGAGACGACGGCCGTCCTCACCTGGTACACGGGAATCCCCGGGACGGACGACGGCCTGGGCCGCATGAGGCCCGCCCCGTCCGACGCCGAGGTGGTGTACGGCACGCACCCGTCCCGCCTGACGTCCACGGCCCACGGCCCGTCGGGCACCCCGTACCACTACGTGGAGCTGACCGGCCTGGAACCGGGCCGGACGTATTACTACAAGGCCCGCTCCAGAGGCAGGACGGCCACGCCCACATTCCTGGCCTTCGGCCGATCAGCAGGCACCCCGCATGGCGACGTGTTCGCCTTCACCACCCCGCAGCCACCCGCGGGCCGCCACCTTTTCTCCGTGGCCCTGTGCAACGATCTGCACCTGGGTGAAACGGTCGCCGGACTGGTCGGCCAGCTCCCTTGGATAGAGGGCATCGAGCAACTCCCGGGCCACCCGCCTTATCCCGAGGTAATGGCGAAGGCCCTGACCGCGGACGCCCGCGCCAGAGGCGCTGGATACCTGCTCGCCGCGGGCGACATCACGAGCGAGGCGACCCCCGTCGACCTGGCGAGCGCGAAAGGCATCCTCGACACGTTCGGCACCCTGGGCAGCGACTACCTGGTCGCCCGGGGCAACCACGACCGGGCCCACTCGGGAGATCCCTACGCATCCTGCGCCCCGGGCGAGCACCAGGGGAACGACTGCTTCAAGGACGCCTTCTCGCCCGACGAGACCTACTTCACCCGCGACCTCGGCGGCCTGCGGGTCATCGGCCTGGACACCTACGACAAGCCCGGCGACGGCGGCGACGTGGGCGGCCTGTCGCCGGCCCAGGAAGCCTGGTTCGCGGCCGAACTCAAGAAGGACCCGGACCGCCCGACCCTCGTCTTCGGCCACCACCCCCTCTTCGTGGAGAACGACCCACTCGCCATTACCGGAACCCGCTCCCTCGACGCGGGCCAATCCCTGAGAATCCTCGCGGCCTACAACAGATCTCCCGGCGTCTTCCTCCACCATGCGGGCCACACCCACCGGAACCAGCGCTCGGTGTTCCCCCTGGCGCCCCGGGTCGTCCAGCAGGAAATTGGCGCGGTCAAGGAATACCCGGGCGGCTTCACCCTTCTGCGCGTCCACACCGGCGGCTACGCCCTCAACTTCTACAAGACCCGCGGCGACGAGGCCCGCGCCTGGAGCGAACGCAGCCGCCAAGAACTCGCCGGCCAATGGCCCCAACTCTCCTTCGGCAACCGCCACACCGACCGCAACTCGGTCGCCGCCCACGACTTCTCCGGCCTCACACCGTCGAGCTAGCCCCGGACGTCCGGTACCCGGACGGGACGTGACCCTTCGTCGAGGGACGTGGCTCCGGCCACCCCGACCAGCGTCGCCGCCACGGCGGGCCGCACCGGCACGAGCGGCGGCTCGCCCCTCTCCACCGTCGCCCGGAACCCTTCCAGCAGCAGGACATCGCCTTCGGCCCCTCGCTCCACGGTCTTTCCGCCGACACGCAGCGGGGGTGGGGTGCGCTCCTCCTCCCGGAGGGCGCCGTCCGCTTGCGTCCAGCCCTCTGCCTGGAACCGCACCGACCATGAACGCTGTGCCGGTCCCCGCGCGGACTCCGCCAGGGCCTTCGTCCCGCGCGCCGACACCCAGCTCCAGTGGCTGCCCGGCTCGCCCTGCAGGAACCCGTGCCGCGTGATGGCGAGTGCGCCGCTGGACAGCCGGACCACCAGGGCGACCGCCGCGCGCGGCTCGGCCTCGTCCACGCTGAAGGCCGACACCTCCACCGGCCACGCCCCGGTCAGCGCCAGCGCCGGTGAGAGCGTGTGGGTGCAGTAGGCGGTCGCGGCGATGCGTCCGCGCCAGTGCGCGGGGTCCCCGGTCAGCGCGGTGACCTGCTCGGGTGACATGCCGTGCAGATAGTCGGCCTCCACCAGGGTGATCCGGCCCAGCTCGCCGCCGTCTGCGGCCTGCCGGATCAGCCGGACGTGGGGGTGGAGGACGTAGTTCTCGGCGAACGAGTAGCTCGCGGAGGAACGCTCCACCGCCTCGATCAACCGGCGCCCTTCCGCTTCGTCCCTGCACGCCGCCGCCTCCGACAGGATGTGGACGCCGCGCTCCAGGAACGCGATCGCGAGCGGCGCGTGCTCGTCGAAGTCGTTGGCCAGGACGACCCCGTCAAGCCGCTGCTCCAGCAGTTCCCGCCAATCGTCCGTGATCACCGCTCCCGGCAGCAGCTCCCGTGCTTCGGCATGCCGCCCGGCGTCACGGTCGCACGCGGCCACCACGTCCATGCCCAGCCGTCCGCACCACGCGGCCAGATACAGCCCTCGCTTCAGTCCCACCACACCGACCCGCATGACCAGATCCTCGCGCATCCAGCGGGCGGTCTTCCGTGACCGCCGCGCGTCGCCGGTGAATGCGATAGCTTCCCCTCTCGGGCATCCGTCGGGAAGGGACACACGGGGACGTATGGGATTCAATCTTCAGGGTCTGCTCACCGTGGACGTGGAGGCGCTCGCCCTGTACGAGCGGCTGCTGCCGGGCGGCTCCGCCTGGGCCGTCCCCGTGTCCGGCGAGGGGCTGCCGGACGCCTGGGTGCTGCCCGAGCCGATGCATCTGACCGACGGGCTCGGTGACGCCGTCGCCCTTCCCGGCGACTGGTTCGACGACGCGGCCGACGCGGACTGGCAGGCCGCCGCGGGCGTGCCCGGCGACACGGCTCCGCTGTCCTCCCTGGACCTGACCGACCTGCGGTTCGCCTCCCTGTTCAGCCTGGCCGCCCCGGCAGGCGTGGTGTATCTGGGGGACACCACGTTCGGCGGGGTCCTGGACACCGAGTACGCGGCGGTCTGCGTGGCCGGGCGGCTGCGCGCCGCGTCCGGGATCGACCATGGAAAGCCCGGACGCGAGGACTCCGGTACGGCCTTCGTCCTCCGCGACGGGGCCTACACCGCGGTGCCGTCCGACTCGGTCAGCCCGATCGCGGACTGCGCGGCCGTCCTCGACCCGCGGTACCGCGGCGCCTTCCTGTTCGACGGCTACCTGCCGCGCTCGATCCGCCCGAACGCGTCGCGGCCGCCCCGCGAGGCCCATGCCGAGCCGCCCAAGATGGACGACGCGGTCGTGGCGGAATGGTCCCGCTTCTTCCCCTTCCTCCGCGGCTGACGATCCGCCTCGGCTCCGGCCGGCGACCTCAGACGAGGGGGCCGGGGGACGTGCGGTACCGGTTCACGATGCCGTCGGCGGCGCGGTAGGCGAGCGCGCAGACCGTGCCGGTCGGGTTGTAGCCGGCGTTCTGCGGGAAGGCCGACGCGCCGACGACGAACACGTTGGGGTAGTCCCACATCTGCAGGTAGCTGTTGACGGCCGAGTCCCGCGGGTCGGCGCCCATGATGACGCCGCCCGTGTTGTGCGTCGACTGGTAGGACGCGCTGTCGTAATGCTCCGGCAGCATGCCCATGGCCAGGGTGAAGTCCGCGCCCATCGCCTTGACCACCTCCTTGAGCTTCGTGCCGAGGAAATCGACCATGGCTCTCTCGTTGCGGCGCCAGTCGAAGGTGATGCGCAGCAGCGGCAGCCCGTAGGCGTCCCGGTAGGTCGGGTCGAGGTCCAGGAAGTGGTCGCGGTAGGCGGGGCTTTCGCCCTGAGCCCCGATGACCAGCGAATGCGCGTAGTACCGGCGGATCGCCCGCTTCCACTCCGGGCCCCAGGCGGGCGTGTCCGGTGGGGTGAGCAGGCCGGTGACCGGCAGCGCGGGCAGCGCGTACTTCACCAGCCCGCCGCCGAGGAAGCCGAGGCCGGTGTGGTCGAAGTTGTCGCCGTTGAGGTCGTCGAAGGCGACCGTGCCGCCGCACGCGCTCATGTACGGCTTGAAGTCCTTGTCCCTGAAGTACGCCAGCCCGCCCGCGCCGTCCGCCTGGTAGCAGTAGTTCCTGCCGATGACGCCGGTCCCGGTGGCGGGGTCGTAGGGCTCGCCCATCCTGGACAGCAGGAGCAGCCGGCAGTTGTTGAGCGTGTACGCGGTGAGCAGGACGATGTCCGCGGGCTGCTCCTGGAGGCGGCCGGCGGCGTCGAGGTAGCGCACCCCGGTGGCGCGCGTGCCGTCGTGCAGGATCTCGACCACGGTCGCGTGCGTGCGCAACTCGAACCGGCCGGTGCGCATCGCCTCGGGGATGACGGTCACGGTGGGGTCGGACTTCGCCCCGACCCGGCAGCCGAAATGCCCGGTGAAGCCGCAGTAGGTGCAGGACTCCCGGGTGATGCCGGCCGGGTTGGTGTACCGCTGGGACAGCGCGGCCGCCGGACCGGGGAACGGGTGGTATCCGAGATCGTCGGCCGCCTTGCGGAGGATCGACCCGGCATGGCTCTCGATCAGCGGCGGGACGGGGTAGTCACGCGCGCGGGGACCCTCGAACGGGTTGCCTCCGGGCACCTTCCGGCCCCGGATGTTGCCCGCCTTGCCCGCGATCCCGGCCATGTACTCGAACCGGTCGTAGTAGGGCTCCAGCTCGTCGTAAGCGATCCCCCAGTCCTGGATGGACATCTCGGCGGGGACTGCCTTCTTGCCGTAACGCCGCACCGTCCTGCTGCGGATCTCGAAGTCGCGCGGGCTGAACCGCCAGGTCTGCCCGGCCCACGAGACACCGGATCCGCCGACCCCGCTCCCGGGGGCGAACGACCCGATGCGGCGGATCGGCAGCGCGCGCTCGCGCATGTTGTGGCGGAGCGTCCAGGTCTCGACCGAGGCGTCCTGCGCGAGTTCCTTGTCGACCTGGTACCGCAGCTCGTCGTGGCCGTGCTGGAAGTTCTCCCGTCCGCGCGGCCCGCCGCGTTCCAGGCCGACGACCGACATGCCCGCCTTGGTCAGCTCGGCGGCGAGGATTCCGCCCGTCCAACCGACACCGACGCAGACCGCGTCCACCTTGGGCAAAGCCATTACCGCACACCTTTCGGAACGACGTGATAGGGCAGATGCCATTTGCCGATGTGCTCGGCGTACGGTTCGCCGTAGGCGGAGGGGTCGCCGGGGAATGCCACCCATTTCCAACCGACCATTCCGCGGTTGCCGCCGTGCATCGGGTCGGAGAACAGGCCCTCGTGGACGTTCGCCAGGAACATCGCGAAGAACGACGCGGACGTGAACCCGGCCTCCCCGTCGGCGAGGCCCAGGTCGATCTCGCCGCCTTCCAGTGCGGTCAGCACCGCGTCCTGCTTCGCCGCGGCCAGCTTGTCGAACGTCCTGCCCCGGTAGGACGCGCGGCAGTGGGCGGCGAGCGTGCGCAGTGCCCGCCGGTAGACCTCCCGCGGCGTGAGCGGCAGCTGGTAGCCGTGCCCGCCGTGGCCCGGCTCGGTGAACGGGCCCCGCAGGTACAGCCGCTCGCCGCGGCCCCACCCGCCGGCGAGCCGTCCGTCGATGTAGTGCATCACCCCGGCGTCGCGGGCGCCGGGACCGCTCGCGTCCGCGGGGAAGACGCGCTCCGCCATGGCCTCGACCGCGGCGGCCTCCGCGTCGGTGAAGAACCGCAGCGGCGGCGCCGGGCTCCGGTACGCTGACGCGGGCGTGGCGCGGACCCCGTCCGCCGCCGCCAGCCCGCCGGCGGCCACACCGCCGGCTCCGCCGGCGAGTACCGCGCGGCGGGTCGGTCCACGCCGCGCGGTGCCGTCCTTGTCGTGTCGTGTCATGCAAGGCAGCGTGCCGAGGCGGGCGGATGCCTGTCAGTGGGGCTAGCCCTAGTATCGGAACATGTCTTCCGAGAATGTTTCTTCCGATACCCCTGGCAACGCGGACCCGCGCAGGCTGCGGGCGCTGGCGCATCCGGTGCGCCTTGACCTGCTGTACCTGCTCGAACGGGAAGGGGTGCTGACCGCCGGCCGCGCCGCGGAGCTGCTGGGGCTCACGCCGAAGGTGTGCTCGTACCACCTGAACCAGCTGGGCGCCTATGGCGTGATCGAGGAGACCGGCGAGGGGAAGGGGCGCTCCCGGCCGTGGCGCCTGGCCGTCAGCGAAATCTCCTACGTCCACGAGCCGGACGAGGAGCCGGCCCTGGCGCGGGCGGACGACGCGTTCGCCAAGGCGACCCTGGCCAGGGACGCGCGGGTGATCGAGACCTTCGTCGACGGACGGCACGGGCTCCCTCCGACCTGGCGCAACGTCTCGACGTTGTCCAGCAACCCGCTGCGGCTCACCCCGCGGCAGCTCCGCGAGCTGGGGGACGAGCTGACCCGGGTGGTGGACCGCTTCCGGGCCGCGAGCCGGGAACCGGCCGCAGGCGCGCACCCGGTGCACACCGCCCTGTACGCCGTACCGACGGACCTGGCGGACCTCGCCGACTGACGGGCACTCTCCGTGAGGCGTGCGCGAAAGCGGTCATGAACTGGCCGCTTCGGTTCGTAGCGTGCGGTGAGACCGAGACGAGGGGGTTACCAGGATGAGCATCGTCGTCACCACTCCGACCGGGAACGTCGGATCTCGCGTGGTCCGGTTGCTGCTCCAGGCCGGCGTCCGGCCGCGGGTACTGGTCCGGAACCCGGCGCGGCTGGACGAGGCGACCCGGGAGCGCGCCGACGTGTGGCGCGGCGACCTGACCGACGCCGCGTTCGTGCGCAAAGCGGTACAAGGCATGCGGACGGTCTTCTGGGTCGACCCCACCCCGCACACGGCCGAGAACCCGATCGAGACGTCGGAGCGGACGGCGTCCGGCGTGGTCGATGCCGCGCGGGCCGGGGACGTCGCCCGGGTCGTGCTGCTGAGCAGCGGCGGCGCCGAGAAGCGCGGCGGGGCGGGGCACATCGACGGACTGGCCCGGATCGAGGAGCGGCTCGACGCCACCGGGGCCGACACGCTGCACCTGCGCTGCGGCTACTTCTTCACCAACCTGCTGATGGATCTGGACGGCCTGGCCGGCGGCGTGCTGACCACGTCGGCCCGGCCGGACGCGCCCATGCCGTGGGTCGATCCGCGCGACATCGGTGACATCGCCGCCGCGCGGCTGCTGAACGACGGGTGGAGGGGACGTGTGGTGCAGGCCGTCCACGGGCCCGAGGACCTCACTTACCAGGGGGTCGCGGAGATCCTCACCGGGGCGCTCGGCCGGCCGGTCCGGCTTCAGGTCGTCAGCGACGACGATGTCCGTGCCGCGCTGCGGGCCGCCGGGCTGGCCCCCGGCGCGGTGGAGGGCATCGTCGGCATGACCGCCGGGACGCGCGACCTGGCCCCGGAGCCGCCGCGCGACCTGCTGACCACCACCCCGACGACGCTCGCCGCCTGGGCCTACGCCCACCTGCGCCCGCTGCTCGCCGAGGCCGCGGGGTGATCGCGCGCATTTGCCGCGGTAGGGGTTAAAGTTTGCTCTGTTTTGACTGCAATGACGGTTTTAATTGTGCCCTGTTTGTCGGTTTGTGCATATCGTGTCGGGATGCCGAACTTCATCTCGCATCAGCAGGTCATTGACGGAGCCACCAGGCTGTTCGGAGAGCTCGGCTATGACGGAACCTCCCTGCGCCTCATCGCCGACGCACTGGGGGTCGGTCCTGCGACGGTCATCGAGGTCGCCGGGGACAAGCACGCGCTCTACATCGAGGTCATGCGGCAGGCGTACGAGGCGGAGCGGACGATGCTGGAAGAGGTCGTGGCGCAGGCCGGTCCCGGGCGTTCGGCCGTCCACGACATCGTCGACGCCTATCTGGACTTCCACGTCGCGCGCCCGCAGAACCGCTCGCTGTGGGCGCACCGGTCGGTCTCCGACGCGGCCGACATCTCCGAGCTTGAGGACCACTACGTCCGGCCCCTGTTCAAGCTCGTCGCCCGCAGGATCAAGGACTTGGTGCCCCCGGACGTCGACACCTACTACCTGCTCGGGACCATGGTCTGGTGCGTGCACGGTTTCCTCGGTTCGGGGCTGTTCGACCGTTCCCAGGGGATGAGGAGGGCCGACGACCCGGCGGCGGTCACGTCCTTCCGGGCCCACCTTCACGTGTTGATGGATCGTCTGCTCGTGCCGGAGGTGCCGAGCCCCAGGACGCATGTGACGTCCCCCACGTAGCGCCCTCCCCTGGGACTGGGGCCCCAGGTCACGCCTGGCCCACCGTCCTGCCAGACTGGTGTGACACCTGGGACGAACGAGCCTAGGGTGCGGAGTTGGGCGAGCACGGGACTTCGCAGTGACGCCGAGCATGGCCCCGCCCCCCGGGCCGACTCCCACGGCCGCGCGGTGCAGCCCGCGTCGAGACCTCGGTGACCGAAAGGGAAGCGCGACGAGAGCAGGCTCCTTGAGGACCGGCCGGTAGTTCGGGCCGGGTACCGCGGATGCCGTCGTGCGGCACCGTGATCGAAGTACCGCTAAAGCACCCCCCGGATGGGCGGATCGAACCCGGAGTTCCATGGGACGCGACGTCAAACGTGCAGTACCGTCGGAGATCGCAGAGAAGCAGAAGCTCCGAGATCCATTCTTCGACAACGCCCGGTTCCTCGCGGTGGTCCTGGTCGTCATCGGCCACACGGTGACCCTGTTCCCGCCGAACGACGCGACGCACCCGGCGGTGCTGCTGCTCCAGACCTTCCGCATGCCGCTGCTGATCATCATCACCGGCCATCTGGCGCGGAACTTCACCCTCAACGACGAGAAGGTGCGCGGGCTGGTCACCAAGCTCGCCCTGCCGTACCTGACCTTCGAACTGCTCTACGCCACCGCCGCCTGGCTCAGCGGCACGGCCGCCTTCAACCTGCAGATCCTTCTGCCGACCTACCTCATGTGGTTCCTGATGTCGGTGATCATATGGCGGCTGACCGTGCCTTTCTGGCGAAACGTCCGGTGGCCTTTGGCGATCGCCGTGGCGCTCAGCATCATCTCCTACACCCAGCCGATGCCCCATGAACTGACGCTCCGGCGCCTGTTCTCCCTGCTCCCGTTCTTCGTGCTGGGAGTGTGCCTTCAGCGGAAGCACTTCACGTTCCTGAGGAAGCCCGCAATGCCCGCCGTCGGCATCCTCGTATTGGCCGCCGCCATCAGCTTCTACTACACCGGCGGGCGTTACGTCCCCGAGTCCTGGACCTACTGGGACCGGGGCTACGAATGGCTGGGCGTCAGGACGTTCCCGGGGGTGTTCATCCACGCGGGCATGCTCCTCCTGGCCACGGTCCTCGCCGCCGCCGTCCTGACGCTGGTCCCCGGCAGGCGGACCTGGTTCACCGCGTTCGGCACCAGGACCATGTACGCCTACCTGCTGCACGGCCTCGGCGTCATGACGCTGATCTACATCGGTGTGCACGAGACCACCTTCGTCCAGACCGTTCCAGGTGTCCTGGTCAGCGCCGTCCTCGCCGCCGGGGCGGCTGTCCTGCTGTGCACCCCGCCGGTCGTCAAGGTCACCAGATGGTTGATCGAACCCAAGGCGAACTGGCTCTTTCGCCCCGCCGCCCGAGCCGCCGGAACCTCGCGGGCACGACCGGCCGCGAGAACCGAGCCGGACGACGTCATCCCGCACCTTGGCGAGAGCGTCGCGGAGCCACCCGAGGCCGACCGCCGATCACCGGTTCGAGCCGTCTGAACTTCCCCTACCCGGCCGGCCCGAGGTCGGCGCGGGCGAAGCGCGACCCCCACTCGCGGATCTGCTCCAGTAGCTCGGGCGGCTCCAGGACGTGGAAGTCGGCGCGGCAGACACCGAGGGCCATGACGGGCCAGTCCAGGGAGTCGGCGGTCATGTACACATGGCAGTGTTCGGCGTCGACCTCCTCGACCTTGCTCCACCGCCCGATCCGCTCGCGGGTGATCGTGGCCGGCGCGTCCACCAGAACCTTCACCCGGTGCGGTCGGAACTGGCCGAACAGGCCGTCCAGGCTCGCGCGGACGAACTCGGCGGCGTCGGCGGCGGGCAGCTCGCGGGGCCGGAACCGGTGTCCGGTGGCGGCGGGGTCGCTGAGCCGGTCGACCCGGAACGTGCGCCAGTCGTGCCGGATGAGGTCGTACGCGACGAGGTACCAGCGGCGGCCGAGCGGCACGAGCCGGTGCGGTTCGACGTCCCGCTCGGACGCGTCGCCGCTCGCGGCGGTGTAGCGGAAGCGGAGCCGTTCGTCGTCCCGGCAGGCCAGCGCGATCACCGTGAGGGCGCCGGGGTCCACGTCCATCCCGGCGCGGCCTCCCCAGGCGCCGGGCACCGTCATCGCTCCCAGCGCCTCCACCTGGCGCCGCAGCCGCGCGGGCATCACCCGCACCAGCTTGGCCAGCACCCGCACCGACGACTCGGCGACGCCCTCCACCGCCTCCTTCGCCGCCGCCTGTAGACCCACGGCGAGCGCGACCGCCTCCTCGTCGTCGATCACGAGCGGCGGCAGGGCCGCGCCCGCGGCGAGCTGGTAGCCGCCGTCGACGCCGCGCGTCGCCTCGACCGGGTAGCCGAGTTCGCGCAGCCGGTCGATGTCCCGGCGCAGCGTGCGGACGGAGACGTCCAGCCTGTCGGCCAGCTCGGTGCCGGGCCAGTACCGGTGGGTCTGGAGCAACGACAGCAAACGCAGCGTCCGGGAACTCGTGTTAGCCATGTCCTCATTCTCCCCGCGATTCAGGTCAGAAAGTGGCCGCTACCGTCCCTACCGTGGTGGTTGAACGACGGAAACGAACACGAACCGGAGGCGGACGCCATGACCGTGAGCGAGCAGACCACCCTGACCGGCGAGCGCGCCGACCTGCTGGAGATGCTGACCAAGCACCGGCACTTCCTGCGCTTCACCACCCGCGACCTCACCGACGAGCAGGCCGGGATGCGGACCACGGCGAGCGAGCTGTGCCTGGGCGGCCTCGTCAAGCACGTCACCTCGGTCGAGCGGAACTGGGCGAACTTCATCCTGGAGGGCCCGTCCGCCATGGGCGACTTCGACGCCATGACCGAGGAGGACTTCGCCCAGCGCGACGCCGAGTTCCGCATGCTCCCAGGCGACACGCTGGCCGGGGTACTGGCCGACTACGCGGAGGTGGCTGGCCGCACGGACGAACTGGTCGCCTCCCTGCCCGACCTCGACGCCGTCCAGCCGCTGCCGAAGGCCCCGTGGTTCCAGGACACGCACTGGTCGGCCCGCCGGGTACTGATGCACGTCGTCGCCGAGACCGCCCAGCACGCCGGCCACGCCGACATCATCCGCGAGTCCCTGGACGGCGCGAAGTCCATGGGCTGACCCGCGCGGCACCCCGGATCGGCCGGCGGCGGCGCCGGCCGATCCTGTTCCACGTCCGCCATGCGGAGGCGACCCGCATCGGGCATTCGACCGGACGCCTGCGGATAACCTCGAAACGCGCACCGGTGCAAGGTGCCAGCGCCCACCCTCGCCGTGCCGGATGCTCAGGGCGGGGGAGGTGCGGCGTGGCTCGTCCAAGGCCACGACCGCTTTGAACAGGTCCTAGACGCCGGCCGGGGCCGGGGC
>NZ_SMKH01000134.1 GCF_004348515.1 Actinomadura sp. KC345 | reverse complement strand
ACCCCGGCCCCCACCACCCGGAGCCATCCCGCCTCCACGGCGGCGTGCTGCTCGCGGTAGGCCCGGTCGACGTCGGCCGTGCCGTCCAGGGTCAGGTTGTACGCCTTGGGCAGCAGGTCCCCGGTCATCAGCGCGGTCGCCGTCCGGTACTTCTGGACGGCGTCCGGTCCCAGCGCCACCGCCGGACCGCCCTCCCGCCGCCCGGACTCCATGGCCGCCTGGACCTGCTGGTCGTAGGAGTGCAGCCCGTCCAGGACCGATTGCACGGTCTGCCTGCGCACCGGGTCGTCCTGCGTCAGCCGCGCGGCCTCCAGTGCGGCGCGCTGGGCGTCCTCCCGGCGGATGTCGTAGACGTACCTGGGGCCGTTGCGTTCGCAGTCCGAGCCCTCCGCGTCGGGATCGCACAGCCAGCCCTCCTCGCCTCCGGCCAGCAGCACGCCGGTCACCTGCGCGTCCATGTCGCTCAGCGCGAGGTACATGTCGGCGGTGGCCACCACCATGGGGCCCTCGCGGTGGCCCAGCGCGTCCATCCCCTTGCGGGCGTCACCGGCGCCCATGGTGAGCACGGTGAACAGGACGGCGAGCGCCAGTGTCGCCAGGGCGGCCAAGGCCCGGACGCGGCCCGCGACGGTGCGGAGAGCAAAGAGCTTGGAGGGCACGCTCGGTTCTTCTCCTTCGGGGGGCGGCTCGGACCGGGATCCAGTCTCGGGGGCCCCGCCGATCTCGGCAAGATCGCCGTCGGATCAGCCGAGTGCGTCGAGCTTGCGTCTCAGCACCGTCCGCTCGCGTTCGTTGCCGGCCGCCTCCAGGGCCCGCTCCAGTTCCGTGCGGGCCTCGCCGGTGCGCCCCAGGCGGGTGAGGAGTTCCCCGCGGACGCCTGGCAGCAGGTGCGAGCCCGGCAACGCGTCACCGGCCACCAGCTCGTCCACGATCGGCAGCGCCGCGGCCGGTCCCCGCGCCATGGAGACCGCCACCGCGCGGTTGAGGTCGACGACCGGGGACGGGGCCAGCCGCCCCAGCGCCTCATAGATCAGGACGATGCGCTCCCAGTCCGTGGCCTCGACCGCCGGTGCGACGGCGTGGCACTCGGCGATCGCCGCCTGGAGCCCGTAGGCGCCCAGGCCCCGGCCCGCCTTCTCCGCGCGGGCCAGGGCCGCGCGGCCGCGGCGGATCGCGGAGCGGTCCCAGCGGCTCCGGTCCTGGTCCTCCAGCAGCACCGGCTCGCCGTCCGGGCCGGTGCGGGCTGGGAACCGCGCCGCCGTCAGTTCCAGCAGCGCCAGCAGCCCGTGGACTTCGGGCTCGTCCGGCACCAGCCGGGCCAGCACCCGGGCGAGGCGCTGCGCCTCGGTGGCGAGATCGAACCGGATCAGGTCGTGGCCGGAACTGGCCGAGGACCCTTCGGTGAAGATCAGGTAGATCGCGCTGAGCACCGAGCCGAGCCGCGCGCTCCGGTCCCGGCCCACCGGGACCTCGAACGGAACCCGCACCGCCTCCAGGGTCTTCTTGGCCCGGGTGATGCGGGCCTGCGCGGTGGCGGTCGGGACCAGGAACGCCTTGGCGATCTCGTCGCTGGTCAGGCCGCCGACCACCCGGAGGGTGAGCGCCACCCGCGCCTCCCGCGACAGCACGGGATGGCAGGAGACGAACATCAGCGCGAGCATGTCGTCGTCGATCCGGTCCGGATCCCACAGCACGTCCTCGGCCTCCCGGACCGGATCGGCGGGCGGGCTGCCCGAGGAGGCGGCGCCGCCCTCGCCCAGGCCGCGGGCGAGCGCGGCGTACCTGTCGTCGCGGACCGAGCGCCGCCGGTACGCGTCGATCGCGCGCCGCCGGCCGACGGTGAGCAGCCACCCGGTCCGGTTGCGGGGGACGCCGTCGCGCGGCCAGGTCACCAGCGCCTCGGCCAGCGCCTCCTGCGCGAGGTCCTCGGCCAGCGCGAAGTCGCCGGTGTAGCGCGCGAGCGCCCCGACGATCCGCGCGGACTCGATCCGCCAGACGGCGGCGACGGCCTCCCGGCCGGCATGGCCGCTCATGTCCCGCTCGGTGTCATCCGTTCGCTCCGCTCAGCGTCATCCGTTCGCTCCGCTCAGAGCTGCCCGGTCGCCTCGCGCCACTCCCGCTCTTTCTTGATCCACTCGTTGTCCTGCGGGAACTCGTCGATCGTGGTGACGCGGCGGATCTCGGTCTTGAAGCCCGGCCCCGCCATCGGCGACCGCTTGGCCCACTCGACCGCCTCCTCCTTGGAGGCCACGTTGAGGATGTAGAACCCGCCGAACAGCTCCTTGGTCTCGCCGTACGGGCCGTCGGTGACCACGGGCGGGTCGGCGGAGTAGTCGACGACCACGCCCTCCGCGGCGTCGTCGAGCCCCTCCGCGGCCAGCAGCACCCCGGCCTGGATCATCTCCTGGTTGTACTCGCCGATGGTGGCGATCATCTCGTTGAAGTCGATCTCGCCCATCCCCGCGAACGCCTCGTCGCCGGCGCGCATGATCAGCATGTACTTCATGGTTCCGCTCCCTGGTCGTCAGGGCCCCCTCTCCGGAGCCTCTCACCCCTAGGTCGAACGGCCCGCGACACGGATCGACACGATCACGGAACTTCTTCTGAGAAATTCGGGGCGGCCCCCGGGCCCGGCGGAGCCGCAGGCCGGTTCGGCCTATGCCGCGCGAACCTCCCCGGTTCCGGGTGGTCAGGGTTGGGGGGTGCCCTGGGCGGTGATCCAGACGGCTATCTGGGCGCGGGAGGAGAAGCCGAGTTTGGCGAGGATGTGTTCGACGTGCGAGTCGGCGGTGCGTTTGGCGATCGTGAGGCGTTCGGCGATGTCGCGGTTGGACAGTCCTTCGGCCACGAGAGCCGCGACCTGGAACTCGCGTTCGGTGAGCGGGCGGGCTTCCTCGGTCGCCGCGCCGGTCCCCGCTCCGGTCGCCGCCCCGGTCGCCGCCGCCCCGGGCTCGGTGGAGGCGGCGGGCTCGCCGAGCGCGTCGTCGAGGTCGCGTTTGATGCGCAGCGCCTCGCGGAGCCGCCGCATCGACTCGTCGAGCTCGCCGCTGAGCCACAGGGCGATCCCGGACGCGATCATGCCGTAGGAGCGGACCCACAGTTCGCCGCGCTCCTCGCCGAGCCGGATGCCCTGGCCTGCGTGCGCGATGGCCGCGGGAAGGTCGCCCCCGGACAGGTGGGCCAGGCTCCGGAACACCTCGCTGAGCAGCCTGAACAGGTCGTCGTGGCCGGTCTCGCGGTACGCGTCGTCGGCGGCGCCCAGCAGTTCGAGCGACCGGTCGAAGTCGCCCGCGAACAGGGCCGCGACGCCCTGACCGCCCAGCGCGTCGGCGATGCCGCTCCGGTCGCCCTCCGCCTGGGCCTGCGCCAGCGCCCGCGGAAGCGTCGACCTGTACAGCTGGGACGTACGGAGCGGCGACGAGCGGCGCGCCGGTCCCGGCGGGATCAGCGACGACCGGGGGAGCGCGCTGGAGGCCCTGGCCGGGGCGCTCCGGGACGAGCCGCCCGGCGCGTGGGGCACGGTCTGGGCGGTCCACCTCGGACTGGGGCGGCGCCCGGAGTACGACTACGCGGGGCTGGTCGCCCTCGGGTCCCACGACCCGCACTCCGGCGCGGTCACCGTCGAAGGCCCCTGACCCGGATTCTGCCAACCGACGCGCGGCGCGGACGCGGAGGCGAGACGGGTGTGATGGTCGACTTCCCGGCGACGGCGTGGCCCGGCCGCCCGGATTCCTTTGCGGGGGAGATGCTTGGAGGTTGACTCCGGGCCATCTGCCGAGCCTTTAATGATCTTGCTCTGGTTACTGCCCCTGGAGGACTCGCATGCGCCCGAAAACCGTCCCGGCCCTCGCGGCGGCCGTCGCCCTGCTGGCTTTGCCGGGGCTGGCCCCGCAGGCTCCCGCCGCGGCGGCCACGACTCCGCGCGACTCCTTCTTCGGCGGCGGGCTTCCGCTGAGCGAGCCGCCGGCGACCACCACGGTGGCGCCGGGGGTGACGCTGACCTCGATGTCCCTGGGAGCCAAGGACGGCGACGACCACTGGACGGTCCACGTGTACCTGCCGGGTGCGGCGGACGGCCCACTCGACACCGCGAACACCGCGCTCGGGCCGAAGGCGACCGCCGACCGGGTCGCCGCCGCGCTCCGCGAGAAGGGGTTCGAGCCCCGGCTGGAGCGGGTCTCCACGCCCGCGTACGCCGACCGTCCGGCGGGCCCCCTCGGCTGGACGGTCCGCGTCGGGCGGCACGCGACGAGCGCCGCGGCGTCCGCGGCGCTCTCCGAGGTCAGGGCGGCCGGGTTCGCGGGCGGTACCCGCTACACCGCGCAGGACGGCACCGACCCCGGGGCGCCCCAGAAGGTGCACGTGCTCCGTGTGGACTTCCGCGAGTTCCGCGGCACGGTCGGCGCCGATCACGGTCCGGCGCTGAACGGCACGGAGAAGCTGACCGACCTCGCCGCCGCGGCGGGCGCGGTCGCCGGGCTCAACGCGCAGTGGTTCTACAACAGCGCGCCCGGCGGCATGTACGTCAAGGACGGCAGGCTGCTCGGCTCGGCCACCCAGGGCCGGGGCGGGATCAAGATCACCAAGGGCGGGCGCTCGGTGGACGTGGACGCCTACACCGCCCGCGTCCATCTCCGGGCCGGGCGCCACCGCGCCGAGATCGACGGCGTCAACCGGCTGCCGGGCGAGATCTGGAACTGCGGCGGCGTCGGCGGCGACCGGCCGACCGAGAAGCCGCAGCACGACCTGAAGTGCACCGACGACAGTGAACTCGTGCTGTTCACCCCCGAATGGGGCACCGCGCCCAGCGGCGCGGGAGCGGAGGTCGTCCTGGACGCGCACGACCGCGTGACAGCGGTGAACGACTCCCGCGGCGCCGCCGTCCCGGCAGGCGGATCCACCATCCAGGCCACCGGCAAGAGCGCCGCCTGGCTCCTCGCCCACGCGAAGACCGGCGACCGGCTGCGGGTGAGCGAACGGGTCGAGGACGGCAGGGACCGCCGCGTGCCGCTGACCCGCGACACCACGATCCTCCAGGTGGGCCCCACCCTGGTCAGGAACGGCCGCGTCTCGGTGAACGCCGCCGCCGACGGCCTGATCCGTCAGGGCGCCGACCAGACCTTCACCTACAACTGGACCGTCCGGAGCAACCCGCGCTCCATGATCGGCATGGACCGCCGGGGGCGGCTCATGCTGGCGGTCGTCGACGGGCGGCAGGCCGGCTACAGCGAGGGACTCGGCATCGCGCAGACCGGCGAGCTCATGAAGCTGCTCGGCGCGCGCGAGGCGCTGAACCTGGACGGCGGCGGCTCCAGCGTGATGATGACCGGGAAGACCGGCATCGTGAACCGGCCGTCCGACGCGACGGGCCAGCGCTCCCTCGGCAACGTCCTCCTCGTCCGTCCGTAGCCGGTCTCTCGGGTCAGTCGGTGAGCTCGAACCCGTCGTAGCGGCCACCTCGTCGCACGTCTGCCGGTACACGCCGACGCCGGCGGGATAGGGCATGAACACCTTGGGCTTGCCCGGCACGTTCGAGCCCGTGTACCAGGAGTCGGCGGCCGGGTAGAGCGTCGCCTGCGCGACCTCGTCGACGTGCCGGGTCCAGGCGTCCTCGGCCTGGGGCGTCGCCTCCATCGTCCGCTTGCCCTGGGCGCGCATCGCGGCGATCGCGTCGCCCACCCACTCCACGTGCTGCTCGATCGAGACCATCATGTTGGAGAGCACCGAGGGGCTGCCGGGGCCGGTGAGCGTGAACAGGTTCGGGAACCCGGCCACGGCGATCCCCAGATAGGTGCGCGGACCCTCCGCCCACTTCTCGGTGAGCCGGGCCCCGCCGCGCCCGCGGATGTCGACCGCCAGGAGTGGGCCGGTCATGGCGTCGAACCCCGTCGCGAACACCACCGCGTCGAAGGCGAACTCCTCCTCCGACGTGCGGATCCCGGCGGGCGTCATCTCCACGAGCGGCGTTCTGCGCACGTCGACCAGGCGCACGTTCGGCCGGTTGAACGTCTCGTAGTAGTTCGTTCCAAGGCAGGGGCGCTTGGCTCCCAAAGGGTGGTTCCTCGGCTGCAATTGCTCGGCGACCTCGGGGTCCTCGACGACTTCGGCGATCCGGTCGCGGACGAACTGCGCGATGGTGTCGTTCGAGTCCTTGCTGAGGATCAGGTCGTTGTAGCCGCTGAGCAGGCTGACGAGACTGTTGTCCTCGTCGTACCAGACCCTCCGGTAATAGCTGTCGCGCTCCTCCTTGGACACCTCCATCGCGCCCTTGGTCGCCTCGGGGAAGGCGACACCGAATCCGGACTCGCGGTCGGCCTTGCGCGACTCGGCGTAACGGGCCTTCGCCGCCCGCTGCTCAACGGGGTCGAGCGGATGGTTGTTCGCGGGTATCACGAAATTGGGCGTGCGCTGGAACACCGTCAATTGCGCGGCCTCCTCCGCGATGAGCGGAATGACCTGCACACCCGAGGACGCCGTACCGATCACCGCGACCCGTTTCCCGGTGAAGTCGACGCCCTCCTCCGGCCAGTGCGCCGTGTGGTAATGGTCGCCGCGGAAACCCTCCAGCCCGGGTATCTCCGGGATCCTGGACGCCGACAGGCAGCCGCTCGCCATGATCAAGTACTGGGCGGACACCCGGTCGCCGCGGTCGGTGCCCACGTGCCACCGTCCCGCGCCCTCGTCGAACACGGCCTCGGTCACCCGGGTCCGGAGCCGGACGTCACGGCGCAGGCCGAACCGGTCGGCGACGTGGTCGATATATCTGAGCAGCTCCTCCTGGGACGGGTACTCGGGAGAGGGAGGCCCGTTGCGTCGACCCGGCGGATGTGTGCGTCCCGCCCGACCGGCCGTCGTTCTCCCGTTTCCAGCGGGCCGTGAAGTCGGGATGAAGTCGATGTGAAGCCCTCCGTTGTTTGAATCCGGTGACTGCGTGTCCGCCCGGCCCTTCGCCTGCTCTGTGGAGACCGCCGACGATTCCCCCTGACCGCCGTCCACGAGCTGCCCGGGAGAGTGAACCGGCCGGCTGCTCCGTTCCGGCTTCACCGCGGTTTCGCCGGACATCGGACGAGGACCGGCGCGGGGCCGTCCGAAAGGGTCCGATTCCGTCCGAGGGTTGCCTGAACAGGACGGACCCGCGTTCGATATCGAGCAGATCATGTCGGCGTGCGGCCGGTGCGGACCATTGTCCGTACCCCGGGCCGCGGCGCGAACGGGGGTTTTATGGACGGGCACGGGGGTGCGGCCATCGCCGTCCGGGAGGCCGGCGCGTACAAGTATTCGCAGGGGGGTGTGTGCGTCAGTTTGCTGGGGCCTTTCGACGTGACCGTGAAGGAGCGTCCGGTCTCATTGACCGCGGGTAGGCTGCGCGCCCTCCTGGCGCTCCTCGCACTGTCGCCCGGCCGGGTCGTGACGGCCGAGCGCCTTGCGTCGGCGCTGTGGTCGGAAGGGCGTCCGCCCCACAACGTCCGGCGCAGCGTCCAGACCTATGTCTCGCGGCTGAGAAGCCTGCTCGGTCCCGATTCGATCGCTTCGAGGAGCACGGGTTACGTGCTCCAGACCGCCCCTGAAAGCGTTGACGTTCTTCGCTTCGGGAAACTGCTGGCCCATGCGTCCGCCTCGTCCGATCCCGCTGAGGAGCGGACCTGCCTTTCGGAGGCGCTCTCCCTGTGGCGCGGCGACCCTTTCGACGGGGTGCCCAGCCCGTGGCTGAAGGAGTCGCAGAGCACCGGACTGGTCGAGCGCTACCTGACCGCGCTGGAACGGCGCATCGGCCTGGACCTCGCCGCCGGCAGGCACAGGGAACTGGCGGCCGAACTGGCGGGCCTCGTCGCCCGCCACCCCCTGAGAGAGCCGCTGTGGAGGCAAATGATCATCGCTCTCGACCGGTGCGGCCGCCGCGCCCACGCCCTTGCGCAGTACGAGGTGATCCGCTCCCGGATCGCCGCCGAACTCGGCGTGGACCCCGACCCGTCATTGCAGCGGATCTACTCCGACCTGCTGGCAGGCCGAGCGCTCTCCACCACGGAGGCATGACCGGCCCTCCTGGCCGCCGGCGTCCGGCCTCCACGCGGAACCGAACGCGGCCGGACGCCGCGGGGATCGCGCACCGCCGGGTCCGGACAGTCGCGTGCGTGAGTATGGGCCCTTCCCTGGGCAGGCGGACGCCGTAAAGTAGGGCGTCGGTGACAAGTGGTGACCATTGGTTCAATGCAGGCCATGGTCGTGCGGCAAGGGGGCTCTGGACCGCGCACCACTCCGAGGGAAAGGAAGCCCGGCCGTGCCCCGTCCCGAGCGCGAGCTTGACCCGGACGCCGGCCCCCTCCAGCGGTTCGCCCATGAGCTGCGCGAGCTGCGGCGGCAGGCGGGCGAGCCCGGCTACCGGCAACTGGCCGAGGCGACCCGGTTCTCCGCCTCGGCGCTGGCGGCGGCGGCGCGGGGGGAGCGGTTCCCCAGCCTCCAGGTCACCCTCGCCTACGTCGAAGCCTGCGACGGTGACCGGGAGCGATGGCGGCGCGCCTGGCACGACCTGCGCCGCGAACTCGCCGTGGAGACGGAGGGGCCGGCGGCCGAGCCGCCGTACCTGGGGCTGTCCCGGTACGAGGCGGAGGACGCCGGGAGGTTCTTCGGACGCGGGGAGCTGGTGGGCGAGATCCTCGCCTGCCTCGACAGGACCCGGTTCGTCGCCGTGTTCGGGCCGTCGGGGAGCGGGAAGTCCTCGCTGCTGCGGGCGGGGGTCGTCCCGCGGCTCGGCCCGCGGGCGGAGGTCGTCACGCCCGGCGCGTCCGAGCCGCCGCCGGAGGCCGGGGCACTGGTCGTCGACCAGTTCGAGGAGATGTTCACGCTCCACCGGGACGCGTCCGAGCGCCACGCGTTCATCGATGCCCTGCTCGACCGTCCGGGCCGGGTGATCATCGCGGTGCGGGCCGACTTCTACGGGCACTGCGCCGAGCATCCGGGGCTGACCGCGGCCCTGCGGGAGGCGAGCGTGCTGGTCGGCTCGATGCGCGGCGAGGATCTTCGTGAGGCGATCGTCAAACCCGCCGCGAACGCCGGGCTGATGGTCGAGCCCGCCCTGGTGGCGCGGGTGATCCAGGACGCCGGCACCGAGCCGGGCGCGCTGCCCCTGATCTCCCACGCCCTGCTGGAGACGTGGAAGCGGCGCAAGGGCAAGAACCTGACGCTCGCCGGCTACGACGCCGCGGGAGGCGTCCACGGCGCGATCGCGGACACGGCCGAGAGCGTCTACCGGTCGCTGCCGGCGCCGGAACGGCAGGCGGTCCGGCGATTACTGCTCCGGATGGTCAACGTCACCGAGACGGGACCAGGCCACGGCACGCGGCGTCCCGCCCACCGGTCGGAGGGGGACGCCGCCCTCATCGAGCGGCTGGTCCGGGCGCGGCTGGTCGCCATCGACGGGGACACCGTCGAGATCGCGCACGAGGCGCTGATCCGGACCTGGCCGCGGTTGCGGGACTGGATCTCCGCGGACCAGGAGGGCCTGCGCCTGCACCGCAGGCTCGGCATCGCCGCCGCCGAGTGGGAGGCGATGGAACGCGACGAAGGGGACCTCTACCAGGGGGCACGGCTGGAGGCCGCGGCCGAGTGGGCGGGCGCTCACCCGGACTACCTCACCGTGCGGGAACGTGCCTTCCTGGACGCGTCCACCGCCGCGGAGCTGGCCAGGAAGGCCGCCTCAGAACGCCGTACGCGTACCCTCCAGGGCCTGGTGGCGGCGCTGTCGGTACTGCTGCTCGTCGCGGTCTGCGCGGGGACGGTGGCGGTCACCGAACGGGTCGAGGCCGACGACCAGCGCCGGCTCGCCCGGTCCCGCCAGCTGGCCGCCGAGGCCCTGACCCGGCTGCCCACGGACGTCCCCGGCGCGGCCGACCGCGCGGTGCGGGCCCACCGTCTGGCGCCCACGCTCGACGCCCGCAGCGCGCTCCTGAGCATCGCGGGACGGCAGCCGTACCAGCACCGCCTCTCCGGGCATGCGGGCATGGTCAAGTCGGTGGCGTTCAGTCCGGACGGCCGGGAGCTGGCGACCGGCGGCCAGGACGGCGCCGTGATCACCTGGGACGCCGGACGGCGCGTCCCGCGCGACCGGTTCGCGGCATCCGGGGGAGCGGTCCGCACCCTGGAGTACAGCCCGGACGGACGCCTGCTGGCGACGGCGGACCTCGGCGGCGTGATCACGCTGTGGCGGACGTCGGACCATACCCCCGTGCGGCGGATGAGGATGACGGGCGTCCTGGACGGCCTGGCCTTCAGCCCGGACGGCCGCCGGCTCGCCGCGGCGGGCGCGGCGCACACGGCCGCCGTCTGGGACGTCGCGACCGGCCGCGAGGTCGACGAGATCGACGGCCACGGCGCCCGTTGACGGAGGTGGCGTTCGCGCCGGACGGCCGCACGGTGGCGATCGCGGGCGACGACGGCCGCGTCGCGCTCTGGCGCCCGGACGAGAGCCGGGTCCGGACGCTGGAGGCCGGTGACGCCATGCTCGCCGCCGTCGCCTTCAGCCCGGACGGCCGATCGCTGGCCGCCGCGGGCGACGACAACGAGGTCCACCTGCTGGACCTGGAGCGCGAGGAGGAGCGGGGCCCGGCACGGCGGATGCAGCACACCGACACGATCTCGGCGCTGGCGTTCATCGACGGGGGGCGGACGCTCGTGTCCAGCGGATACGACCGGGCCGTCAAGCTCTGGGAGACCGGCTCCCGGGCGAACATCGCCACGCTCACCGGGCACACCGGCGGGATCTACGACATCGCCGTGAGCCCCGACGGGAACCGGATCGCCTCGGCCGCGCTCGATCAGACCACCCTCGTCTGGGACCTGCGGCGGGCGCCGTACATCGGCCACACCGACTGGGCCAACGACGTCGCCGTCGGCCCCGGCGGGAAGGGGTTCGCCTCCGTGGGCCAGGAGGGCAGCCTCCGCTGGTGGGACATGGCGTCGCGGCGCCCGTCCGGTACCGTCTCCGCGCACCCGGGCGGTTCGAGCGTGGTGGACCACGGTCCCGGGCTGGTCGTCACGGGCGGCGACGACGCGCTGGTCCGGATCTGGCAAGACCGCCGGCGCGTCGCCACGCTGCGCGGCCACACCGACAAGATCTACGCCCTCGATCTCGCTCCGGACGGGCGGACGCTCGCCGTGGCGGACCAGAGCGGCGCCCTCATCCTCTGGGACGTGGCCGCCCGCAGGCAGACCGCCGTCCTGAAACGGGGCCGGCCGCTGGTGAAGAGCCTCGCGTTCGGCCCGGACGGGCGGACGCTCGCCACCGGCGACGACGACCGCCAGGTGACGGTCTGGAACGTGGAGAGCCGTCGCCGAACGGTCGTCCTGCCCGGGCATCCCGGCGACGTGGAGAGCATCGCCGTCAGCCCAGACGGGCGGCTCCTCGCCGCGGGCGGGGGCGGCGGACAGGTCCTGCTGTGGGACCTGCGCCACCGCCGCGTGACCGGCCGGCTGCGCGGCCACGCGGCCGAGGTACGGGCGATCGCGTTCAGCCCGTCCGGCGGCCGGCTCGCCACCGCCGGGCTCGACCGCACGGTGATCGTCTGGGACGCTCCCCGGCGGTCGCGATGGGCCGTCCTCACCGGCCATTCCGACGTGGTCCTCGGCCTCGACTTCGCCCGGGACGACGGGACCCTGCTGTCCTCCGGCGGAGACCGGACGATCACGTCCTGGGACCTCGACCTCCGCCGCGCCACCGCCACCGTGTCCGCGCTCCGCTGAACGCGACGGCGTCGCCTAGCCCCCGAAGACGGGGACGTCCGGGATCTTGCCGAAGCTGACGGCGTTGAGCGTGACGGTCTTGGTCCCGGCAGGCGGCGCCGTCAGGTAGACGTACGAGCGGTACGGCGTCTTCGGCCGCCAGTACTGGACGCCCGAGCCGACGTACGTCCCCTCCTCGTCGCTTCCCTGGGGAGCGGTGAGCACCGGCAGGTAGGTCTTCCCGGAGCCGTCGGTGACGCTGAACCCGTTCACCCCCTGGCCGCCGAATATCCCTTCACCCCCGAAGGCGGCCGGCTGGATGTCCTCGGCGTCGCTGGTCACCTCCACCACCCCGACCAGGAAGGCGCCGTCCCTGTAGAAGGGGTGGACGCGCAGCCGGAACGGCACCGGCTCGCCGATGCTGTTGCGGCCGTTGGCCTTGCGCTCGGCGACGACACCGCCCGGGGCGGACCGGAACTCCGCGGGACGTCCCGCGCCCCCCGCGCCCCCGGGGGACCCTCCGGCGGCTCCGGGAGCCCCGGCCTTGAGGCCGTAGCTGATCTCGACACGGCGGTTGCGGGCTCGGGCCTCGGGATCGTCCGCGCCGTCCTTGGTCTCCTCGGCCAGCGGCTCGTCCGACCCCTTGCCCGAGACCTCGAACCGCACCTGGCCGAGCCTGGGCGCGATCGCCGCCTGGACCGCCCTCGCGCGGCGCTCCGACAGGTCCTGGTTGTAGCCCGGCGTTCCCTTGCCGTCGGTGTGGCCCTCGATCGTCACCGGCTGGGTGGTGTCGGCGCGCTGGGCCATGTCCTGCGCGATCTTGTCGAGGATGCCCTGGGCCCTGCCGGAGAGCCTGTCCGAGTCGAAGGCGAAAAGGACGTCGCTGCGCAGGTCCTCGGTCTGCGTCCCGCCGCCGGTCGTCGAGGTTCCGGCCTCCCCGTCGATCTGGTCGTAGAGATCCTTGATGACGGGCTCCGTACCGGGGGCGGGCTGCTCGACGGCGTACACCTTGGTCTGGCCCGGCGTCGGATCGGCGGTCCCGGTGGCGGTGGGGCCCGGCCGCGCGGCCCCCTGCGGCGGCGCGGCCGGGCCGTCGGTCACCGTGACGCCGGGCAGCTCCGAGGTGCTCCCCGGCGTGAGCACCGAGACCCGCTCGACCGCGGGCGGAAGGGCGGGGAACCAGATGTCCGACTCGTAACGGACGCCCTTGGTGAAGTACAGCTCGTACGTGCCCAGCTCGTAGTGGGCCATCGACTCGTACAGCTTGCGCCCCACCGGATCGAGCAGGCGATAGCCACCGAAGCTGAGATTGGCGCCTTCGTCGCCTTCGTCCAGGTAGTTGACCGCAACCCGCAACTGCGTGAACTCGCCCCGCCGCTCAAGTCCGAGGACCTCCAAGCGGTACTTGCCGGCCTGGGTGTCGGTGATGGACAGGCCGCCGAAGATCCCCTCGCGGGCGATGACGGCATCCCTCCGGCCGAGCGTCGCCTCGGACGAGGCACCGGACCCGCCGCCCCCGCCCTTCTCCCCGTCTCCTCCGGGACAGGCGGTAAGCGCCAACCCAAGCGCCACGGACAGGGCTGCGAGACGCATGAACTTCATGGACGTGGTGCTGACGACGCGCACGGGAGTCCTCGAATGGTGGGGGAGCGGCAGGTGACCGCTGGGAAGCTACCCCCGGCGACGTTGTGCACCAAGGGGTCTCGCAACTGCACAACCCCGTCCCGTGCAGGGGGGGATCAGCCCGAACTGGTCCATCGCCCCGCCCCGGGGTCACCGGACGATCGTGAGCGTCAGCGAGCCGGCGGCCAGGGCCAGGTAGGCGCCGGGAAACGCGATGTTGTAGAAGACCCTGGCCCGCACATGGGCGACGACCGCGCCGATGTAGAAGGCGGTCAAGCCGGTCGCCGCGGCGACCGCTATCGCGGTGGCGCCCAGCAGGCCGAGGAGGAGCCCCGCCGCACCGGCGAGCTTGAGCGCGGCCAGAGCCGGCAGCCAGGAGGCCGGCACACCCACTTCGGCCCCGTTGGCGAGGACGAACTTCGCCTTGGCGAAGTCGGCGAAGGCGATTCCGGCATTCGCCAGAATCGTGAGGATGACCACGGTGAGGTAGGCGACGAACATGGGCGAGGCTCCCTATCGGTCTTCGATGTTCAGCAGGGCCAGGCGGCGGTGGTCCGCGACGACGTCGTAGTGGGCGATGCGGCCTTCCGCGACGCAGAAGACCAGCGCGGTGAGCACATCGCCGCGAGCCGCAACGACGATTCCCGCCCGGCCGTCGATCGTCGCGACGCGTGCCCGGCGCGCGACCCGCTGGAGTGCCCTGGTCTCAAGGGCCACCTGCCGCGCGCCGTGCACGCGCTGTGGGGTGGAAGGGGGAAGGGCCTGCGGGTCCGCCGTCCTCGTGACCTCCGGGTGCAGCAGCGTGACGAGTCCTTCGAGGTCGCCCTCCTGGGCCGCCTTGAGGAAGGCGGTCACCACACGGCGCGTCTCCTCCGGACCCGCGCCCATCGGTGCGCCGGGTTCGCCGGAGTGCTGCCGGACCCGCCCCCGTGCCCGGCTGGCCAGCTTCTTGGCGGATCCGAGAGTCGTTCCCAGGACATGTGCGACCTCGTCGAACGGTGTGCCGAAAACGTCGTGCAGGATGAGCGCGACACGCTGCGGGGGCGTCAACTCGTCCAGGACGATCACCAGCGCGCGGGCCAGTTCGTCCGCGAGGAGCGCGACATCTTCGGGGTCTTCGGGCGCCCCGCCCGGCTCCACCCCGGCTTGTGGCAGCCGAGCCGGCTCCTTCGGGTACTCGCGCGTCCGGCGGAGCAGATCGAGGCACAGCCGCGTCACGACCGTGGTCAGCCACGCCGCCACGTTGTCGATCCCGTCGGTGTCGGCTCGCGCGTACCTGGTCCACGCCTCCTGGACGACGTCCTGCGCGTCCGCGTCCGACCCGAGAATGCGAAACGCCACCGCGAGCAGGTGTTTGCGCTCCCGGTCGAAGACCGCGATCCGCTGGGCGTCCCCGTCCATCGTCACCCCCCTGGTCTGCTTCTGTCGCCCTTCGACGTGCGAGAGCCCGGAAAGGTGACCCCGGAGCGCCTACCGGGCGCTCCGAGAGGTCCCTCAGCTCGGGGACGGATGTCCGCCCGCGTCGCCGCGGGGCGTCCACCCGCTCGATCGAGCCCGCGTCAGGGGCGACCGACGAGTTCGGGCCCCTTTGCGCGCCTTTGCAATGCAAGGGGATTTCAGTGAAACAAGTGAATAGGCCGTTGCGAGATCTTCTCGCGCGGTTACGCGGGCGCCTGAGGTCGCTGTCCGGCGATCTGAGCGCAACGAAACCGGAAGGTCCTCGCGAAGGTCGTGTTCGCCGATACGGTGAGCGTGGCCAAGGGCTACTTCCTGGTGGCCGTGGGCGTCACGGCCAACGTCGGGCCGGTGACCACGGTTCTCGTAAGCGCCCTCAGCAGCACTCTGGTCTTCTGGATCGTGGTCCGTCCTTCATGGCGGACGATCGAGTCTGCTTGGGCGACGGCACTCCTCATGGGCCTCAACATGGCGATGAACAACATCGCATTCCAGTTCGTCCTGAGGTGGGTGCACCTGCACATCCTGGCACCGCTCAGTTTTCTGTGCACGGCGGTGTTCCTGGGCGGCGGCGATGTCGTCCGGGATGCCAGGAACAAGAAATACTCGACCGCTCTGTGGCCGATGCTCGCTCTGCTGGGCCTCTGGGCACTGCTGAACGGTCCGGGCCGGAGTGAAGGCGGACGAGGCTTCACCGACGCGATTCCAGAAGTCCGGATCCTGGGTCTGATGGTCCCGGAATGGGCCCTGGGCGTGGGCGCCGTGATTCTCGTCGCCGCCACGTCGGCATCCTCCTGGGAATGCTCGTGGAAAGGGTGACGCCCGGCCCCGCGGGGGCGGTGGGAATCGCCTTGATTCTCGTCGCCTCGTTCGGAGCCGCCAGGTATCAGAGTCGGAACAAGCCCGGCGCTGAGTGATCCGGTCCGCGGCGGGGGGACCCCCTCCCGCCGCGGTCATTCAGGAAAGCCGGACGGAAGCCCATCGTTGTCAGCCCAAGTCGACGAGCGGAACACGGGCATCGGATCGGTGCACAGGCGGACACACTCGCGGAGCTGGCGAGAACATGTTGGTCATACGGGGTGCGCCGTCAGGGACTTGAACCCCGAACCCGCGGATTAAGAGTCCGCTGCTCTGCCTATTGAGCTAACGGCGCCTGTCGGTGGGGGACCGGCCCCGGGTGGGGTCCCTCGCGACAGGAAGAACAGTATCAGGAGCGGTGGACCAGTGCGAACCGGTTTAGTCCCGGGCGGGAAGGACGCTCATCATGCCGCGCCAGAGGGCGATGGCGGTGGCCCGGGAGCTGACGCCCAGCTTGGCGTAGATGCGGTTGACGTGGTTCTTGACGGTCTTCTCGCTGAGGAAGAGCTGGCGGGCGATCTCGCCGTTGGAGCGGCCGGTGGCGATGAGGTCCATGACCTCGGATTCGCGGGCGGACAGGCCCAGGGTGGTACGGGAGGCGTGGCGGACGCCGCGGATGAGGTCGGGGACGGTGAAGGAGCCGGGGACGAGGTGTCCGCAGGCGCCGGCGTGGAGGGCGTCCTGGACGGCGGGATGGTCCGGGGCGGCGAGGACGAAGACGCGGGAGCTGTTGCTGAAGGGGGTGGCGTGGGCCGCGGAGTCCGCGTCGAGGAGGACGATGTCGGGGCGCAGCCGTTCGGCCAGGACGAGGGCCACCGTGGGGTCGGGCGCCTCGGCGACGACGTGGAGTTCGTCGCTGGCGTCGAGGAGGGTGGTCACGTCCGCCCGGACCTTCGGGTCGCCGTCCACCACCAGTACGCGCAGGGGGGCCGTCTCGTCGACACTCATCCGTTGCCCTTGGGTTGACAATTATAGGGTGGGAGCATAACGGGCCGATCTTCTGGCGTCGATGGACTGGACGATCAAGCCCGTCCGGGACAGCCGGATCCGGCCGGTGCCGAAAGTGGCATATGACGCAAACGGTCCCAGCATCCGGTGGGATCGTGCGTCGATGGACAGTTCAGCGGCCATTTACGTGGCGGTGGCCCTGGTGTGCACAGGGTTGATGGGGGCGGCCTTCGCCCGGTGGCGGCGCGCCCTGACGGACCTGCGGAAGACGAAGGCCGGGGTCGGCGCCCTGCGCACGGTGACGTTCGGGGAGTTCCGCCGGATGGCGATGTTCGGCGGCCTGCTGGCGGTGCTGGTCTGGCTGCTGACGCGGCAGGGGTGAGCGGACGCGCGAAAGCCCTGGCCGCCTGAGCGACCAGGGCTTCTCTGGGGTGAGTGAGGGGACTTGAACCCCCGACATCTTGGACCACAACCAAGTGCTCTGCCAGCTGAGCTACACCCACCGTGGCCGGGATCGCGTCCCGGCTCCCAGTAGTGTAGCGGCTCCGCGGGTGTGGGTCAGCCTGAGGCGACTTTGGCGGCCACGGCGCGGGCGGTCTCCGAGTCGGGGCCGGGCTGGGGGACGAAGACGGCGGCGCGGTAGTAGCGGAGTTCCTGGATGCTCTCGGTGATGTCGGCGAGGGCGCGGTGGCCGCCCTTCTTCTCCGGGCTGGCGAAGTAGGCGCGCGGGTACCAGCGGCGGGCCAGTTCCTTGATGGACGAGACGTCCACCATGCGGTAGTGGAGGTGGCCGTCGAGGGCGGGCATGTCGCGAGCCAGGAACGAGCGGTCGGTGGCGATGGAGTTGCCGCAGAGGGGGGCCTTCTTGGCTTCCTTGATGTGGCCCTTGATGTAGGTGAGGACGACGTCCTCGGCCTCGGAGAGGGTCACGCCGCCGGGGAGGGCTTCGAGGAGGCCCGAGCTGGTGTGCATGTCACGGACGACCTGGGTCATCTGTGTGATCGACTCCGGCGGGGGCTTGATGACCACGTCCACACCCTCGTCGAGGATGTTGAGTTCGCTGTCGGTCACCAGCGCGGCTATCTCGATCAGCGCGTCGTTGCGCAGGTCGAGTCCAGTCATTTCGCAGTCGATCCAGACGAGCCGCTCGTTCATGGATTCACCCTACGGCCATGAACGACTGCACGGGGCACTGAGGCGGATCGATTTACGAGGTCACGCGCCGGGCGATGTGGCCCGGGACGGGGATGCCGGTACGCAGGACGGGGTCGGGTGAGGGCGCGCCGAACGCCTGGTGGACGGGGACGACACCGGCCCAGATGTCGAGGGCATAGTCCTCGTCGTCGTCGCCTGGTGGGCCCTGCCGGACCTTCACGGACGCCTCGTCCAGGGGAAGGGCCAGTACGGAGGAGGCGGCGAGTTCCTTGCGGGTGGGGTGGCGGGCCACGTCCCATTGGCCCGGGGCCAGTTGCTCGGTGATGGCACGGAGACCGGCGAGCTTCTCGTCGGTGCCGGTGACGAGGCGGGGCGTCCCGTAGATGACGGCACTGCGGTAGTTGAGCGAGTGGTGGAAGAGGGAGCGGGCGACGACGATGCCGTCCAGGTGGGTGACGGTGACGCAGATCTCCTGGGCGGGGGCGGCCATGAGGCTGCCGGCGCCGGTGGAGCCGTGGACGTAGAGCGTGTCGTCCAGGCGCCCGTAGCCGGTGGGGAGGACCCGCGGCGAGCCGTCCATGATGAGGCCGAGGTGGCAGATCATGCCGTCGTCGAGGATCCCGTAGAGGACGGTGCGGTCGCTGCTGGAGCGTTCGGGCTTTCTGCCCAGACGGGTGCGTTCGGTCGAAGAGAGTGGGGTCATGTCCGTTTACGCTATGGAGAGAGTGGCCTGGTCGGTAGTGCCACTTGACGCGTATAGCCGGAGACCACTTTGTCGGTAGACCTGCCGCTCACCGTCGACAGGGACGGCGGCGAGCCGATGAGCGCCCAGCTCGTCGGGCAGTTGCGCACCGCGCTCGGGGAAGGGCGGCTGGCGGCGGGCGAGCGGCTTCCCGCCAGCAGGGCGCTGGCCGGCCTGCTGGGCGTGAGCCGGACGGTCGTGACCGAGGCCTACGAGCAGTTGTACGCGGAGGGCTGGCTGGAAGGCCGCCATGGGTCGGGGACGTATGTGACCGAAGGTGTCGCCACGCCGCCTGAGCCGCAACCCCCGCCGGTCATGCCGATGTCGGTCCGGAGGACGGCCGCCCCGGGCGAGATCGACCTGAGGCCGGGGCTCGCCTGGGTCGGGGCACTCGACACCCCCGCGTGGCGGCGTGCGTGGCGGCTCGCGTCCGGCATGCCGCCCCAGCAGCGCCAGGACGCGCACGGACTGCCGGGACTGCGCGTCGCTCTGGCCGACTACATCAGACGCAGCCGCGGCGTGACCTGCCCCGTGGACGGGCTCCTGGTCACGCGGGGCGCGACGAACGGGCTCGATCTGCTGGCCGCGACGGTCCTGCGCCCGGGTGACCGGGTCGGGGTGGAGGAGCCCGGTTACCTGCGGGCACGCGCGGTCCTGGCGGGACGCGGTGCCGAGCCGGTGCCCTGCCCGGTCGATGAGAACGGCCTCGTCGTGGACGCCCTCCCCGGCGATCTGCGCCTCGTCTACACGACGCCGTCACACCAGTTCCCGATGGGCGGCGTCCTGCCCGTCCCACGCCGCCAGGCCCTGCTGGCGTGGGCGCGGCGCAACGGGGCGCTCGTGGCCGAGGACGACTACGACGGCGAGTTCCGCTACGACGTCGGTCCGCTGCCCGCGCTCTACGGGCTCGACCCGGACGTGGTCGTCTACCTGGGCACGACGGCCAAGATCCTCACCGCGGACATGGGGGTCGGCTGGCTCGTGGGCCGCCCCGACGTGGTGGGGCGGGTCGCGCTGCGCCGCGAGGAGCTGAACGACCGTACGGCCGTGGTGCCGCAGGACGCGCTGCGGCTCCTGCTGGAACGCGGCGATCTGGATCGCCATGTGCGCCGGATGCGCGGGGAGTACGCGCGGCGGCGGGACGTGGTCGTCCGGGCGCTCGACGGGCTGCCCCTGCGGGGCGACACGGCCGGCCTGCACCTCGTGGTGGACGTCCCGCCACATGAGGCGGGGCGGATCGTGCGGGAGGCGGAGGGACGGGGCGTCCTCGTGGAGACGCTCGACCACTGCTACGCGGGCGCGCGGCGCGCGCCGGGACTGGTGATCGGGTACGGCTCGGCGGAGAGCCGCGCGGAACTCCGCAAGGGGTGCGAGATCGTCGGCGAGCTCGCGCGGGCCCGCTGAGGGCCCCGGGCGGCGCGGGCAGGTCCGGGTGGCGTGCGGCCGGGCTCCGGTCAGTTGGACATCGCGGACTGCGCGACCGGTACGGGTTCCGGTGCGGGCTGGAGGGGAGCGGGACGTCCGGGAGG
>NZ_SMKH01000133.1 GCF_004348515.1 Actinomadura sp. KC345 | reverse complement strand
CCACGGCCCCGGCCTCCGGCCACGGGTCCCACGCCGGGCACCCCGACTGGGAACGCCCCATGCGCCGCCTCGCCGCACGCCACCAGGTCCTCGCCATCGAGATCATCGACCCCCGCGAACTCGACCTCCCCGACGTCGGCCTCGTCGAGATGACCGACCCCGAGACCGGAACCGTCCACGAGATCGTCCTCAGCCGCAAGGTCCGCGAGCAGTACGCCGCCGCAGCCGCCGCGCAACGCGAGCGCACCCGCGAGGCGATGCGCCGCAGCGGCGCCCACCACCTCGTCCTGCGCACCGACCGCGACTGGATCGCCGACATCGCCCGCTTCGCCCTGCGCCAGCGCCGCGCCGCAGGCCGGTCCGCCGAGCGAAGCTCGTCCCGGCGGGCGGGGGCTGGAGGACGGTCCGTCACCACCGCGGGAGCGCGTCCATGACCTTCCTGTCACCCGAACGCCTCTGGCTGCTCGGCATCCTGCCGCTCCTCGGCGCGGCCTACGTGCTGCTGCAGATGCGCCGCGGCAGGCACGCCGTCCGCTTCACCAACCTCGCGCTGCTGTCCCAGGTCGCGCCCAAACGACCCGGCTGGCGCCGGCATGTCGCCGCCACCCTGTTCCTCATCATGATCGCCTTCATGATGATCGGGTTCGCGCGCCCCGCCGACTCGGTCAAGGTCCCCCGCGACCGCGCCACCATCATGGTGGCCGTCGACGTCTCCCTGTCCATGATGGCCAGGGACGTCTCCCCCAGCCGCTTCGAGGCCGCCAAGGCCGCCGCCAAGAACTTCATCGGCGAACTCCCCGAACGCTTCAACGTCGGCGTCATCGGCTTCGCCGGCAACGCCAACCTCGTCGCCGCGCCGTCCGCCGACCGCTCCGCCGCCGTCGCCTCGCTGGACCAGCTCGCCCTGGCCAAGCGCACCGCGATCGGCGAAGCCGTCTTCACCTCGCTGCAGGCCGTCCGGTCCTTCGACGCCGAAGCCCGCCAGGACCCGCCGCCCGCCCACATCGTCCTGCTGTCCGACGGGGACAACACCACCGGGCGCACCGTCCAGGAGGCCGTCGACGCCAGCCGCGTCGCCCAGGTGCCCGTCTCCACCATCGCGTTCGGCACCCCCTACGGCACCGTCGACATCGAAGGCGAGACCACCAGCGTCTCGGTCAACAAGGAGACCCTGCGCACCCTCGCCGACAGCACCGAGGGCAAGGCCTACGAGGCCGCCGACGCCGACCAGCTCCGCGAGGTCTACGCCAACATCGGCAGCTCGCTCGGCTTCGAGATCGAGCACCAGGACGTCGCCGCCCGCTACATCGGCATCGCGCTGCTGTTCGCGCTGTCCGCCGGGGGCGCCTCGCTGGCCTGGTTCTCCCGCCTGCCCTGACCGCGGGCCCTGACGGCGGGCGCCGCGGCGCCGGGACCCGCCGAACGCTGATACGGTCTGCCGACGTGGGGGAACACTATTTCGCCGAACGGCCGGACGCCGCCACCCGCCGCCGTTCCGTCGACCTCGTCCTGCCCGACCTGCACCTGCGGCTGGACACCGACAGCGGCATGTTCTCCCCCGACCGCATCGACCCCGGCACCCGCGTCCTCCTCGAAACCGCGCCCGATCCCCCAGAGTCCGGGGACCTCCTCGACCTCGGCTGCGGATACGGGCCGATAGCCCTCACCCTGGCCAGCCGATCGCCGCAGGCGATGGTTTGGGGCGTGGACGTTAATCAGCGAGCCCTCGTTTTCGCTGAAAGCAATGCACAAGCCGCCGGCCTTGACAATGTAAGGTTCACGTTGGGGGACGAGCTCGACCCGGGTCTCCGCTTCGCCGCGATCTGGTCCAACCCGCCGATCCGCATCGGCAAGGCCGCCCTGCACGACCTCCTCCTCGCCTGGCTCCCCCGCCTCACCCCCGGCGGGCTCGCCCACCTGGTCGTCCAGAAGCACCTCGGCTCCGACTCCCTCCAGCAGTGGCTGGAGGGCCAGGGCTTCCCCACCGAGCGGATCGCCTCCCGGTCCGCCTACCGCGTCCTGCGCGTCGCGCCCCGCACGGAAGGCCGAACCCCTTGACCACCCCCGGCCCCGCGCAAGGGCGCAGGCAGCTGCGCCCCACCGACGTCAAGCGCCTCAACCGCGACTGGCGGCGCCGCACCGACGCCCGGCTGGGCCTGCTGGTCGAATCCGTCACCCAGCCGTTCAACATGGGCTCGATCATCCGCAGCGCCGCCGTCTTCGGCGTCGAGCGCCTCTGGCTCGCCGGCAACTCCACTCCCCCCACCCACCGGAACGTCGCCAAGACCGCCCTCGGCACCGACCGCCTCGTCCCCTGGGAACACGCCGGCACCCCCGCCGACGCCGCCGGTGCCGCCCGCAAGGAGGGCCTGCGCGTCGTCGCTGTCGAGCTCACCACCGACGCCGTCCCGCTGCACGAGGCGCCCCTCGACGGCGATGTCTGCCTCGCCGTCGGCGGAGAGGACCACGGCTGCTCCCCCGCCCTGCTCGCCGCCGCCGACACCGTCACCTACATCCCGCAGATCGGACGCGTCGGCTCCCTCAACGTCGCCGTCGCCACCGCCGTCGCCCTCGCCGAGGCCCGCCGCCGCGAATGGAGCGGCTGAACCCGCGCGGCGGCTCTCCCAGGACTGACGCCCCCGCCGCCGGGCGTTAGGATCCTCCCGTGCAGTTCCTCATATACGCGTAGGACGCCCCCGCCGCCGCTGTGAACGCGACGGCGGCCTCCGGCGTCCCCGTAAACCGCCCCACCTTGGGCTATTCTGAGGAACTCCCCCGTGACTGCGTCATACGCGGCCGTCCTGCGCACCCCGCACGCGTCCCGAACCTTCACCCTGGCACTGCTGGGACGCCTGTCCTATGGGACGGTCTTCCTTTCCCTGACCCTGGCGTTCACCGCGTCCACCGGCTCCTACGCCCAGGCCGGCGGCCTCCTGGCCCTGCTCGGCCTCAGCGTCTCCGTCCTGACGCCGCTGCGCGCCGCCCTCATCGACCGGCACGGGCCACGCCGCGCCCTGCCCCCGATGGCCGCCGCCTACACCCTCGCCCTCGCCGCCCTGGCCGTTCTCACCTGGCGCCCCGGCGCGCCCGTCGCGCTGCTCGCCGCCCTGACCGCCGCGGCCGGCCTCACCGCGCCTCCGGTCGGCGTGGTCATGCGGACACTCTGGAAGGGACTGCTCCCCGACGGCACGCTGCTCCAGCGCGCCTACAGCCTCGACACCGTCGCCGAGGAGTCCGCGTTCGTCACCGGCCCGCTCCTGGCGGGGCTGCTGGCCGCGGCGGCCTCACCGTCCCTGGGGATCGCCGTCAGCGCCGTCCTGGTGGCCGCCGGCACCCTCGGCCTGTGCACCTCCCCCGCGGCGGGCCGGCGTCCGGACGGGCACCACCGGGCCCGGCGCGCTCCCGCCGTCCCGCTCGCCCCCGCCGTCGCCGCCGCGGCCACCGGCGTCGTCCTGGGATCGACCGCCCTGCTGGCCGTCGCGTTCACCCGGCAGCACCACGAGCCCGCCGCGGTCGCCTGGGTCGAGGCCGCGCTCGCGGTCGGCAGCACCCTCGGCGGCCTCGCCTACGGCGCTCTGAGCAGGTCGTTCCCGGGGCGCGGCCGTCTCGCCGCCCTCCTGTGGCCGCTCGGCGCCGCGCTGGCGGCAGCCGGGCTCGCGCCGTCCGTCACCGTCCTGGCCGTGCTGGCGTGCGCCGCCGGGCTCTTCATCGGCCCGGCCCTCACCACCGCCTACCTCATCGCCGACGCGGCCGCGCCGCCGGGGGCGCGGACACGCGCGGCGGCCTGGGTCAACACCGCGCTGAACCTCGGCGCCACCGGCGGGACGGCGGCGACCGGCGTCCTGCTGAACACGCTGCCGCTGCCGGCCTGCTACGTTCTCGCCGGCGCACCGGCCGTCCTGGCCGCCGTGCTCGTGCTCGGTTTGCCGGAACGGCAACGCGGTTTGTGGAATCGCGGCGGCAGCGCGCACCATCGGGGCATGGAGCAGACCACTGACCAAGAGTTCTGGGACGCCCGGTACGCCGGCAACGACCACCTGTGGAGCGGCGAGCCCAACGCCATCCTCGTCGAGGAGGCCGCCGGACTCGAGCCCGGCACCGCGCTGGACCTCGGGTGCGGCGAAGGCGCCGACGCCATCTGGCTCGCGGGCCGGGGATGGAGCGTCACCGCAACCGACGTCTCCGGCGTCGCCCTCGGACGCGCCGCCCGGCACGCCGAGGACGCCGGCGTCGCCGACCGCATCGACTGGCAGCGCCACGACCTCGGCGTCTCCTTTCCCGAGGGCCTCTACGACCTGGTCTCGGCCGCTTTCCTGCACTCCCCCACCGAGGGGATGCCGCGGGAGCGGATCCTGCGAGACGCCGCCGCGGCCGTCGCGTCCGGCGGGACCCTGCTCGTCCTCGGGCACGCCGGGCCCCCGCCCTGGGACCCCGACGCCCATCCCCACGTGCATCTGCCGACGGCCGACGAGCTCCTGAAGTCCCTGGAACTGCCCGACGCCGACTGGGAGGTGCTGCGCAGGGGCGAGCACGAGCGCGTCCAGACCGCCCCCGACGGACGCGTCATGACCCGCATCGACAACGCCCTCATGCTCCGCCGTCGCGCGAGCCGAGACTAGGGGCGGGCGGTCTGGTCCATGACTAGGAGCGGGCGGTCCGGTCCATCAGGGCGGCGAACTCCTCCAGGGAGATCTTCCCGTCGCGATCGGCGTCGGCGGCCACGACCACCTCCACGGCACGGGTGCCGGTGATCTCCGCACCGAGCGCGGTCATCAGCGTCTTCAGCTCGTCCGTCGAGATGTACCCGTCGCCGTCGGCGTCCACCAACTCGAACGTCGCCCGGTAGTCGTTCACATCCGCCATCGTGCGCACTCCCTCGGTGATCGGTTCGCGGGCCTGACGGTAGCAGTGCCATCCGGCCCGCGGCCTTTACGTAGTAAGGTCAAGCCTGGCGGAGGGGTCCGCCATAATCGGACGGGTGCGCCGCTACGAGTTCCTCGACCACCCGGGGCCGATCGCCTTCGCCCACCGCGGCGGTGCGGGCGGCGGCCCCGAGAACTCCATGGCCGCGTTCCAGCGCGCCGTCGACCTCGGCTACCGCTACCTGGAGACCGACGCCCACGCCACGTCCGACGGCGTCGTCGTCGCCTTCCACGACCGCACTCTGGACCGCGTCACCGACCGCACCGGCACCATCGCCCGGCTCCCCTACTCCGAGGTCGCCAAGGCCCGGATCGGCGGCACCGAGCCGATCCCCCGCCTGGAGGAGATCCTCGGCTCGTTCCCCGCCGCCCGCGTCAACATCGACATCAAGGACGCCCCGGTCATCGGCCCGCTTGCCGCGGCGCTGCACCGCGCCGGCGCCTGGCACCGGGTGTGCATCACGTCCTTCTCCACCCGCCGGCTGGCCCAGATGCGCGCCCGGCTCCCCCTGTTCACCGACCGGGACGTGTGCACCGCCCTGGGCCCGCGGGGCGTGATGGCGCTGCGCGCCAAGTCCTACGGCGGCCCGACCGCCAAGCTGATCCGCCTGGCCGACACCGGCGTCGCGTGCGCCCAGGTCCCCTACGGCCTCGGCCCCGTCCCGTTCGTCACCGAGTCGTTCATCGCCCGCGCCCACGAGCTCGGCCTGCGCGTCCACGCCTGGACGGTCAACGAGCCCGCCGACATGGAACACCTCCTGGACATCGGCGTCGACGGCATCATGACCGACGAGATCACCACCCTCCGCCGCATCATGACCGCCCGCGGCCTCTGGCCCGGCGCACCCGCCGCGGACTGACCCACCGGATCGGAACCGGGGCCCCTCCGGAGGTCAGTGCCTGAAGCCGGGCGGCCGGTACTCGGCCGCGATCCGCATCGGAGCGGCCTGCGGACGCTCGGCCTGCTGCGCGGGCTGCTGCGCCTGCGTCAGATCGAGGCGCCGCGAGCGCACCAGTTCCAGCAGCTCCAGATCCTCCGGAGACACCAGGGCGGCCATCACCCTGCCGCGGCGCGTGAGCCTGACGGGATCGCCGGTGTAGGCGACGCGGTTGACCAGGTCCGCGAACTGGGCACGTGCTTCGGTAACCGGAACATCCACGTGATTCATCGTATAGCGAAACCCCGGATCGTCCGCTGGCCGACCCGCGCGGCCCGCATTAGGCTCCATATGTACGCAGTGTACGTTCTGTACAGATCATCGAGGAGGACACCGTGAGCGGCGAACCGAAGCCCTGGGACGGGGACCGGCGGGCGGAGACCTACGTGGCGCGGTCGCGGGCCAGTGTGGCGGACCTGCCGCGGCTGGCGGACGCGCAGCTCTACGAGCGGCTGCTGGCGCAGCGGATCGTGTTCCTCGGGACCGAGATCGACGACCAGGTCGCCAACCGGGTCAACGCGCAGCTGCTCCTGCTCGCCGCGCAGGACGCGCGGCGCGACATCACGATCTACATCAACTCGCCCGGCGGGGTCGTCGACGCCGGGATGGCGATCTACGACATGATGCAGTTCGTCCCGAACGACATTTCCACGGTCGCAATGGGCATGGCCGCCTCCATGGGCCAGACGCTGCTGTGCTCCGGGACCGCCGGCAAGCGGTACGCGCTGCGGCACGCGCGGGTGATGATGCACCAGCCGCACGGCGGCATCGGCGGCACCGCGTCCGACATCAAGATCCAGGCGGAGCAGTCGCTCTACCTCAAGCGGACCCTGGCGGAGCGGACGGCGTTCCACACCGGGCAGACGCTGGAGCAGATCGAGGCCGACGGGGACCGGGACGCCTGGTTCACGGCGGACGAGGCGCGCGACTATGGTTTCGTCGACCATGTCATCGACAGCACCGACCGGGTGGGCACATGACACGCGCGGAAAGGCGCTACCTCGTCCCGGAGTTCGAGGAGCAGACGAACTTCGGGCGCAAGGACACCAACCCCTACAACAAGCTGTTCGAGGACCGCATCGTCTTCCTCGGCGCGCCGGTGGACGACATCAGCGCCAACGACGTCACCGCGCAGCTCCTCGCCCTGGAGGGCATGGACTCCGACCGGCCCATCGCCCTGTACATCAACTCGCCGGGCGGGTCGCTGACGGCGATGCTCGCGATCTGCGACACCATGCGCTACGTCGCGCCGCCGATCGAGACGACCTGCGTCGGGCAGGCGGGGTCGGCGGCGGCGGTGCTGCTGGCGGCGGGCTCGCCGGGCCGCCGGGCGGCGCTCACCGGCGCGCGGATCCTGCTGCACGAGCCGGCGATCGAGGTGTCCCGCGGCTACACCACCGACCTGGACATCCAGGCCCGGGAGGTGCTGCGGCTGCGGGCGCAGACCGAGGCGATCGTGGCGGAGACGACCGGCCGCGACCCCGAGACCGTCCGCCGCGACCTGGACCGCGCGCGCTTCTTCACCGCCGCCGAGGCCAAGGACTACGGGCTGATCGACGAGGTGCTCACGTCCCGTAACTAGGGCCGGCGTGGGACGTTTCCGCCGGACGGCCCGGTGCGGCCGGAAACAGCAGGGTTGGATCATGCCTGGTGCGGGAATCTTTGTCACCGTGTTCAGCGTTGGTCAGGGCAAGACCGCAAGCCGTCTGGGAGGCACGTGACGATGGCCGAGCGCGCACTTCGCGGCACCCGACTCGGAGCGACGAGCTACGAGAACGATCGCAACACCGATCTCGCCCCTCGGCAAGAGGTGGACTACACCTGCACCAAGGGCCACCGGTTCACCGTGACGCTCGCCGCCGAGGCCGAGGTGCCGATGACCTGGGAATGCCGCAACTGCGGCGCCACGGCCCTGAGGGTGGACGGGGAACTGCCGCAAGCCAAGAAGGGCAAGCCGCCGCGCACCCACTGGGACATGCTCATGGAGCGCAGGACGGTCGAGGACCTGGAGGAGGTTCTGGCCGAGCGACTGGAGATCCTGCGGGCGGGGCGCAGGAAGTCCGCATGAGCGACTGAGATTTCGAGCGGGACGGGCCCGTACCGGCGACGGTGCGGGCCCGACCCATGTCCGGGGCCCGCAGGCGGTCGGTGCCGGGCGACGGTCACCGCGTGCGGGGCAGGACGAGGCCGCTCTCGTAGGCGGTGACGACGGCCTGGACGCGGTCGCGGAGCCCGAGCTTGCGCAGGACGCGGCTGACGTGGGTCTTGACCGTCTCCTCCCCCACGAGGGGTGCGGCCGGAATACGGCTGAAAGGGGCCGCGGGTTGATCGCTGCTGGCTAGGGTGATCGGCGTCGTGTTGGTGGTGTCGGGGGTTATGGGTGACCTCGGTCGATCGAACTGCGTACCCGGGGTTTGCCAGGGTGGTGTCGGCGCGTGAGTTGGCGGAGTCGTTCACGCCGACCGGGGCCGAGGTCGAGTGGGCGCGTGGCCGTACCCAGGATGAACGTCATCTGCTGGCGCTGGTGGTGTGGCTGAAGTCCTACCAGCGGCTCGGCTACTTCCCGAAGGTCGAGGATGTCCCGGCGGTCGTGGTCGACCATGTTCGCGGTGTGCTGGGGCTGGACCAGGACGTGGAGCTGGAGCGGGCGGCTACGCGATCGGCCAAGCGGCATCGCGAGTTCGTGCGTCAGCGGCTGGGGGTGGCCTACGAGGCGGCCTGGGTCCGGCAGGTCGCCGAGGAAGCGATCCGTAAGGCGGTGCAGTCCAAGGACAACCCGGCTGACCTGATCAACGTGGGGTTGGAGGAGCTGGTCCGCGCACGGTGCGAGCTGCCCGGGTACACCACGCTGGACTCGATGGCCTCGGCGGTCCGCGCCGAGGTGAACACCGGGTTCTTCCAGCTGGTGGCCGGGCGCCTGGACGTGACTGCGCGGTCCCGGCTGGCTCGGTTGCTGGTGGTCGATCCGGTCAGCCGGCGCAGCGAGTTCGACCGGCTCAAGGACGTGGCGAAGGCGGCGTCGCTGGGCAAGTTCAAGGAACGGCTGGCGCTGCTGGCCGACATCGAGGCGATCGGGCCGACCGGGGCGTGGCTGGAAGGTGTGCCGCCGGGCAAGGCCGCGCACTTCGCGGGTGAGGCCCGGGTCACCGACGCCGCCGACATGCGCAAAGTTGAGCGGCTGCTGGGAGCGTTCGGCGACGTCCTGTCGGTCGTACGCGAAGCCCTGGCCACCGGCGACTCCGGCGACTCCGGCGACGAGAGTGAAGACGGCGCGGCTGGTGAACCGCAGCCAGGACCGGTCACGCCGGTGGCGGTGCACGAGGTTGCCGAGCGGGCCGGGCGGCTGGTGCTGAAGACGTTGGAACAGGCCGGTGGCGTCGATGCGCTGGCCGGCGCGCACGAGGCGGTCTCGGCGCACCACGGCAACAACTACTTTCCGCTGCTGGACCGGCACTACCGCTCCCACCGCTCCGCCCTGTTCACCCTGGCCAGCTCGATCGAGCTGGAGGCGACCACGGCCGAGCGCAGCGTGTTGGAGGCGGTGGAGTTCCTGCGCGCGTTGCGCGGCGCCAAGGCCGCGTTCGTGCCCGAGGAGATCACCGTGGAACGGCCAGGCCCCGCCGGGGATCGGGTGAAGGTGCGGCTGCGGATCGACGTGGACGTCTTCGCCTCCGGGCAGTGGCGCAAGATCCTGCGGGACAAGAACCGGCCGGGGATGCTGGTGCGCCGCCACCTGGAGGTGTGCGTGTTCTCCTACCTGGCGGCCGAGCTCCGGTCGGGCGACATCGCGGTGGCCGGGTCGGATTCCTACGCCAACTTGCACGACCAGCTGATGTCGTGGGAGGAGTGCCGGCCGTTGGTGCCGGCGTTCTGTGCCCAGGCGGGCATCCCGGCCGAGCCGGGCGCGCTGACCGCGCACTACCGCGACAAGCTCGCCGCCACCGCCGCGGCGGTGGACACGGGCTATCCGGGCAACACCGATCTGCTGCTGGAGGGCGGACGGCCGGTGCTGCGCCGCCGCAAGGGCAGCGAACGGCGGCCCGCGGCGCTGGCGCTGGAGGCCGCCATCCACGGCCGGCTGCCGCAGCGGGCGCTGCTGGACATCCTCACCCGCACCGCCTACCTGCTGGGCTGGCACCGCCACTTCGGCCCCGCTTCCGGCTCCGACCCCAAGATCCGCGACGCCATGGCCCGGTACGTGCTGACCGCGTTCGCGCACGGCACCCTGTTGGGCCCGACCCAGGTCGCCGCGCACATGCGCGGGCAGGTGAGCGTGCACGAGCTGTCGCTGGCCGGGAACAAGCACACCACCGCCACCAAAATCGACAAGGCGTCGGTGGACGTCATCAACGCCTTCAACAAGCTCGATGTCGCCAGCGTGTGGGGCGATGGGAAGACGGTCGCGGCCGACGGCTCGCAGATCGACACCTGGGAGAACAACCTGCTGGCCGAGACCAGCATCCGGTACGGCGGATACGGCGGGATCGCCTACCGGCACGTCTCCAACACCTACATCGCCCTGTTCAGCAGGTTCATCCCGTGCGGGGTGTGGGAGGCGGTCTACATCATCGACGGGCTGCTGCGGAACAAGTCCGACATCCAGCCCGACACCATCCACGCCGATACCCAAGGCCAGGCGCTGCCGGTCTTCGGGTTCGGCGCGCTGCTGGGCTTCGACCTGCTGCCCCGCATCCGCAACTGGCACGACCTGATCTTCTACCGGCCCGACGAGGGCACCCGCTACGCCCACATCGACACGCTGTTCGGCAACGAGGTGGTCGACTGGGAGCTGATCGAGAACCACTGGCCCGATCTGATGCGTACCGCGATCTCGATCCGGGAGAACAGGCTGTCGTCGGTGACGCTGCTGCGCCGGCTGGGCAACCACTCCCGCAAGAACCGCCTCTATCGCGCCTTCCGCGAGCTCGGCCGCGCGATCCGCACCATCACGCTGCTGCGCTATCTCTCCGAGCCCGAACTGCGTGAGCAGATCACCCTGGTCACCAACCGCAACGAGGCATTCCACGGTTTCGCCGACTGGCTGATGTTCGGGGGCAAGCTCATCGGTCACAACGACCCCGACCACCAGGAGAAGGTGGTGAAGTTCAATGAGCTCATCGCCAACTGCGTCATTTACTCGACCGCCTGCGACATCACCGATGCCGCCAACGACGTCGCAGCCGAGGGCCAGAGCGTCGATCTGGACGACCTGGCCACCGTCTCGCCCTACATCACCCACACCGTCCGCCGGTTCGGCAACTGGGCACTCAACCTCACCCCGCCCGACCAGGCCCCGGCCACGCGGCTCGACCTCGAACCCCGCGTTCTGTTCGCACCGAAGACCTGACGGGCTGCCGGCGCCTCAGCGTCACTGTGCCGGTGAGGGCCTCAGCGGCGAGCTCCCCGCTCTCGGCCGCGATGTCGAGACCGGGCGGCGGCCCGGCCGCCTCCAGCCCATCGGTGGTTCCACCGGGCACGTACGGCGGTCCAGTCGCCCGGGTCGGCGACTTCGACGCATGTCGGCCGTCACGGGGTGTTGCTTCGCGGTGTGCCCGGACGGCGCCGGGCGTGCGGATCGTGTTCGGCGGTGACCGCGGCCGAGGTCTGCTCGCCCAATCGGACGTACCGGCCGAGGCTGGCCAGATGCAGGTGCCGGGGCTTGGCCTGCAGTTCGGCGGCGGTGCGTCCGGCGGCTGCCAGCCGGGTCAGCGCCGAGTGCCGCAGCTGGTGCAGCGTCCATCCCGCGCCGTGCGGATCCAGTGCGGCCGACGCGGTCTTGAACAGGTATTCCGCGCGCGGATACGACAGTCGGCCGCGGCCGGTGACCGGGCAGAGGTCCGCGGCCGCCGGCGCCCGGGGGCCGGAGGTCGGGGCGCGCCGGTCGGCCAGGAACACCGGCCCAGTGGTGCGGCCTTTGAGCAGGCGGGGCAGCAGGCGGGCGGTGCCGGCGGCCCAGTGCACGTACTCGATCGCCCCGCCCTTGGAGGTCACCCGGGCCCGGCGGAATTCCAGGTCTAGGTCCTCGATGTTCAGCGACAGGATCTCCTCGGCGCGCGCGGCTGTCTCGTACAGCATCCGCCACAGCATCCGCTCGCGCAGCGGATGGCGGTCGTCGCCCAGCAGGCGCTCCACCCGGGCGTGCGGGATCGACTGGTCCCCGCGCCGAGCCGGGCGGCGGCGTTCCAGCCGCCGCGTCGGGTTGGTCGCCAGCAGTTCCTGGCGCTGTGCCCAGGCGGTGAACGACACCAGCGCCGACAGGTGACGGTTCCACGTCGCCGCCGCCGCGCGGTTCCATCGCCGCATCACCGCCGCGTAGTGCTCGGGCTCCAGGGGCGTCGACCGGATGGCCTGGGCCGGTGGCCGTGACCAGGCGCGCGAGGGTCTCGGCGTAGCTGGCCCGCGTTGTGGCGACCGGGATCGCTTCGACGAACCGGTCCACCGCCGCCGCAACGGACTCCCGGCCCGACTCCGGGGCGGGCTCCGCAGCCGGCCCGGTGGCGGGTGCCCGCGCCGGGGGGTCGGGGAACGCGACGACCGACACCGGCATCAACCCCCAACATCGATGTGACACATAACGTTTCCGATTCGCCTGCGCCGCGGCGGGCGGCGAGCTGGGCGGACGTGAGTCAGCGAAAGCCAGTGTGACAGGTAATGCAGATTATGTGTCGCTGGGGATGGACGCCTCACCACCTCGCTATATCACCCAGCGTGCACACAACAATACTTTCAGTGTGTCACGGGGTGGTGATCTGCCTCTGGGTGGCCTTGCGGGTCCCCAGGCTGAACCGGCGGCCCTGTGGGCGCATCGGTGGGGACCCTCCCCACTTGGAGGGAGAGCGGACGACGCGGCCCGCGTGAAGGTCTGGCCGTGCCGCTATCCCGCACTGTCGGCGACCCCGGAAGGGCCGGGACCGAGCGAAGGTGAGGTGGCGGAGTGCGTCTGACTCCGCATGAACGGGAACGTCTGATGATCCACGTGGCCGCGGATGTGGCCCGTCGGCGTAAAGCACGCAAGACTCCGCTCAATTATCCGGAGGCGGTCGCGTTGATCACCGCCTACGTGCTTGAAGAGGCCCGGGACGGCCAGAAGTCCGTCGCCGATCTGATGCACCCGCTGCCCTCGTCGGTGATTGAGCGCGCGGATCTCATGCCGGGCGTCGCCGAGATGCTGTCTGGCATCCAGGTCGAGGCGACCTTTCCCGACGGCACCAAGATGGTCAGCATCCGCCATCCCCTGCCGCCGATGGCCGTGCAGCCGGTCCCGGAGGCGATCTCGCAGGCGGTGCCGCCCCCGGTTCATCCCGGGAAGGTCGAACATCCCGCCGGCGCCGGGCCTGTGGTCTTCAACCAGCACCTGCAGGGCGCGGTCGTGACCGTCACGGTCACCAACACCGACGACCGTCCCATCCAGGTCGGTTCCCACTACCACTTCTACGAGGTCAATCCCCTGCTCACCATCGACCCCGACCGCGACGACGCCTACGGCAGGCGTCTGAACATCCCCTCCGGCAGCTCTGTGCGGTTCGAACCCAATGACACGTTGCAGGTCGAGCTGGTGCCCATCGAAGGCGACCGCATCGTCATGGGCCTGCGCGGCGAGGTCGGAGGCAAGCTCTGATGTCCACTCCACCGCCCCTCGATCGGCATGCTCCGCTGAGCCGCGTCGACTACGCCGCCCGGTTCGGCCCCACGACCGGGGACCGCATCCGTCTGGCCGACACCAACCTGCGGATCGAGGTCACCCAGGACTGGTGCGGCGGTCCCGACCACAGCGGCCACGAGGCCGTCTTCGGCGGCGGCAAGGTCGTCCGCGAATCGATGGGCCAGTCCTGCGCGCCGCGCGACTCCACGACGGCAGGCGCTCCCAGGCCGCCCGACACCGTCATCACCGGCGCGGTCATCCTGGACCACTGGGGCATCGTCAAGGCCGACGTCGCCATCCGCGACGGCCGCATCGTCGCGCTCGGCAAGGCCTACAACGACGAGACCATGGACCGGCTGCACGACCGGCACCCGGACGCCACCGACTTCCTGATCGGCCCGGAGACCGAGGTCATCGCCGGCAACGGCAAGATCCTCACCGCGGGCGCGGTCGACACCCACGTGCACTTCATCTGCCCCGACCAGGTCCACGAGGCGCTCGCCTCCGGCGTCACCACCCTGATCGGAGGCGGTACCGGCCCCGCCGAGGGCAGCACCGCCACCACCGTCACGCCCGGCTCCTGGCACCTGGCCCGGCTTTTCAAGGCGCTGGACGCCTTCCCGGTCAACATCGGGCTGCTCGGCAAGGGCAACACCATGTCCCTGGAGTCGCTCCACAACCAGGTGAAGGCGGGCGCCTTCGGGCTCAAGATCCACGAGGACTGGGGCGCCACCCCTGCGGCGCTGCGCCAGTGCCTGGCGGTGAGCGCGGAGACCGGAGTGCAAGTGGCCCTGCACGCCGACACCCTGAACGAGGCGGGCACGGTCCACGACACCATCGCGGACATCGGCGACCACCCCATCCACGTCTTCCACATCGAAGGCGCCGGCGGCGGCCACGCCCCGGACATGCTCACCATGGCGAGCCTGCCGAACGTGCTGCCCGCCTCCACCAATCCCACCCGGCCCTTCACCGTCAACACCGTCGACGAGCACATGGACATGGTGATGGTCGCCCATCACCTGAACCCGCAGGTGCCGGAGGACGAAGCCTTCGCCGACTCGCGGATCCGGCCCGCCACGATGGCCGCCGAGGACATGCTGCACGACCTGGGCGCCATCTCGATCATGTCGTCGGACTCCCATGCGATGGGCCGCATCGGTGAGATGATCATGCGGACATGGCAGACCGCGCATGTGATGCGGGGCCGGTTCGGTCCGCTGGCCGGCGACAAAGGCGGACCCGGCGGGGCCGACAACCAGCGCGCTCGCCGCTACATCGCGAAATACACGATCAACCCGGCCCTCGCCCACGGTATCGAGCAGGAGGTCGGCTCGGTCGCGGTGGGCAGGCTGGCCGACCTGGTGCTGTGGGAACCGAAGTTCTTCGGTGTCAAGCCCGACCGGGTGATCAAGGGTGGCCAGATCGCCTACGCCCAAGTCGGCGACCCCAACGCCTCCATCACCACCCCGCAGCCGATCCTGCCCCGCCCCGCGTGGGGCGCGACCGGCAGCGCCCCTGCCGCCAACTCGGTCAACTTCGCCACCGCGGCGGCCATCAACGCCGGACTGGCCGGCTGGACCGAGGTGAGCAAGCCGTTCACGGCCATCGGCAGCACCCGCCAGGTCTTCAAGGCGGACATGCGGGAGAACGACGCCCGCCCGCTCATCGAGATCGATCCCGATGGCGGCGAGGTGAGGATCGACGGCCAGGTGGTCGACGACAACGAGTACGCCACCGAACTGCCGATGGCGCAGCGGTACTTCCTGTTCTGACCGTCCCCGCACCCTGCCGCAGGGCACCCGACCCGCACCGGACCATGAAAGGTGAACCGCGCACGATGAACCGCGCCGCCCTGCTCGTCCTGGCCGACGGCCGCTTCCCCGCCGGCGGGCACGCCCACTCCGGCGGCGCCGAGGCGGCCGTCACCGCCGGGCGGATACGGGACGCGGCGGGCCTGGAGGAGTTCTGCCGCGGCCGGCTGCACACCAGCGGCCTGGCCGCGGCGGGCCTGGCCGCCGCGGCCGCCGCCGGCTGCGACCCGCTCCTGCTGGACCGAGCCGCCGACGCCCGCACCGCCGCCCCCGCCCTGCGCCAGGCCGCGCGCAGGCTCGGCCGGCAACTGCTGCGAGCCGCCCGCACCGCTTGGCCCTCGACCGACCTCGACGCCCTCGCGGCGGCGCGGCCGCAAGGCGCTCACCAGAGCGTCGTGCTCGGCCTGGCCGCCCGCTCCGCCGGCCTAACCCGGCTGGACGCGGCATACGCGGCGGCCTACGACAGCGTCAGCGGCCCGGCCACCGCCACCGTCCGGCTGCTGAGCCTGGCCCCCCTCGACGCCACCGCCATCCTGGCCCGCCTGGCCGCCGACATCGACCACGTCGCGGCGCTGGCCGCCGATGCCGCGCAACGCGTGCCCACCGAGGGCGTGGGGGCGCTGCCCGCCGCCTCGGCGCCACTGCTCGACATCAGAGCCGAACAGCACGCCGCCCGCCCGGTACGCCTGTTCGCCTCCTGACCTTCTCCTCTGACCTTCTCCTCTGTCGTCCAACCAAGGGACCAGCCATGCACCTGCACCCCAACCACGCCTTCCCGGAAAACCACCCGCAAGCCCCGGACGACTCCGGCGGGGCCGCGCACCGCCCCGGCAAGCGTCCCGGCGGCCGCCGCCGCGCCCTGCGGATCGGGCTCGGCGGGCCGGTCGGCACCGGCAAGACCGCCACCGTCGCCGCCCTGTGCCGGACGCTGCGCGAGCAGCTGTCCATCGCTGTCGTCACCAACGACATCTACACCCGCGAGGACGCCGAGTTCCTGCTGCGCGAGGCCGTCCTGCCTGCCGAGCGCATCAAGGCGGTCGAGACCGGAGCCTGCCCGCACACCGCCATCCGCGACGACATCTCCGCCAACCTCGAAGCCGTCGAGGACCTGGAAGAGCGCCTGGGCCCGCTGGATCTGATCTTCATCGAATCCGGCGGCGACAACCTCACCGCGACCTTCTCCAGAGGCCTGGTCGACGCGCAGATCTTCGTCATCGACGTCGCGGGCGGCGACGACATCCCGCGCAAGGGCGGCCCCGGCGTCACCGCCTCCGACCTGCTCGTCATCAACAAGACCGACCTCGCCCCCTACGTCGGCGCCGACCTGGAGGGCATGGCCCGCGACGCCAAAACCCAGCGCGGCGACCTGCCCGTCGCCTTCACCGCCCTGAAAACCGAAGACGGCGTCACACCCGTCGCGCACTGGGTCCGCCAGCAACTCACCGACTGGACCACCAGCCCCGCATGACCCACCCACTCCAGACCGCCCCGGTAAGGCGCACCGGCCCCGGCGTCCACGCCACCGCACGCATCAGGGCGACCAGCGAGGCCAACGCCACCGCCCTGCCCGTCATGCACGGTGAGGGCCCCTTCGACCTGCGCTGGAACCACCCACAGGGAACCAGGCGCGGGTGTGCATCATCGGCGCCATGAACGCCCCCCACGGCGGCGACCGGCTGCGCATCGAGGCCACCGCCGAACAAGGCGCCCACCTGCACATCACCACCGCCGCCGCCACCATCGCCCTGCGCGGCTCCACCACCGAACACGCCACCTACGACGTCCACCTGAACGTGGCCGAACAGGCCAGCCTGCACTGGCAGCCCAAACCGCTGATCTCCGCCGCGCGCAGCAACCTCCGCCAGACCTGCACCATCGACCTGGCCCCCACCGCACGACTCTTCCTGCGCGAAGAACAAGTCCTCGGCCGCACCGGCGAACCGCCCGGCCGGCTGACCACACGCCTGACCCTCCGCCATGACGGACACCCGCTCCTGGACCAGCAGACCCAGTACGGCCCGGACGCGCCCGGCTGGGACGGCCCCGCCGTCCTGGACGGCCACCGCGCCACCGGCCAGATCCTCATCGTCGACCCCGCCTACCGCAACCGGCCACCCGACACCCGGCTGCTCGAACTCGACGACCCGGCACACGGGCACGCCGTGCTGACCCCGCTCGCCGGACCCGCTCTCCTGGTCACCGCCCTGGCCCCAGACACGCTGCACCTGCGCCGCCTCCTGGACGCGGCCCATGCCCTCGCGTAACACGGCGAGACCTTCCGATAGCCCGGTCTCATGCCCGACGGGCCCTGCTCCCAGGTGCGGGCCCACAGCAGAACGCCCTCGACTCGGCGACGTGCACCGCGGGTGAGCCAGGCCAGGCCCGGCTGCTCTTGCCGGAACGCGGCCAGCCCAGCGCCGGCCAGCCCGCTCCGCCGGTACTCCCGGCAACGTGCAGGGCTACTCGACCCAGCCGCGCCGGCACCGGCGGCAGACCTGATAATCGACCGCGAACACGAACTCGGCCTCACCCTCCAGACGGGCGGCGCGCTGGCGCCATCCGGGTTGTCTCAGCCGAAACCGTCTCCTGCCACAGCGACTCCAACTCGGGCACGACCGGCCAGCCGCGCCGCTGTCCAAGGCGGCCCCGGCTCGTCCACCACAGAAGCTCGCGGCCCCTTTCTGGCGTATTCCGTCTGCCCCCCACGACGAGGCGGCCGGCGATCTCGGCGTTGGTGAGGCCCCCGGCGACCAGGCGCAGCACGTCGATCTCCCGGGGCGTGAGGGCGTCCAGGACGTCCGGGCCGCGGGACGGCGGCCGGGGCCGCAGGCGGGCGAACTCGCCGATGAGGCGGCGGGTGACGGCCGGGGCGATCAGCGCCTCCCCCGCCGCGACGACGCGGACGGCGTCGAACAGCCGCTCGGCGGTGACGTCCTTGAGCAGGAAGCCGCTGGCGCCGGCGACGAGGGCGTCGTAGACGTGCTCGTCGAGGTCGAACGTGGTGAGGATCAGGATCCGGGGGGCGTCCGGCTCGGCCGTGATGTGGCGGGTGGCCTCGATGCCGTCCATGACGGGCATCCGCACGTCCATCAGCACGACGTCGGGCCGGTGCTCGCGGCAGGCGCGGACCGCGGCGGCGCCGTCGGCGGCGGTGGCGACGACGTCCAGGTCGGGCTGGGTGGCCAGCAGGGCGCCGAAGCCGGCGCGGGCGACCTCCTGGTCGTCGGCCACGGCCACCCGGACGGTCCCGGCGGCTCCCCCGGTCGCGGCGCCCTCACCGATCATGACGTCCCCCCGGACGGGAGCGTCGCCTCCACCAGGAACCCGCCGACCGGGCCGGGACCCGTGCGCAGTTCCCCGCCGGCGGCCGCGGCGCGCTCGCGCATGCCGAGGACGCCGTGGCCGGCGGGTGCGGCACCCGGCCCGGGGCCGGGTCCGTTGTCGCGGACGCCGACGCGCAGTGCCCCGGGCAGGTACTCGACCTCCACGTCGACCGCGGCTCCGGGGGCGTGCCTGCGGGCGTTGGTGAGGGCCTCCTGGACGATCCGGTACGCGGCCAGTTCCAGACCGGGATCGAGGGCGGCGACGCTCCCGCGCAGGATCAGCCGGACGTTCGCGGCGCCGGAGTCGCGGGTCTCGTCGACCAGGTCGAGGAGCTGCCGCAGGCCGGGCTGGGGGCGGCGGGCCGGTGCCCGCTCCTCGCCGTCGCCCGCGTCCTCGCGCAGCACGCCGAGCAGCCGCCGCATCTCGGTGAGGGCCGTCCGGGCGGTGTCGCCGATGGCCAGCAGCCGCTCGGCGCCCTCGTCGGGCATGCCAGGGACGGCGAGGCGGGCGGTCTCGGCCTGGACGGAGATCATCGAGATGTGGTGGGCGACGACGTCGTGGAGCTCGCGGGCGATGCGGGCGCGCTCGCCGCGCGCGGTGTGCTCCAGCAGCGTGCTCTCGAACGCGCGCCGCGAGGCGTCCAGCTCGGCGGCCCTGGCGCGGCGCACGCCGATCCTGCGGCGGACCAGCACCGACCAGACGATGATCAGCGCCGCCAGCGCGGCGACGGCGGCACCGCCGTGCAGGACGCACGCCGCGGCGGTCCCGGCGGTGATCGTGGCGGCGGCGGCGGTGTTCCGGTCCCGGGCCAGGACGAGCGGGAGCGTCGCCGCCGCGTCCACCAGGATCGCCAGGGACAGCACGGCACCTGACCCGTGCGTGCGCAGCACGGCCTCGGCCGCCCCGGCCAGGGCCAGGGACGCGCCCGCCACCGGCCACGGCCCGGGCCACCGCACCCGGCGCCACACCGCGCGCCCGGCCGTGCCGCCACCGGCCGCACCTCCACCGCTCCGCCCCACGGTCGCCATTGTGGCGTGAACGGCGGCGCGGGGGCGTCCCTCTCCAGGGGGACGCCCGCTCCCCCGGTGCCGGGCACCGGAGACCGCTCCGCGGCGGGACGCCCCGGAGCCGCCGCGATCCGTAGCCTTCCGGGCCATGGAGGCAACCATCGAAGTCCGGGCCCTGAGCAAACGCTACGGCCCGACGACCGCCGTGGACGATCTCTCGTTCACGGTCGGCCCGGGGCGGGTCACCGGGTTCGTCGGCCCCAACGGCGCCGGCAAGTCCACCACGATGCGGATGATCATGGGGCTGGACCGGCCCGACGCGGGCACCGCGCTGGTCGGCGGGAAACCGTACCGGTCCCTGCGGACGCCGCTGTGCCGCCTCGGCGCGATGCTGGACGCCTCGGCCGTGCATCCGGCGCGGCGCGCCCGCGACCACCTGAGGTGGCTCGCGCACGCCAACGGCCTGCCCGGCCGCCGGGTGGACGAGGTGATCGAGCTGGCGGGCCTGGCG
>NZ_SMKH01000132.1 GCF_004348515.1 Actinomadura sp. KC345 | reverse complement strand
CGTCACGCGCGGGACAGCCTCCGCAGGACGGCACCGCAACGCCGGGCGTAGGCACGCTGGAACGCCCTCCCCAACGGCCCCGCGGCCCTCGGCAGGGCCGTCGCCGGACGACTGAACGAGGTGACCGTCAGCCACACGTCGCCCTCCTCGTCCAGATGCACCACGAACGACTCCTCCCCCGACAGCGGATGCCCTTCGAGCGTCCCGTACGCCCATCCGGCGTAGCGTTCCTCCTCGCGCGTCCAGACGATCCGGCACGGCGCCCTCAACCGCAGCGGGCCGGCGCCCAGCCCGGTCACGACGCTCACCCCGGCCGCCGCACGCGGCGCCGAGGCGTCCACCCGGACGGGGAGCGCCCGGTGCATCCAGAATTCCATCACCGCGTCGGCCGCGTCCCCGAAGGCGGCCGTCCCGTGCCCGACGAGCATGCGCCGCCGCAGGTGCCGGTACCCTTCCGGCCGCTCCGCGTCCCACGTGGCCCCCACCTCGGTATAGGTGAAGTCCTCTGCCGCCATCTCGCCGCCCGGGTCAGGACGCGTCGGGCGCGCGGCGCAGCTTCCAGGCCTGGATCACGTAGTCGGCGCCGGTGACGACCGTGACGATCAGGGCCGCCGCCATCGCCGACCAGCGCACCGGATCCAGCGGGCCCGGCAGGAGGAAGAGGCCGATGGCGACGACCTGGAGCATCGTCTTGAGCTTGCCGCCCTTGCTGGCCGGGATCACGCTCCGGCGGATCAGGACGAAACGCATCACCGTGATGCCGATCTCACGGGCCATGATGGCGGCCGTCACCCACCACCACAGCTCCCCCATGAGCGACAGGCTGACCAGCGCCGCCCCGATCAGCGCCTTGTCGGCGATCGGGTCGGCGATCTTCCCGAAGTCGGTGACCAGGCCGCGGGCCCGCGCGATGTCACCGTCGATCTTGTCGGTGATGGAGGCGACGGCGAAGACGGCGAACGCGGCGAGGCGCCAGCCGGTGCCGTCCAGGAACAGCAGCCAGACGAACACCGGCACGAGCGCGATCCTCGCCAGGGTCAGCGCGTTGGCGATGTTCCAGACACCGGCCGGCGGCGGGTCCTGGGAGCCCGCGACCGGGTCCGGGGTGCCGGCGATCATGGTATTTCCGCGATCAGGTCCACGCCGTCGCTGCCGGTGACACGGGCGGCGACGATCTCGCCGATGGCCGGCCCCCCGCCGCGGACGACGACCGTCCCGTCCACCTCCGGCGCCTGGTGCGCGGCGCGGCCCTCGACGTCGCCGCCCTCGGTCTTGTCCTCCATGAGGACGTGCACCTCCGAGCCGATCCGGTCCTCGGCGCGCTGCGCGGTCAGCTCCTCTGCCAGACCGGACAGCTCCTCCACCCGGCGGGCGACCTCGGCCGGGTCGAGCTTGCCGTCCAGGTCCGCGGCCTCGGTGCCGTCCTCGTCGGAGTAGCCGAACACGCCGACCGCGTCCAGCCGCGCGGCGATCAGGAACTCCACCAGCTCCTCGAAGTCGTCCTCGGACTCGCCGGGGAACCCGACGATGAAGTTGGACCGCACCCCCGCGTCCGGGGCGAGCCGGCGGATCTGGTCGAGCAGCCCGAGGAACCGCTCCCGGTCGCCGAACCGCCGCATCGAGCGCAGCACCGGGCCGCTCGCGTGCTGGAACGACATGTCGAAGTACGGGGCGACGCCCGGCGTGCCGCAGATCGCCTCGATGAGCCCCGGCCGCGTCTCGGCCGGCTGCAGGTAGCTCACCCGGACGCGCTCGATGCCGTCCACGGCGGCGAGGTCCGGCAGCAGCCCCTCCAGTGCCCGCAGGTCCCCGAGGTCCTTGCCGTAGGACGTGGAGTTCTCGCTGACCAGGACGAGCTCGCGGACGCCGTGCCCGGCGAGCCAGCGGGCCTCCTCCAGCACCTCCGCCTGCGGGCGCGAGACGTACGCGCCGCGGAACGCGGGGATGGCGCAGAAGGTGCAGCGCCGGTCGCAGCCGGAGGCCAGCTTCAGCGGCGCCACCGGGCCGCCGCCGAGCCGCCGCCGCAGCACCCGCGGCCCGGACGCCGGGGCCACGCCCTCCGGAAGCTCGTCCTGCCCGCCGTGCCCCGGGATCGCGACGTCGGGCGCCTTTGTCCCGCCGGCGCCGCCGCGGACGAACTCGGAGCGCTCGACGGGGCTGATGGGCAGCAGGGTCCGGCGGTCACGCGGGGTGTGCGCCGCGCGCCTGCGTCCCGCCAGCACGTCGTCGAGCCGGTCGCCGATGCCGGCGTAGTCGTCGAAGCCGATCACCGCGTCGGCCTCGGGGAGCGCCTCGGCCAGCTCGCTGCCGTACCGCTCGGCCATGCAGCCGGCCGCCACGACCTTGGCCCCCGAGTCGTGCGCGGCCAGCAGCGTGTCGATGGAGTCCTTCTTCGCCGCCTCGATGAACCCGCAGGTGTTGACGACCACCACGTCGGCGCCGTCGGCCTCCTCGGACAGGTCCCACCCCGCGGCCTCCATGCGCGCGGCGAGCTCCTCGGAATCGACCTCGTTGCGGGCGCAGCCGAGCGTGATGAGTGAGACCTTGCGGCGAGTCGACATGACCCTACGGTAATGGGCGCGCCCGCCCGAGCCGACCAGCGACCCGAGTTCGGGTCCGCGGCGCCGCCGAAGGGTCAGTTGAGCTCGGGGTCGTCGCGGTCGAAGCTCAGGCGCTGCACGCCGTCGCCCTCGCCCGGCGAACCGAGATCCTTGCCGTTGACGGTCAGGTCGACGCTGCCGCCGACCCCGATCACCATGCGGATCTTCCGCTTGGCCTTCAGATCCTTCACGTCGCCCTTGCGGAGCATGCCGCTGAACAGCGATTCGCCCTTGTCGCCGCGGACGGCCAGCCACGTCGTGCGCTTGGCCTCGACCTGCACCCGCACCTCGTTCCGCGGCGCCGCCGCGACCGGGTCGCTCTTCTTCGGCGGGGCGGACGTCGCGGGAGCCGAGGCCGGCGGGGCGGGCGTCCCGGCCACCTGCTGCGCGGTGCGCCGCTCGGCGCCGCCGTCGTGCCCGATCACCTGGACGACCCCGTAGACCACGACGAACGCGAGGGCGAGCGCCATCGCGGCGCTCCAGTTCGGGGTACGGCGCTCACGGAACGCCACCGGCTGCTCCGGCTCGAACGCCGACACGGCCGAGACCGGCTGCGGCGCGCCGCCGTGCGCCGCGTCGAACTCCGCGACGAGCGGTTCCGGATCGATGCCGATGACCCGGGAGACGCTGCGGATGTGCCCGCGGGCGTAGAAGTTGCCGCCGCAGTAGGAGAAGTCGTCGGCCTCCATGCCGCGGATCACGGTCTCGCGTATCCGCGTCTGGAGACTCACCTGTGTCACCGAGAGACCGGCCCGCTGACGCTCCTCCGCCAAGGTCTCACCGATGCTCACGCCGGGCCTCCCGGGGCACTCGTCGCCGATCTCCAGTCACGCCAGTCTAGGAACGGCCATGCCCGCTGGGCGACGCGCGACACGTTCGAAACAGGGCAAGATTTCGCATCATTCCGCAATGCCCCGGCAGCATCCGCACCGTTCCGGCTCAGGCGCCGCCGCGGAGTTCCTCCAGCACCCCGGGGAGATCGTCCGGCTTGGCCAGCACGTCCCGCGCCTTGGAGCCCTCGCTGGGCCCGACGATGTCGCGGCTCTCCATCAGGTCCATCAGGCGCCCCGCCTTGGCGAACCCGACGCGGAGCTTGCGCTGCAGCATCGACGTCGACCCGAACTGGGTGGAGACGACCAGCTCGATGGCCTGCACGAGCAGGTCCATGTCGTCGCCGATCTCCTCGTCGATCTCCTTCTTCGGCGCGCCGGCGGCGGCGACGTCCTCCCGGTAGCTCGCCTCCATCTGCCCCTTGCAGTGGTCGACGATCCCGCCGATCTCCTTCTCGGCCACGTAGGCGTTCTGGATGCGCATCGGCTTGCTGGCGCCCATCGGCAGGAACAGCGCGTCGCCCTGCCCGACGAGCTTCTCCGCGCCGGGCTGGTCGAGGATGACGCGGCTGTCGGACAGCGAGGAGGTCGCGAACGCCAGCCGGGACGGCACGTTGGCCTTGATGAGGCCGGTGACGACGTCCACCGACGGCCGCTGCGTCGCCAGCACCAGGTGGATGCCGGCCGCGCGGGCGAGCTGGGTGATGCGGACGACCGAGTCCTCCACATCGCGCGGCGCGACCATCATCAGGTCGGCCAGCTCGTCCACGATGACCAGCATGTACGGGTACGGGGTGTAGACGCGCTCACTGCCGGGCGGCGCGGTCAGCTTGCCCGCCTTGACCGCCTTGTTGAAGTCGTCGATGTGCCGGTACCCCGACGCGGCCAGGTCGTCGTAGCGGCGGTCCATCTCGCCGACCACCCATTCCAGGGCCTCGGCGGCCTTCTTCGGGTTGGTGATGATCGGCGTGATCAGGTGCGGGATGCCCTGGTACATCGTCAGCTCGACCCGCTTGGGGTCGACCAGGATCATCCGCACCTCGTCCGGGGTGGCGCGCATCAGCACCGAGGTGATCAGCCCGTTGATGCACGTCGACTTGCCCGCGCCGGTGGCGCCCGCGATCAGGATGTGCGGCATCTTGGCCAGGTTCGCCACGACCGTGCGGCCCTCGACGTCCTTGCCGAGCCCGACGACCATCGGATGGTGCTCGTTCGTCGCGGCCGGCGAGCGCAGCACGTCGCCGAGGCTGACGATGTCCTTGTCGGTGTTGGGGATCTCCACCCCGATCGCCGACTTGCCGGGAATCGGGGAGATGATCCGCACGTCGGCGCTCTTCACCGCGTAGGCGATGTTCTTGGTCAGCGCGGTGACCTTCTCCACCTTCACCGCCGGGCCCAGCTCGATCTCGTACCGCGTGATCGTCGGGCCCCGGGTGAACCCGGTGACCTGCGCGTCGATGTCGAACTGCTCCAGCACCCCGGTGAGCGCGTTCACCACCGTGTCGTTGGCCTTGGTGCGCGCCTTGGACACGCTGCCCGGCCGCAGGGACGACGGGTCGGGCAGCACGTAGATCTCGCCGGACGACGACAGGGGCAGCTGCTCGGACCGGCTCGGCGCCGGGGTCGGGTCCGGTACCTGCGCCGGCGGGGGGTCGCCGCCGGCCACGTGCTCGTCCATCGGCGGCTCGTCGTCGGCCGGAGGCGCGGGCGGCGGGACGTCGGCCTGGAACGGGTCCGGGTCGAACAGGTCGTCGGCGAGGTCGCGCTGCGGGCGGTCTTCCTTCTTCGGGTCGTCCAGCAGCGGCGTGTCGTACGGCCTGGAGTGCTCGCCGACCTCCAGGTCGCCGGACTCCTCGTCGCCGGACTTCTTCTTGCGGCGCCGCTTCTTCGGCGGCTCCGCCTCGCCGTCGTTCTCTCCGCCGGTCTCGCGCCGCGGGCGTCCCTGCAGCGTCGCCACGGCCCACAGCTCGGTGACCCGCTCGGGGACCCGGTTGATGGGGGTCGCGGTGACGACCAGCAGTCCGAACCCCGACAGCAGGAGCAGCAGCGGGACGGCCACCCACCCGCTGAGCGCGGCGTCCAGCGGTGCCGACACGACCCAGCCGACCACGCCGCCCGACTCGCGCACGCCGTCCATGTCGTCCGCGGGCGACGGGACGCCCGCCGCGATGTGCAGGATGCCGAGCACTCCGACGCCGAGCGCGGTCATGCCGATGACGATGCGGCCGGTGTCCTCGTGGTGCTCGGGGTGGCGCAGCGTCCGCCACGCCAGCAGGGCCAGGAGCACGGGCAGCGCCATCGCGACGATGCCGAGGCCGCCGCGCACGACCTTCTCCAGCGCGATCGTGACGACGCCGTCGGGCTGGAACCAGGTGACCGAGGCCAGCACGATGGAGGAGCCGAGCAGCGCGAGCCCCAGCCCGTCGCGGCGGTGCTCGGGGTCGAGGTTGCGGGCGCCGTGCCCGTAGGCGCGGAAGACCGAGCCGACCGTCACCGCCGCGAGCAGGTACAGCTTGAACAGGAGCTTGAAGAACCCGAGGACCGCCTGGGAGATCGGGTCGGGCTTCTGCGGGGGACGCCCGCGCCCCGAGCCCCGGCCCCCGCCCTTCCCGGCGCCGCCGCTCGGCCGCTTCCGGGGGGACGGACCAGCGGACTTGCGAGCCGCACTGCTGCCCCCCGCACGAGATGAGGTCTTCGCCCCGGACGCACGTGTGGCCATGATTAATAGAGTAACCAAGGACCCCGGAGGTTCCCGGGACGGCGAATGGGCGTGTTGGGACCGGCGTGCCCGGAAACCGGCACCCCCGGAAACGGGGCGTACCCGGCGTACCGGGCGCCGCGCCGGGACGGCCGCGGGGCGTGGGGCCCCGCGGCCGTCCGGGCGGTCAGACCTCCACGACCACCGGGATGATCATCGGGCGGCGGCGGTAGTTGTCGCTGACCCATCTGCCGACCGTGCGGCGGATGAGCTGGTTGAGCTGGTGCAGGTCGTTCACGCCGTCGCCGGCGGAGTCCCGCAGGACTTCCCCGATGCGCGCGATGACCTCGTCGAAGTCCTCGTTGAGGATGCCCGCGCCACGGGCGTGGATCTCGGGCCCCGCGACGAGCTTGCCGGACGTCGAGTCGATCCCGACGACGATGGAGACGAAGCCCTCCTCGCCGAGGATGCGGCGGTCCTTCAGCGACGTCTCGGTGACCTCGCCGACCGACAGGCCGTCCACGTACACGTATCCGGCGGGGACCGCCCCGACGATGGCGGCGCGGCCGTCCACGAGGTCGACGACGACGCCGTCCTCGGCGATGACGATGCCCTCGTCCGAGACGCCGGTGAGCGCGGCGAGCTTGGCGTGCGCGCGCAGGTGCCGCCACTCGCCGTGGATCGGCATGAAGTTGGCCGGCTTGGTCACGTTGAGGACGTACAGCAGTTCGCCCGCCGACGCGTGCCCCGACACGTGCACGAGCGCGTTGCCCTTGTGGACGACGCGGGCGCCCCAGCGGGTGAGCCCGTTGATGACGCGGTTGACCGCGGTCTCGTTGCCGGGGATCAGCGACGACGCCAGCATCACGGTGTCGCGCTCGGTGATGCGGATCGAGTGGTCGCGGTTCGCCATCCGCGACAGCGCCGACATCGGCTCGCCCTGCGAGCCGGTGCACACCAGCACCAGGCGGTCGCCGGGGATGTCGTCGAGCTCCTTCTGGTCGACCATGATCCCGTCGGGCACGCTGAGGTACCCGAGCTCGCGGGCGACGCCCATGTTGCGGACCATCGACCGGCCGACGAAGCACACCTTGCGGCCGTTGGCCACGGCGGCGTCCAGGACCTGCTGGACGCGGTGGATGTGCGAGGCGAAGCAGGCGACGATCAGCCGTTCCTGCGCGGTGCGGAACACCTCGTCGACGACCGGGCCGATGTTGCGCTCGCTGGTGACGAAACCGGGCACCTCGGAGTTGGTCGAGTCCGACATCAGCAGGTCGATGCCGTCGGCGCCGAGCCGGGCGAACCCGGGCAGGTCGGTGAGCCGGCCGTCCAGCGGGAGCTGGTCCATCTTGAAGTCGCCGGTGTGCAGGACGAGCCCGGCGGAGGTCCGGACGGCGACGGCGAGCGCGTCCGGGATCGAGTGGTTGACGGCGAGGAACTCGCAGTCGAACGGGCCGAAGTCGCGCCGCTCGCCCTCGGTCACCACGTCGGTGACCGGTTTGATGCGGTGCTCGGTGAGCTTGGCCTCCAGCAGGGCCAGCGTCAGCTTCGACCCGACGAGCGGGATGTCGCGCCGCTCGCGCAGCAGGTACGGGACGGCGCCGATGTGGTCCTCGTGGCCGTGCGTGAGGATCACGGCGTCGATGTCGTCCAGGCGGTCTCTGATGTATTCGAAGTCGGGCAGGATCAGGTCGACGCCGGGCTGCTCGGTCTCGGGGAACAGCACGCCGCAGTCGACGACGAGCAGCCGGCCGCCGTGCTCGAACACGGTCATGTTGCGGCCGATCTCCCCCAGCCCGCCGAGCGCGACGATGCGCAGGCCGCCCTCGGGCGGCGCGGGCGGATCCGAGAGCTCCGGGTGAGGATGGCTCACCGGGCGACCTCCGGAATGGCTACCTCGGGCACTTTGACTCCCCCTATCGTGAGGTCTTCACGCAGTTGCGCCGCGAACTCCGGCGAGGCCTCGACCAGCGGCGCGCGAAGCGGGCCGCCTCCGGGAAGGCCGAGCAGGTTCAGCGCTGCCTTGACGGCGATGGCGCCCTGCGTACGGGTCATGATCGCGGTGACCACGGGCAGCAGCCGCCGGTGGATCTCCAGCGCGCGCCCCTGGTCACCGGCGCGGTATGCGTCGATCATCTCATGGAGCTCGGCGCCCACGACATGACCGACCACGCTGACGAACCCCGCCGCGCCGACCGACAGCCAGGGCAGGTTGAGGTTGTCGTCGCCGGAGTACCAGACGAGGTCGGTCCCGGCCATCACCCTGGACGCGCCGAAAAGGTCGCCCTTGGCGTCCTTGACGGCGACGATCCGCGGGTGCTCGGCGAGCTGTACCAGCGTGTCGTTCTCGATCGGCACCCCCGCGCGCCCGGGAATGTCGTACAGCATGCACGGAAGCCCGGTCGCGTCGGCCACCGCCGTGAAATGGCGGACGAGGCCCTCCTGCGGGGGCTTGTTGTAGTACGGCGTGACCACGAGCAGAGCGTGCGCGCCCGCGGCCTCGGCCTGCCGGGCGAGCTGCAGCGTGTGCTCGGTGTGGTTCGTCCCGGCACCGGCGACGATCACGGCGCGGTCGCCGACCGCCTCGATGACCGCGTGCAGAAGTTCGCGCTTCTCGTCGTCGCTCGTCGTCGGCGACTCGCCCGTCGTCCCGTTGACGACCAGGCCGTCATGGCGCCGCTCGTCGACCAGGTGGGTCGCGAGGCGCGCGGCGCCGTCGTAGTCGACGCCGCCGTCCGGCAGGAACGGAGTGACCATGGCGGTCAGCATCCGTCCGAACGGAGCGTCAGGTGATGTGCTGGGTGCCATGCACCGAACGGTACCGCTCCGGCCGCGGGTGATGGTCCCGCAGGTCCAAGCTGACCGGCGACCGGCATGGAAGAAGCCGCCGCCACACGCTCGGGGGTACGCGTGGCGGCGGCTCCCACATCCACATCGTGGCACGCAAATGCCTCGTTACGGGGTCAGTCCGGCCACTTCCCGGACTCGTTTGGATAACATGACCCAGCGGTCATCTCCTGGAGCCGGACGCGCAGTTCCTCGACGTCGGGGGTGCGTACGAGATCGTTCCCGCGGACCGCCCACCAATGGCCGGAACCGCCCCGCCCGAACCGCCAGCCGGTGAACTCGGCTGACAGCTCGCCGAGCCGGTCGGCGTCACGCCACGCGGTCTGCTGAGTGCCCATCGGCCTCGTCCCCTTTCCTTGCCTTCCGCTGGTCGGTCCCGGACGTGCGCACCGTGCTCTACCCCCGCGGGCGCGCGGCTACCCACCCCTTTCTACCTGCGCGTACGGGAGAATCGAAACGTCATCGGCCGGGTATCTTCGCCGTCAGGTTTAAGCGCATTTCATCCGCCTTGTCCGACTGAGGTCAGAGGGCGGGACGCGCGGTGCTCAACCGGGCGCCGCGGGCGGCCAGTCGGCCCGATAGCGTGCCCATTCACCTGGTCTGGTCGTCCATTCCGCGTACACCCCGACGCCGTACGGGCGCTTCGGCGGCCGCTCCAGGTCGTCGATCCCCCGGCGGACGCCGCGCAGCGCGACCGGCAGCTCCTCCGCCCACTCCAGCAGGGGGCGGTACGTGGGGACGCCGATGAAGACGGTCGCGCGGTCGCCGATGAGCTCCAGCGTCGTGCGGGTGTGCCAGGCGAAGTGCCATCCGGTCAGGGCCTCGGTCGGCAGCGTCACGTCGTACGTCATGATCGCGACCTGGTCGGCCAGGCCGGCGACCTCCCGCAGGAACTCCTTGGTCGGGCGGGGCAGCTGGTGGTACCTGCCGCCGCGCGGCAGCAGCGCCTTGTAGACGGGCTGGGCGGCGTCCACGAGCGTGGGCTGCTCCAGCGCCACCGACAGCAGCGCGCCCCTCGAGCGGGTCAGCTCGCTCGTCCGCTTCATGAGCGTCATGAACGCCTCGTCGTCGGGGTAGATGGGTTCGAAGTCGTAGTGGATGCCGTCGAATCCGAGGTCGAGGAACGCCGCGTCGGTCCTGAGCACCCGCTCGCGCACGGCCGGGTCGTCCAGGTCGATGACGCCGTCGCCGTCCACGACCCGTATCTGCCCGAGGTACGCCTGGACGCGCACGCCGGGCGCGTACTCGTCCATGGCCTCGATGAGACGCCGGGCATAGCGGTACTTGGCCGGTGGCACCGTTCCATCCGCCTCGAACGGGCCGGCATGGACGAACACGTCGGTCATCCGGTTTCGTTTCAACAGGGCCGCGAGCGCGCGGTATTCCGCGTCGGTGTGGGGCTCCCCCACCCACTGGTGCCGCGCCCACAACGCGTTCGCCTCGGTACCCCGCGCCTCGGGTTCCTGCTGCCACCACACCCAGGCTCCGGCGCACACGAGGGCGACGAGGCCCAGCACGTAGGCCGCGGCCCACGCCGTCCACCGCACCACCCTGCCCAGCGTCCGGCCGGCCCGTCCGATTCTGATCACCCGGCAATAATCCCGGATCAGACGGGCGGACCGGCCGCAGCGCCACCACGTCCGCCACCACGTCCGCCGCGCCGTTCCGGCGCGGCGGCCGAAGAGCGGCCGATCCGTGCCCGCTGGGTCAGGGCGACGCAGACCAGGACCGCGACGGCGGCGAGCGCGGTCGTCGCGTCGATCCTCTCGGCGAGGAACATCCCCGACCACAGCAGCGTCAGCACCGGCTGGGCGAGCTGAACCTGGCTCGCGCGGGCGATCCCGGCACGGGCGAGGCCCTCGTACCAGGCGAAGAAGCCGAGGTAGGCGGAGAACGCGGCGACGTACCCGAAGCCGAGCACGGCGCGTCCCGTCCACTGCGGGCCGGTCGTCGCGAGCAGCCACCCGCTCAGGGGGACGGTGAGCGGCGCGGCCAGCACGAGCGCCCAGGAGATGACGCGCCAGCCGGGCATCGCCCGGGTCAGCCGCGCGCCCTCGGCGTAGCCGGCCGCCGCGGCGACCAGGGCGGCGAACAGCAGCAGGTCGGCGGCCGTGACATGGCCGGCGCCGCGGACCAGGGCGAAGCCGGTGACGCAGGCCGCGCCGGCCGCCGCGGCGAGCCAGAAGGCGCGGGACGGCCGCTCCCCCGCGCGCAGGACGCCGAACACGGCGGTCGTGGCGGGCAGCAGGCCGATCACGACGGCCGCGTGGGCGGACGAGGCGCCGTGGTCGAGCGCGAGTGTGGTGAGCAGCGGGAATCCGAAGATCACGCCGCCGACGACGACCGCGAACCCCGCCCACTGGCCGCGCTCCGGGCGGCGCGCCCGGACCGATAGCAGTGCGAGTGCGGCCGGAAGGCTCGCGGCGGCGGCGCGGCCGACCCCGACGAGGTACGGATCGAGCCCGTCCAGCGCGAGGACCGTGGCGGGGAAGGTGAACGAGTAGATCAGGACGCCGAGCGACGCGAGCCAGAGGCCCCGCCCGAAGGCGTTCCCCGCTATCGGCGAGGCGACAGTAGCGCTATCTTGGAGTCTCATGGGCAACGATAGCAGTGTGGCAATGCTTGCCGACGCGCTGCGCGCCGACGTCCGCGGGCTGGCTCCCGGCGAACGGCTGCCGTCCAGCAGGGCGCTCGTCGAACGGCACCGGGTCAGCCCCGTCACCGTGTCGCGGGCGCTGGGGCTGCTCGCCGCCGAAGGGCTGGTCGTGACCCGTCCCGGCAGCGGCGCGTTCGCCGCCGGGCCGCCCGCGGCCGCCGTCCCCGAACCCGCCGACCACGGCTGGCAGGCGGTGGCGCTCGGCGACCGGTCGGTGGACTCGGCCGGCGTGTCGTGGCTGCTCACCCCGGCGCCGGACGGCGTGGTCCCGCTCAGCGGCGGCTACCTGCACCCCGCGCTCCAGCCGGCCCGCGCGCTGGCCACGGCGGCGGCGCGGGCGGCCCGCCGCCCGGACGCCTGGGAGATGCCGCCGCTCGCCGGGACCCCCGGGCTGCGCGCCTGGTTCGCCCGCGCGTCCGGCCCGGCCGCCGCCCCCGCCGACGTGCTGGTCACCAGCGGCGGGCAGCAGTCGCTCACGACCGTCCTGCGGGCGCTGCTCCCGCCGGGCGCGCCCGTGCTGGTCGAGTCGCCGACCTATCCCGGCGTCCTCGCCGTCGCGCGGGCGAGCGGGCTGCATCCGGTCCCGGTCCCGGTGGACCGGGACGGGGTGCGTCCCGACCTGCTCGCCGAGGCGTTCTCCATGAGCGGGGCGCGGGCGTTCTACTGCCAGCCCGCCTTCCAGAACCCGACCGGCGCCGTGCTGAGCCCCGAGAGGCGCGCGCAGGTCCTGGACGTGGCGCGTGCCGCGGGGGCGTTCGTGATCGAGGACGACTTCGCGCGGTACCTCGGCATCGCCGCGTCCCCGCCGCCGCCGCTGATCGCTCAGGACGGCGAGGGGCGCGTGGTGCACATCGCCTCGCTGACCAAGGCGACCGCGCCGAGCCTGCGGGTCGCGGCGGTCGTCGCCCGCGGGCCGGTCGCCGAGCGGATCCGCGCGACCCAGCTCGTCGGGGAGTTCTGCCCGGCCGGGCCGCTGCAGGAGACGCTGCTGGAGCTGGTCGGCTCGCCCGGCTGGCCGCGGCACCTGCGGGCGGTCCGCGCGGCGCTGCGATCGCGCCGGGACGCGACCCTCTCCGCGTTCGCCCGGGAGCTGCCGGAGCTGCGCGTCGACCGCCCGTCCGGCGGTTTCCACCTGTGGATCAGGCTGCCGGACGGCGTGGACGACACCGCGGTGGCCGAGGCCGCCCTGCGGGCCGGGGTGCTGGTCAGCGCAGGGCGGCCCTTCTTCCCCGCCGAGGCGGCGGCCCCGCACCTCAGGGTCAGCTACGGGGCGGCGGCCTCGGAGCAGGAGCTGGCGGAGGGCGTCCGCCGCCTCGCCGGCGTGCTCCGCTCCTGACCCCCCGTCACCGCTGGGTGCAGAAGCAGAACTCGTTGCCCTCCGGGTCCCGCCAGACCCTGAAGGGCGCCGCCGGGTCGCCCATCGCGCCGGTGGCCGCGGTCGCGCCGAGGCTCGCGGCGCGCTCGCCGGCGGCCTCGATGTCGGGGACGTCCAGGTCCAGGTGGAGCCGGTTCTTTATCGTCTTGCCTTCCGGGACGAGCTGGAACGACAGGACGGGGCCGTCTCCGCCGAGCCTCTCCAGGTCGATCCAGTCGCCGCTCACGTCCGTCGTCCTCATGCCGAGGAGCCCGCCCCAGAACGCCGCCATGACGTCGAGGTCGGCGCAGTCGATGACGATGTTGCCCACCTTCGGGGCGACGCCGGTCATCGCGCACCTCCCGCCATCCGGACTGCGCGCGCCGAGCGCGCGGCGGCCCGGGCGCAGTAGAGAGCGGGCGCGGGCGCGGGCCGTCGCTCCGGGCGCAGGCCGCTGAGCGGGTCAAGGATCTCGGCACGGAGCCAGTCGAGCATCAGCGCGCGCCGGCGGGCACCGCGTTCTGCCGCCCGCGAGCGGGCGGTGAGCCGCGCTTCGACGATGTCGGCCTGCAGCCGCGCGTGCCCGGGCCGCGCCCAGTCGTGCCGCAGCGCCAGCGTCGCCATGTACGGCAGCTCGTTCATGTCACTCTCCCGTTCGTTGGACACCACCTAAACCGTAACGCCGGTGTCGTCGTTGTGCAACCAGTCAAAAGGGAATGACGGTGTCGCACGTTGGTAGACTGCTCACCGGACAGGCAGGAGGGGTGATGACCGACGCTCATGAGGACCCCACGCTGCTGCTCAGGGACTTCGTCAACACCTACGACGTGGAGTCCGGCAGGGACCGGATCCCGGTGCCCGCCCGGCTCGCCGCCTGGCTGGCCGAGCGCCGCCTCGCCCCCGTGGACGTGGAGGCCACGGACGATGACCTGGCCACCGCGGTCGCCCTGCGCGAGGGGCTCCGCGAGGCCATGGCCGCCAACCACGGCCCGCGCGACGCCGAGACCCTGGACGACCTGGACGACGCCCTCGCCGCACTCCCCCTGCGGCTCACACTCGCGGGGGCGCGCCCGGCGCTCGTCCCGCTCGATCCGCCCGCGACGGCCGCCGCGGGCCTCGCCCGCATCGCCGCCGCGGTCGCCGACTCCGTCGCCGCCGGGACCTGGCCGCGGCTCAAGGTCTGCCAGGAGGGCACATGCCGCTTCGCGTTCCTGGACACGTCCAAGAACCGGTCGCGCGCCTGGTGCTCCATGAGCACCTGCGGGAACCGCACCAAGACCCGCGCCTACCGGGCGCGCCGCCGTCCGGCCGCCGGGTGACCCGCGCCGCTCGCTAGGGTGGGCGGAGATCGTGGACGAGAGGACGGGCGACACCATGGCCGATGCCGGAGTGCGGCCCGCGCGGCGGGCGGACGCCGCCGCGGTCGCCGACATCCAGGTGCGGGCCTGGCGGCAGGGCTACCGCGACCTGCTGCCGGCGGGCGTCCTCGACCGGGTGACCGGCCCGGACGCCGCGGAGGCGTGGCGCGAGCGGTGGGCCGAGGCGGCGGAGGCGCCGCCGAGCCCCCGGCACCGGCTGCTGGTCGCGGTGGCGTCCGACCTCGTCGTCGGGTTCGCCGCGCACGGGCCCGCCGAGGACTCCGACCTCGACCCCGGCGGCACGGCCGAACTGATCACGCTGCTCGTCGACCCGATGCACGCCCGCGCCGGGCACGGGAGCCGGCTGCTCGCCGCCACCGCCGACCTCCTCCGCGAGGACGGGTTCGGCACCCTGACCACGTGGACCTTCGAGGACGACGAGGTGACGCGGACCTTCCTCGCCTCGGCCGGGTGGGCGCCCGACGGGACGGCCCGCTCCCTCGACATGGGGCGGCCCGTCCGGCAGATCCGGCTGCACACCGACATCAGCGTTGACCAGGAGCCGGTTCCCTAGGGGTCGGTGAAAGGCACGAGTGGCCCGGCCATATCTTTGAGGTCGTGCCCGAATCCACCTCCCTGACGCCGCCGCGCGCCCCCGTGGCGGCACCCGCCGCCGGCCGCCGCCGCTGGCTGGGCATGGTCGTCATCAGCATGGGCGTCTCCCTGATCGTCGTGGACGCCACGATCGTCGGCGTCCTGCTGCCCAGGATGATCGGCGACCTCGGCCTGACGGCCACCGACGCGGAGTGGGTCACCTCGGTGTACGCGCTGGTGTTCGCCGCGCTGCTGATCCCGTTCGGCCGGGCCGGCGACCTGTTCGGGCGCCGCCGGATGTTCGTGACCGGGACGGCGGTGTTCACGGTGGCGAGCGTCGCCGCCGCGCTCGCGGGCGACGGCTCGGCGCTGATCGGCGCGCGGGCGCTGCAGGGCGTCGGCGCCTCGATGATCCTGCCGGCGACGCTGTCGACGGTGAACGCGGTGTTCACCGGCCGCGAGCGCGCCGTCGCGTTCGGGATCTGGGGGGCGATGATCAGCGGCATGGCCGCCCTCGGGCCGCTGGCCGGCGGAGCCCTCGCCACCGCCGGCGACTGGCGCTGGGCGTTCGGGGTCAACCTGCCGCTCGGCATCGCGCTGATCGCCGGCGCGCTCGCCCTGATGCCCGAGACCCGGGCGCCGTCCCGCGGTCCCCACCCGGCCCCGGCCAGGGGCGGGCCGCTCTCGGCCCGTCCGGGCGGGAGCGCGCTCCGCGAGATCGACTGGCCCGGCGGGCTGCTGTCCGCGCTCGGGCTCGGCGCGCTGGTGTGCGGGATCATCGAGGGCCAGACGTACGGCTGGTGGACCGCGACCCGTCCGTTCACGATGGCCGGCCTGGACTGGCCGGAGGGCGGGCTGTCACCGGTGCCCGTCGTCCTCGGACTCGCCGCCGTGCTGATCGCGGCGCTGATCGTCGTGGAGCGGTCCCGGGCGGCGGCCGGGCGCGCGGTGATGCTCGACCTGGAGCTGTTCCGGATCCCGAACTTCCGCCGCGGGAACCTGGCGTCGGCCCTGATCAACGTCGGCGAACTGGGGCTGCTGTTCGTCATCCCGCTGTTCCTGCTGGGCGTGCACGGCACGAGCCCGCTGCAGATCAGCGTGGCGATCCTGCCGCTCGCCGGCGGCGCCTTCCTCGCCGGCGGGTACGCGGGCAGGCTGGCCAACGGCCGCGGAGCGCACCGCGTCGTCCAGCTCGGCATGGTGCTGGAGGTCGCCGCCGTCCTCGCGCTCGGCCTCACGATCTCGGCGACGACCGGGGGGCTGGGGCTCGCGCCGTGGATGCTGCTGTACGGGGTGGGCCTCGGGCTGACCTCGGCGCAGCTGACCAACGTGTCGCTCGCGGACGTCCCGCCGGAACAGTCGGGGCAGGCGTCCGGGACCCAGTCCACGGCCCGGCAGATCGGGGCGGCGCTCGGCATCGCCGCCATCGGAACGGTGTTCGCGACCAGCCTCGGGCACACGATGACCGACCGGCTGTCGGACTCCTCGCTGCCGCCGGAACGACAGGCCGCCATCGCCCGCGATCTCCGGGAGAGCGCCGGCACGTACGGGCGCGAGCTGCACGCCGGCCCCGGGCTGGCCGCCGAGGCGCGCGCCGCGGACGAGAGCCTCGCCACCGCCGCCAGGCACGCCTCGCTCACCACCGCGGCGATCCTCACGCTCGGGCTCGCCATGTCACTGCGGTTGCGGCCCAGCGGTGATCATGGGGAACAATCGGAGCGCCAGTCCCCTGTCGTCCACGAGATCGAGCGGTAACTGTGGCCACGCTCTCCCAATGGGTCGCCGGCTCCCGGCCCCGGACGCTGCCCGCGTCCCTCGTCCCCGTCGCCGTCGGCACCGGCGTCGCCGCCGGCGAGGGCCAGGCCGTCTGGTGGCGCGCCCTGCTGGCCGGGTTCGTCGCCCTCGTCCTGCAGATCGGGGTCAACTACTCCAACGACTACAGCGACGGCGTCCGCGGCACCGACGAGGAACGCGTCGGCCCGCTCCGCCTCGTCGGATCGAAGTCCGCGCCGCCGAAACAGGTCCTCGCCGCCGCCCTCGGCTGCTTCCTCGCCGCGGCCGTCGCCGGGCTGGTGCTCGCCGCCGTGACGACCTGGTGGCTGCTGCTGGTCGGCGCGCTGGCGATCCTCGCGGCCTGGTTCTACACCGGCGGCAAGAACCCGTACGGCTACCGGGCGCTCGGCGAGGTGTCGGTGTTCGTGTTCTTCGGCCTCGTCGCCGTCGTGGGGACGGTGTACGTGCAGGTCGAGGGCGTGCCGTGGGAGGCGTGGGCGGCGGCGGTGCCGATCGGGCTGCTGGCCTGCGGGCTGCTCGTCGCCAACAACCTGCGCGACATCCCCACGGACCGCGAGTCGGGCAAGCGGACCCTTGCCGTGCTGCTCGGCGGCCCCTGGACCCGGATCCTGTACGCGGCGTGCACCGCGCTGCCGTTCATGTTCGTCCTGGTACTGGCCGCCCCGCACCCGTGGGTGCTGATCGCGCTGCTCGCCGCGCCGCTGTCGCTGCCGCCCACGCGGACGGTGATGAACGGCGCGACCGGCCCCGACCTCATCCCGGTGCTGGGCGGAACCGGCCGCCTCCAGATCGCCTACGGCGCGCTGCTGGCCGTCGGCCTGGCCCTCTGAGCGTCCGTCTCGGCGAGCAGCAGGACGCCCGCGATCCCCATGAGGAGCCCGGCGAACACCCCGCACAGCGCCGTCAGGTTGAGCGCGGCCGTGGACTCCGACGCGAGGAGCGCCGGTCTGCTCACCGTCACCAGGAGCGCGTAGAGCGAGTCCGCGAACGTGGCCGCGGCCCCGGTCCAGGCGACGGCCAGCGGGACCACCAGCCGCCGCCCGTCCCGCCGGACGATGAGCACGAGGGCCGCCGCGCCCGCGAGCGCGAGCAGGCCGCCCGTCCCGTCGGCCAGTTGCTGGACCGCGGTCCGGTGATCGACCTGTGCGGCGGTGAGGCCCGCCGTCGCGCCGAGGGCCCAGAAGAGCTGGACGGCCGCGAACAGAGCGGCGAGCACACCCGCCGCGTACGCCAGGAGCACGTGCACCTGGTGCGTCGTCCCCTTGGGAACGTCCCTGGTGCGCATCGTGAAGACATCGGCCCAGCGGTTCCGCGCGTACAGCACGAACGCGGTGACCAACCCGAGTGCCTGCAGCGTGAAGCCCGTGTAGACGACGCCGTACACCCAGCCCTGTATCGCATTGTCCGAGGTGGTCAACGGTTCCGATGAGAAGAGCACCTGGAGGACGCTGCCCAGCGGGACGGCCAGGACGATCGGCGTGAGCAGCCCGGTGGCGATCCAGATGGGCGCCAGCACCAGCCACGCCGGGATGCGCATCCCCCAGCGGAACGTGAACGCCAGCACGACGACGACCGCCATCGCGTCCAGGCCCATCGTGATCGCGTTGGCCGTGTAGAGCCCCGACTCCCCGGCCGCGTCCGCGTCGTTCCACCCGATCGTGCTGCCGGACAGCCAAGCGGCCTTGAGGGTCAGATAGGGGACGCAGGCGGCGATGGTCGCCAGGCAGACGGCCATGCGCAGGCGGCCGGGCCCTCCCCGGACGCCGTGTGTCCGCCCCGTGAGCGGTGGAGCTGTGATCGTCATGCTCACACGGTGCCCGGGGCCGGCCGCACGCCGCTTCCCGCCGCCGGGGGAGACCCCCGCCCCGCGTCCCCCGCGCGGGTGAACCGCTCAGCCCTCGGACGCCTCCAGGCTCCAGTCGATCTCCGGGAGGCCCGCGTCCACGAGGGCCTTGTTCACGGCGCTGAACGGGCGCGTCCCGAAGAACTTCTTCGCGCTGAGCGGGCTCGGGTGCGCCGACTCGATCACCGTGTGGTGCGCCCCCGTGATGAGCCGCGCCTTCTTGCGCGCGTAGGCGCCCCAGAGCACGAAGACCACGCGCTCGCTCTTGTCGTTCAGCGCGCGGATCGCGGCGTCGGTGAAGTCCTCCCAACCCTTGCCGCCGTGCGAGCCCGCGTCGCCGCCGCGCACGGTCAGCACCGCGTTCAGCAGCAGGACGCCCTGGTCGGCCCAGCGGGTCAGGTCACCGGACGTCGCGGCGGGGACGTTCAGGTCGGCGGCCAGCTCCTTGTAGATGTTGCGCAGCGACGGCGGCAGGCGCACGCCGTCGCGCACGCTGAAGCTGAGGCCGTGCGCCTGGCCGGGGCCGTGGTAGGGGTCCTGTCCGAGGATCAGGACGCGGGCGCCGTCGAACGGGCAGTGCCGGAACGCGCTGAACAGGTCCTCCCGCGGCGGGTAGACGGTCCGCTCCTCGTACTCCCCCGCGACGAAGGCGCCCAGCGCGGCGGTGGCGAGCGGGTCGAGCAGCGGGTCGAGCCGCTGCCGCCAGTCACCGGGCAGCATTTCCATCAGGTCGAGGGACATCGTCGGGCCTCCGCGGACGTGATCGTCGATTGCCGGCAACACTAGTGCGAACCACTGACACGCCACGGCCAATCCCGGGAGCGAAAGGGCACCGACCCTAGGATGAGGCCATATGCCCGATTCCCCCGGTCGGCGGCGTCCCTCCGCGCCCGCGATGCTCCCCGTGACGCTCCCGGTGACGCTCATCGCGCTCGTCCTGTCCGGCCTCGCCGCGGGCTGCGGCGGCTCCTCCGGGCCGACGACCCTCACCGTCCTGGCGCCCTCCTCGCTGAAGGAGGTCTTCGGTGAGGTGGGGACGGCCTACGGTCAGATGCATCCCGATGTCAGGGTCCGGTTCGACTTCGGCGCCATGCCCGAGATGACCGACCGGCTGTCGGGCCAGGACCCCGGAGACGTCCTCGTGACCGGGGACGCGGCGAGCATGGACGAAGCCGCCGACCACCTGACCGACCACCGCCGGACGGTCGCCCACAACTCGCTCACCATCGCGGTCGGCCCCGGCAACCCCCGCCGGATCCGCGAGCTGCGCGACCTCGCCCGGCCGGGGCTGCGGGTGGTCGTCGGCGCCGAGAGCGTCCCGGTGGGCCGCTACACCCGCCAGGTCCTCACGAAGGCGGCTCTGACCGTCCGGTGGAGCTCGAAGGAGATCAGCGCGCGGGCCGTCCTCGACCGCGTGCGCGCCGGCGAGGCGGACGCGGGCATCGTCTACATCACCGACCTGCGCTCGGCGGGCGTCGCCGCGAGCAGCGTCCCGATCCCCGCGGACCTGAACGTCACCGCGGCCTACCCCGCCGCGACCGTCGAGGGCGGCGACCACGAGGAGGCGGCGGACGCCTTCGTCTCCTGGCTGACGACACCGGCCGCCCAGAAACTCTTCGACAAGTACGGCC